>NZ_JBYIPB010000003.1:0-281277 GCF_057706855.1 Microbacterium sp. bgisy207
CAGCGCGGGCGTTCGCATCGACCCCCCCGGGGCGTTCGCGTCGACCCCGCCCGGACAGACGGAAATGGGCCCCTTTCGGGACCCATTTCGTCTGTGCGCGAGGGGGGACTTGTCCCCGCCGCCACTCCACACGTCGCTGCGCGCCGTGCGGAGCCTCCGGCGGCGTGGGCCCACCCCGGGGGCGTTCGCATCGACCCCGCCCGGACAGACGGAAATGGGCCCCTTTCGGGACCCATTTCGTCTGTGCGCGAGGGGGGACTTGAACCCCCACGCCCTATACGGGCACTAGCACCTCAAGCTAGCGCGTCTACCTATTCCGCCACCCGCGCAGAGTGGTGTCGGTCTCACAACCGAAGATTGACATTATCACGTCCGGGCGGTCGCCGATAATCGTCTTGGGCGCAGCGATGAAACACTCGCGTCGTCTGGGCGCGATAGGTTTGTGCCCGTGTCTGGTACCGAGTCGGAGCTTCCCGAAGTCGTCGTCGTCGCGCGGGACCTCATCCGCTTCGACACCACCAACTGGGGCGGGGGGCACGCTCGAGGCGAACGAGAAGCCGCCGAGTACGTCGCCGCATACCTGCGTGGGCTGGGTCTGACGCCCGAGATCTACGAGCCGATCGATCGGCGCACGAACGTCTGTGTGCGCATCCCGGGCGCCGACCGCGACAAGCCTGCCCTGGTCGTTCACGGTCACCTGGACGTCGTCCCCGCGGTCGCGGAGGACTGGTCGGTCGACCCGTTCGCAGGAGAGATCCGCGACGGCATGCTGTGGGGCCGCGGTGCCGTCGACATGAAGAACATGGACGCCATGATCCTCACGTCGGTGGCCGAGATCCTGCGGAGCGGGCGGCAGCCGGCAAGAGATCTCGTAGTGACATTCTTCGCTGACGAGGAGAACGGCGGCGGCGAGGGGTCATCCCTCGTGGTCCGCGACAGGTCCGAGTGGTTTGCGGGAGCGACCGAGGCGATCAGCGAGGTCGGCGGGTACTCGATCGATCTCGCCGGTCGACGCGCGTACCTGCTCCAGGTGGGCGAAAAGGCTCTGGTCTGGATCCGTCTGGTCGCTCGCGGTCGCGCGGCGCACGGCAGCGCCTTTCACGAGGACAACGCCGTCACGCGGCTCGCGGAGGCGGTCGCCGCACTCGGTCAGACGGCCTGGCCGGTCGAAATGACCGCAACGACGCAGCGACTCACGGAACGGATCGCCGAACTCACGGGGACATCCGCCGACGATCCGGATGCCGTCGCCGCCGCTGCCGGACCCGCCTCCCGTTTCCTGCGGTCGACGATCCGCACGACAGCCAACCCGACGGGCCTGGCCGCCGGTTACAAGCACAACGTCATCCCGGATCGCGCAGAAGCGCTGATCGACGTGCGGACACTCCCCGGCGCCGAGGATGCCGCCCTTCAGGCGATCCAAGAGATCATCGGGCCCGACATCGCGATCGAGGTCGTGCACCGGGACATCGGCCTCGAAGTGCCCTTCGAGGGTGAGCTGGTCAGCGCCATGGTCGGGGCGCTCGGTCGACACGACCCCGGAGTTCCCGTGCTGCCCTACCTGATGAGCGGGGGCACCGACAACAAGGCGCTGGCGGCCCTCGGCATCCGCGGGTACGGGTTCGCGCCGCTGAGGCTCCCGGCGGATCTCGACTTCACCGGCATGTTCCACGGTGTGGACGAACGCGTTCCCCTGGATTCCCTCGTGTTCGGACAGCGGGTGCTGACCGATCTTCTGCTGTCGTACTGATCCGGAAGGCATCCATGCTGCTGGAAGCACTCATCCTCGGGCTCGTGCAGGGGCTCACCGAGTTCCTGCCGGTCTCGTCGAGCGCACACCTGCGCATCCTGGGCGAGTTCCTGCCGAGTGCCGAGGACCCCGGCGCAGCGTTCACCGCGATCACCCAGATCGGGACAGAGGCTGCGGTGGTCGTCTTCTTCTGGCGCGACATCGTGCGGATCGTCTCGCGGTGGTCGCTCTCTCTGGTCGGCAAGGCGCCGCGCAGCGACCCGGATGCCCGCATGGGGTGGCTGATCATCATCGGCTCGATCCCCATCGTCGTGCTGGGCCTGCTGTTCCAGGATCAGATCGAGACGACACTCCGGTCGCTGTGGCTTGTGGCGGGGATGCTGATCTTCTTCGGAGTCCTCCTGGGGATCGCCGACCTCGTGGGCGCGAAGCGCCGGAAGCTCGATCAACTCACCGTCGGGAACGGGGTGATCTTCGGGTTCGCCCAGGCCCTCGCGTTGATACCGGGCGTATCGAGGTCGGGCGGCACGATCACCGCGGGTCTGTTCCTCGGTTACGAACGCGCAGCGGCCGCTCGGTACGCGTTCCTGCTGGCGATTCCCGCCGTCTTCGGGAGCGGGTTCTACCAGCTCTTCAAGAGCGCCGATGAGCAGGGGCCGTTCACGCCGCTTGAGACTGCTGCCGCCACCGGCGTGGCGTTCATCGTGGCCCTCGGCGTGATCGCCTTCTTCATGAGCTGGATCTCCAAGCGCAGCTTCCTGCCCTTCGTGGTCTACCGGGTCGCCCTTGGCGCCACCCTGCTCGTGCTGCTGAGCATGGGCGTCATCCAGCCGTACTGAGGGGACTGTCGATCGCGCGAGAGAACTAGGGCTTGCGCGGCTCGTCGCGCCCGCCACGGCCGGGACCGTCGCCCCGGCGGCGCAGATACCGCTCGAACTCCTGCGCAATCGCGTCTCCCGACGCCTCCGGCGAGTCCCAGGTGTCCCGGGTGCGTTCGAGCTGATGGATGTACTCCGTCATCTCCTCGTCCTCGGCGGCGGCCGCGTCGATGGACGCCTCCCAGGTCCTCGCCTGCGTCGGGAGGTCCCCCCGGTCGAGCTGCGCGCCGGTGATGTCTTCCAGGCGGTCGAGCAGCGCGAGGCTCGCCTTCGGCGAGGGCGTGTGACCAGCCACATAGTGGGGAACACTGGCCCACAGCTGGGCGGACGGGATGCCCGCGCTCATGGCGACGTGGGAGATGACACTCAAGATACCGACGGGGCCCTCGTAGGTGCTGCGCTCCAGGTCGAGAGCGGTGCGTACCGGCTCGCTCTCGCTGCCCGCGAAGACGGAGATGGGGCGCGTGTGCGGGACATCCGACATCATCGAACCCATTGCCACGAATCCGGTGATGTCCTCTCGCAGGGCGACATCGACGAGTTCAGCCGCGAAAGCCTGCCAGGCGCGGGCCGGTTCGACGCCGGTCAGCAGCCACAGCTGTGTGCCGCGGGTGGGTCGAGTGGGGCGATGAATGGTGGTCTCCGGCCAGGTGAGCTCTCGTGAGCCGTCTGCTGTGGTGCGGATCTGAGGCCGCGTGTACTGGTAGTCGAAGTACAGTTCGGGATCGACCGAGTAGATCGGTTCGTAGCCGCCTGTCTCCCGCAGATGGGCGACTGCGGAGGAAGCAGCCTCGCCCGCGTCGTTCCAGCCGTCGAATGCGGCGACGAGAACCCGGCGTCCCAGTCCCTCCACGTAACCTCCTCAGGTGGCGATCCATCCAGGATAGGACGCCGCCGTCCGGCGGGCGCGAGAAACGGCGAGTGCCCCGAATCCGGCGACGGACCAGCGCCATCCGGCCCATCGGTAGCATGGTGCGGTGACTGCCGTTCCCGCTCCTGCTGCCGTGCTCTGGGACATGGACGGGACCCTGGTCGACACGGAACCGTATTGGATCGCTGCCGAGACACCGCTCGTCGAGAGCTTCGGCGGCACCTGGACTCACGAGAAGGCGCTTTCCCTGGTCGGTCTCGCACTCGAGGATTCCGCGCGGATCCTGCAGGCGGAGGGTGTCCGGATGTCGGTGGACGACATCATCGACCACCTCACGAGTGAAGTGATGCGCACCATCTCGCGCGATGGCGTCCCCTTCCGTCCGGGCGCCCGAGCGCTCCTGGCCGACCTGAAGGCTGCGGGGGTGAAGACCGCACTCGTGACGATGTCGATGCGGCGGATGGCGACCCACATCGCGGATCTCATCGATTTCGAGGCGTTCGATGTCGTCGTCGCCGGCGACGACGTCACTCGCCCGAAGCCCTACCCCGACCCCTACCTCCAGGCGTGCGCGATGCTCGGAGTGGATCCCGCGGGCACGGTCGCGATCGAGGACTCGCCGAACGGGCTGCGCTCGGCGGTCGCCGCCGGGGCCGTGGTCCTGGGCGTGCCGGCGATGGTCTCGCTCGTGGGAGCTGGCGCGCACGAGGTATGGCCGACGCTTGACGGCGTCACGGCATCGGACCTGGGACGTCTCCACCGCACCCACCGAGAGGAGCGGTCATGAGCGCCACCCCCCGATTGTCCGGCCCCTTCCGTATCGGCGACCGCGTCCAGCTCACGGGACCGAAGAACCGCCTGCACACCATCACGCTGCGCGAGGGCGGCGAACTGCACACCCATCACGGCGTGCTGCCCCACTCCACGCTCGTCGGCCTTCCCGACGGCTCGGTCGTCCGCAACAGCGCCGGACACGAGTACCTTGCGCTTCGCCCGCTGCTGCGCGACTTCGTCATGTCGATGCCGCGAGGCGCAGCCATCGTGTACCCGAAGGATGCCGCGCAGATCCTCGCCGAAGCGGACGTGTTCCCCGGCGCAGTCGTGGTGGAAGCGGGGGTCGGTTCCGGTGCGCTGTCGCTGTGGCTCTTGCGCGCGATCGGCGATGCAGGACGGCTCCTTTCATTCGAGCGGCGGCCTGAGTTCGCCGAGGTCGCGCAGGCCAACGTCGAAACCTTCCTGGGTCACCGCCCGACGTCGTGGGAGGTGCGCGTCGGGGACCTGGCCGAGGAGCTGCCCACAGCGATCGAGCCGGGCTCGGTTGATCGCGTCATCCTGGACATGCTCGCCCCCTGGGAGTGCATCGATGCCGTCGCCGAGGCGCTCACCCCGGGCGGCGTCGTGCTGTGCTACGTCGCCACTGCCACCCAGCTGAGCCGGGTCGCTGAGTACATCCGCAACACCGGCGTCTTCACCGAGCCGGATGCCAACGAGACGATGGTTCGCGGCTGGCATGTCGAGGGGCTCGCGGTTCGGCCCGACCACCGTATGGTCGCGCACACCGGGTTCTTGCTGTGGGCGCGACGGCTCGCACCGGGCGCCGTGCCGCCGGAACAGAAGCGGCGCGCATCCAAGACGAGCTACGGCGACGACGATGTCGAGCTGTGGACGCCCGGAGCCGTCGGCGACCGGCAGATCACCGACAAGAACCTGCGCAAGCGAGTGCGGGAAGCCCAGCGGGCCGCCGACGGCGCACGCCAGGCAGCGGGCGAGGGGGCCCGCGAGGCCGCCGGCGACGGAGCGGCCGACGTCGACCGCCTAGACTGATCCGGTGCGAAAGACACCCGCCTTCCTCGCGATCCTCGGCCTGTCCGCTGCCGCGCTCGTCGGCTGCTCGACCAACGCGGCAGATTCCTGCGCGCGCGTGGTCACCTCGGATGCCGCGGTCAACGAGCTCGTCAGCGTCGACGGCGAGTTCGGCCAGGTTCCCGACGTGGAGGTCTACACGCCGTTCCACGTCGACGAGCTGGGGTGGGTCGATCTCACCGAGGGCGAGGGCACCCCGATCACGACACCGGAACAGATGGTCGTGCTGGACATGGTCCTGCTGAACGGGCAGACCGGCGAGACTGCCGTGGCCACCTCGTACGACGTGACTCTCTCCAGTGTGTTCTCGATGGGCCGGTGGATCGATACGCTCCCGGGCCTGGACGATGCACTGCGCTGCGCGCAGGAGGGCGATCGCGTCGTCGTCGCGCTGCCGTCGGACGCCATCAACCCGGCCGCCGCCGCCCAGATCGGCCTCGACGAAGACGATTCGGCGGTCGCCGTGGTCGATGTGCGCAAGGTCTACCTGCCCAAGGCAACGGGGGCAGATCAGTTCACCGACAGCAACGGTCTTCCTTCCGTGGTTCGGGCGCCCAATGGACGTCCCGGGGTGATCATCCCCGATGCTCCCGCGCCGGAGGAGCTTTCGATTCAGACCCTCAAGAAGGGTGACGGTGAGGTCGTCACGGGAGACCAGCCGGTCCGGGCTCACTACACCGGCCTGCTGTGGGACACCAGAGAGGTATTCGATACGAGTTGGGACTCCGAACCTGTCTCGTTCGACCTCAACGCCGTGGTTCCCGGATTCGCCGCGGCGCTCGAAGGCCAGACGGTCGGATCGCAGGTGCTCGTCGTCGTCCCACCGGACCAGGGCTACGGCGACGCGGGCCAGGGTGCGATTCCCGGCGGGGCGACCCTGGTGTTTGTGATCGACATCCTGGGCCTCGATCCGGAACCGACTTCGTAACGTCGGATGCCGCGCATCGCGCGCCTAGGATGAGGGCGTGCCCCCCAAGAACACGACGCGCATCCCGCCAGAGGAGCGGTTGGTGAACCTCGTGGTGGCTCTGATGGCCACCGAGCAGGGCCTCACGAAAGACACGATCCTGTCGTCGGTGTCGGGCTACCGCGAGCAGTCGGAGTCCGGGACCTCGAAGGACGCGCTGGAGAAGATGTTCGAGCGCGACAAAGAGAGTCTGCGCGGTCTTGGCGTTCCGATCGAGACGATCGGTGACCGCGCCGACCCCGATGACCTTCGGGAGGCGCGATACCGCGTTCCCACGACGGAGTACGAGCTGCCGGCCGATATCGAGTTCACGCCGGCGGAGATCGCGCTGCTCAATCTGGCCGGCGGAGTGTGGAGCGAAAGCTCGCTGTCGGCCGATGCGCGCAGTGGGCTGCGCAAGATCCGCGCGCTCGGCATCCCGGTGGATAACCCCATCCTCGGCTACTCGCCCCGGATCAGCTTGCGCGAACCCTCGTTCGCGCCGTTGCAGCGGGCCATCGAAGACTCACGGATCGTCAGCTTCAGCTACATGCGGCCAGGAAGCGCGGCACCGCGAGTTCGGCGGCTGCAACCGCTGGCACTGGTCGAGTTCGAGGCGCGCTGGCACGTGTACGGACTGGATCTGGACCTCGACGCGCCGCGCACCTTCCTGCTGACCCGCATCGTCGACGATGTCGTGGTCACTCGCACCGTGGGCGATCCCGACCTGCGGGAGGGGGCAGGTGAGCGGGCACTCGAGGGTCTGCGCGCTCTGGCCGCGCGGCAGCGGGCGCTGGTGGAGATCGATCCCGGCACCGAGGCGTGGCTGCGCCTGTCGCGTCGGGCCGAGCCGGCAGCGCAGGGTTATTGGGTGCCGTACGTCGATGTGCACATCTTCGCCGACGAACTGGCTTCGTATGGGCCGGAGGTCCGCGTCGTCGAACCCGACATCGTCAGGTCCGAGGTGATTCGACGGCTGCGTGCCGTTCGTGATGCGCATAGGGGAGGGGACGAGTGAGCGGTCCGTCGGTGGCCACCGATCGCGCGGCGCTTCTGTTGCAGCTGGTTCCGTACCTCATCTCCAAGGGTGAGGTCTCGGTGGCCGAGGCTGCCGACGAGTTCGACGTCACAGCCGAGCAGATGCGGACCATGGTGCGCGGTCTCACGGTGATCGGCCTGCCGGGGGACTCCGGGTACTGGCAGATGGCGAATGAGTTGTTCGACATCGACTGGGATCTGCTGGACGAGCGCGACCTCATCGTCATCACGAACTCAGTCGGACTGGAGCGTGCGCCGCGCCTGACCGCTCGCGAGGCGGCGGCTCTGCTTGCCGGGCTCCAGCTCGCGGCGACCATTCCTGGTGTCGGTGACTCGCAGCTGTTCGCTGGGCTGCTGGCCAAACTCTCTCGTGGGGCATCTCGCACGCCCGCAGCCGTGGTCGTGGCGTCCGAACCCGTCGACGCGGTTCGTCGCCTCGTGGCGGATGCCTTGGGACGGCAGGTCGCGGTGAGTTTCACGTACAAGACACCCGAGGGATCTCCGACGACGCGCACGGTCGATCCGGTCAAGGTCTTGATCGCTCAAGGACAGTGGTACCTGCAGGGCTGGTGCCATCTTCGTGAGGCGATGCGCACATTCCACCTGGACAGGGTCAGCGATCTCAGCCTCACCGACATCCCGATCACGCACGAGCAGGAGGCAGTGCCGGGGTGGTTCGCTGACGCGGGTGAGGACGTGATCGCGACGCTGGAGTTTCCCGCATCCGTGGCACCTCTGCTCGGTGACTATCTGGACCGGGCGACCGTCACGACATCGGCGGGGGTGAGTACGGCCCGTATGCGCATCGCCGATGAAGTGAGCCTTCGCCGTCTCGCCGCACGGCGCGGGGGTGAGGTCCGGGTCGTCGCGCCGGTCGGGGCGCGTGAGGCGGCACGGAACTGGGCCGAGGCGGCGCTGGCGCAGTATTCGGACGCGTCCTGACAGCGCGAACGCACGACTTGGCCGGTTCGCAGGCCGGTTTCGGGACGGTTGCGCACGTCCGGGGTAGACTGCAGGCACCGCAATCGTGAGGAGACCCTATGGGGAACGCATTCGGGTGGCCGCACCTGCTGATCATTCTCGCGGTGATCCTGCTGTTGTTCGGCGCGGCGAAGCTGCCCGCGCTGGCAAAGAGCCTCGGCCAGTCGGCCCGTGTCTTCAAGGGCGAGATGAAGGCCATGAAGGACGACGACTCGAAGGATGCCGCGAAGCCCGAGGTCGCCGCATCCGAGGCCGCCGACTCGTCGTCGACCGGTTCGTCCGGTTCGTCGCAGGCCGCGTCGTCCAGCGGTCGAGATTCCACAGCCTGACCCTGCCGCGTGGCAACCAGTTCCCTGCCTCAGGTGGGAGAGCCCGACCGGCCGCGCCGTGACCGGAGGATGTCCCTCGGGCAGCATCTGATCGAGTTGCGTAAGCGGCTCATGATCTCGGCCATCGCCCTGGTCGTGGGCATGGTGGTGGCGTTCATCATCACCGATCCGATCATCCGGTTGATCACGATCCCCATTGCCGATGTCGCCGCCATGCGTGGGGACGAGCTGAACGTCGAAGTGATGTTCACAACGGTCACCGGGCCTTTCGATCTCCGCATCCGTATCGCGTTCGCGATCGGCATCCTGATCTCAGCGCCGATCTGGCTGTGGCAGATCTGGGCGTTCATCATGCCGGGGCTGACCCGCAAGGAGGTGGGATACACAGCCGGCTTCGTCGGTGCCGCGGTACCCCTGTTCTTCGCGGGCACAGTCGTGGGATGGCTTGTGCTTCCGCACGTCGTGGAGATCATGGCCACGTTCGCCCCCGAGCAGACGTCGCTCTTCTATGACGCGACCTATTACTACGACTTCGTCTTCAAGTTCCTCCTCGTCGTCGGTGTCTCCTTCGTCTTGCCTGTCTTCCTCGTCGCTCTGAACGTGGCCGGCGTCATCTCGGGGCGCGGCATCCTGAAGGGTTGGCGGGTGGCCGTCTTGGTCGCGACGCTGTTCGCCGCCGTCGCAACCCCTGCCGCGGACGCAGTATCGATGCTGCTGCTGGCCGGAATCTTGGTCGTGCTCTTCTTCGCCGCCGCCGGGGTCTCCATGCTGTTCGATCGGCGCCGATCCAAGCGCGAGGCGGCACTGCTGCCCCCCGAGGCCACCGGGTGAGCGTCCCGAGCCCGGCGGAGCGATTCGCGCGGGCCGAGGCCGCCCGTGCGTTCCCCGTGACGGCCGGGTTCGCCGACATGCAGCGCTTCGAGCTCGATGAGTTCCAGATCGCTGGATGCCACGCACTGGAATCGGGCAGAAGCGTCCTCGTCGCGGCACCCACGGGCGCGGGGAAGACCATCGTCGGGGAGTTCGCGGTACACCTGGCGATGCGCGAGCCGGCGGACAAGGCGTTCTACACGACGCCGATGAAGGCTCTGTCGAACCAGAAGTTCCGCGAGCTCGTCGACGTCTACGGACCCGACGACGTGGGACTCCTAACGGGTGACACCAACATCAACGGAAACGCCCGCGTGGTCGTTATGACGACCGAGGTGTTGCGCAACATGCTCTACGCGGGCTCGCCTGCGCTGCGCGACCTGCGCTACGTCGTCATGGACGAAGTTCACTATCTCGCCGACAGGTTCCGCGGCGCCGTGTGGGAAGAGGTCATCATCCACCTGCCGCCGGCGGTGCGACTCATTTCGCTCTCGGCGACGGTGTCGAACGCCGAAGAGTTCGGCGATTGGCTCGACACCGTGCGCGGAGACACCGACGTCATCGTGTCGGAGACGCGACCGGTCCCGCTCGAGCAACACGTTCTCGTGCGCGGGGACCTCCTGCCGCTGTTCGACGATCGTGCCGGGATCGCCACGGCGCAGGTGAACCAGGAGCTCATGCGCATCCGCTCGTTCAAGGGCCCGACGTACGAGAACAACCGGCGCGTCCAGGCCAGCCGCAGTGCTGCCATGTCGGGAAGCCGCGGACGCGACGGCCAGCATCGTCGACCCCATCGGGGAGGGCATCGCCCGGTGCGCTCAGCCAATGCGCAACGGATCGAACGGCTTGACCGCCCCGAGGTGATCGAGCTGCTCGCGCGGTCGAATCTGCTTCCCGCGATCTTCTTCATCTTCAGCCGTGCCGGGTGCGACGCTGCGGTGCAGCAGGTGCGGCGATCTGGAGCGCGCTTGACGACACCCGAGGAGCGCGCGGAGATTCGCGCGATCGTCGAGGAGCGCACGCGAACCCTGCTCGAGGAAGACCTGGCTGTCCTCGGATTCTGGGAATGGCGCGAGAACCTCGAGCGGGGAGTCGCCGCACATCATGCGGGTCTTCTGCCGGCGTTCAAGGAGGTCGTCGAGGAGCTCTTCCAGCGGAAGCTCATCAAGGTCGTCTTCGCGACCGAGACTCTTGCGCTGGGGATCAACATGCCGGCGCGAACGGTCGTGCTCGAAAAGCTCGAGAAGTTCAACGGCGAAGCGCGGGTCGCGATCACATCGGGGGAGTACACCCAACTCACCGGCCGTGCCGGACGCCGGGGGATCGACGTGGAAGGCCACGCCGTCGTCCAGTGGACCGAAGGGCTCGACCCCCAGGCCGTCGCCGCACTGGCATCGCGGCGCACCTATCCGCTGAACTCCAGCTTCCGGCCGACCTACAACATGGCGGTGAACCTCATCGACCAGTTCGGCAGGGCCCGCGCGAGAGAGATCCTGGAGTCCTCGTTCGCGCAGTTCCAGGCTGACCGGGCCGTGGTCGGGCTCGCGCGCCAGGTGAAGGAATCGGAAGAGTCCCTCGCGGGCTACGCGAAGGCCATGAGTTGCGACAAGGGCGACTTCGCCGAGTACTCCAGCATCCGTCGCGAACTCAGCGATCTCGAGAAGCTGGGCCGCAAGGATGCGAACGCGTCTCGGCAGACGCGGGACACCCGCCAGCGCGAAATCAGCGACCTCCGTCGACGGATGCAGCGGCATCCGTGCCATCAGTGCCCCGACCGCGAGCACCACGCCCGATGGGCAGAGCGCTACTGGAAGCTGAAGCGCACGGTCGAGCGCCTTCGCAGCCAGATCGACGCGCGCACCGGAACCGTCGCCCGGGTTTTCGATCGTATCGTCGATGTGCTCGCGACCCTGGACTACGTCCGCGTTGCCGCAGACGGTACCGCGACACTGACGGCATCCGGTCGCACCATGCGGCGGATCTACGGCGAGCGCGACCTGCTGGTTGCCGAATCGTTGCGGCTCGAATTGTGGGGCGGGCTGGATGCGCCATCGCTGGCCGCACTGGCGTGTGCGCTGGTCTATGAACCGCGCCGTGACGAGGCGGGGATGGGGGAGCGCGCGCTGCCCCGCGGTGCCTTCCGCGAGGCACTCGCGCAGACGCTGGACCTGTGGCAGCGACTCGACGACCTCGAGCGCGACTCGCGGCTTCCCGGCTCGGAGCCACCTGCCGCGGGACTGTCGCTCGCGATGCATTCCTGGGCCAGGGGGGTCCCACTGGACCGCGTCTTGCGCGAAGCAGACCTTGCCGCCGGTGACTTCGTGCGCTGGGCCAAGCAGACGATCGACCTCCTCGATCAGATGTCGCTGGTCGCCGAACCACGCCTCGCGACGGTTGCGCGCCGCGCCCTCGAGAGCGTGCGTCGCGGCATCGTGGCGTACTCGTCGGTGTGATGGCCGAGCCTTCAGCCGGAGATCAGGCTGGCGAATCTAGGCTGGAGGTCATGCCCGAACATCGACGTGATGCCGCGCCCGATTCCCGTCGCCCGCGAGCGTTGCTTCCGCTCTGGGCAGCGGTGCTCGTCGCCGTTGCCGCGGGCCTCATTCTGGATCTCGCCTACCCGTCTGTCGGGTGGTGGCCCCTCGCCTTCGTCGGGGTAGGGCTTTCGCTCGTGGCGCTCATCGGCCGGAGCGCCTGGGGCGCGCTGCTGGTCGGGTTCGTCTTCGGGATCGCGTTCTATCTCGTGCACATCGTGTGGCTCAACCGCTATCTCGGCGTGATCCCGTGGTTCGCGCTGGCGGGGGCGGCCACGGCCTACGTCGCACTCGGCTCCGTGCTCATCGCGCTCGCATATCGCTGGATGCCGAAAGCCGCGCCGGGTCGGTGGACACAGCTCGTGCTCACGCCGCTCCTTGTCGCCGGACTGTGGACGCTGCGGGAGCTCGTCACCGGGTCCTGGCCGTACACGGGGTTTCCGTGGGCACGGGTCGGAATGAGCCAGTCGGAGAGTCCGCTGGCGCACATCACGTCGTGGATCGGCGTGACAGGTCTGTCCTTTCTGATGGTCGCGTTCACCGCGGGGGTCATCGAGTGGCTGCGGCTGCGACAGTGGTCCGATGTGCGGACGGCGATCCCCGTGGCTGCTCTCGGCGTGATCCTGCTCATCACCCCCCAGTTCCCGACGACACCGGCGGGGACCATGACGGTCGGAAGCGTGCAGGGAAACGGTCCCTCAGGGTACTTCGACACCCGATCGCCTGGAGACATTCTCAACGCCCAGCTGTCAGCATCCACGCCACTGTTCGGGGAGGACATGGACCTCCTCTTGTGGCCCGAGGGCGGCATCGACTCGGATCCGCTTGCGAACGAGACCACGGCAGAGGTGCTGGATGCCCTCGCCGAGGCGGTGGATGCGCCACTGCTGGTCAACGCGGCGACGACGCGTGGAGAGCTGACCTACAACACGTCCATCCTGTGGGAACCAGGTCAGGGCGCCGTTCAGTATCACGACAAGTCGAACCCGGTTCCGTTCGGTGAGTACGTCCCGGACCGCTGGTTCTACGAGATGATCGTCCCGGATCTGGTCGGGCTCATTGGCCGGGAGTACACACCGGGCTCCAATCCGCCCTACGTCGAGGTGGACGGTGTCGGAGTGGGACTCGCGATCTGTTTCGATGTCATCTACGACGACGTCATTCACGACGGAGCACGAGACGGCGCTCAGGTCTATATGTTCCAGACGAACAACGCCGACTTCCGCGATACGGACGAAAATCTGCAGCAGCTCGCGTTCGCCCGCATGCGCGCGATCGAGACAGGGCGCGCCGTGGTCAACATTTCGACTGTCGGGACGAGCCAGGTCATCGGACCCGACGGGGCGACCATCGATTCTCTTCCGGCCGCGCAAGCGGGTTCGATGCTCACCGAGGTGCCTTTGCGCACCGGTCTGACCCCGAGCATCGTGATCGGAGGCGCCCTCGGCACGGCGATCGCGATCCTCAGCGTCGTCGGACTCATCGCCGCGGGCGTGATCGCCGGCCGGCGCCGCGCATGAGAGGGGGGTCGATCCGTGACCGGATCGACCCCCCTGTGAACTGTGCGTCAGCCGTGCTCCCAGGCACGGCTGACTGCAGCGCTAGTCAGGCGCTCAACTTGTCGGCGGTGACGTCGTCGCCCGCACCCCGGCGAGCCCGGACGAAAGCGAGACGCTCTTCGAGGAGCTCCTCGAGCTCGGGGATCGTGCGACGTTCCAGAAGCATGTCCCAGTGTGATCGGGGCGCCTTGACGTCCCCATGGTCCACCGTGACGGTCTCGCCGTCGACGCGCAGGAGCGCCTCGGCGCCGCAGGTGCGGCATTCCCATGTCTCGGGGACCTCGGCGTCTGCCGCAAAGGTCATGGTGGTGTCACGTCCGCAAGACGTGCAGGAGTAGGTGAACTGTGCCCGCTCATGGAATACGACGCCGTCCTCGCTCTGTAGGCTGGAGGCGCCGAGTCGCATGCCGCGGAGGCTGCGGTCTGCCATTGTGTGGTCCTCTCGTCGCTGTTCAGGTATAACGCTCTCACCTGGGCAGATCATCCATGAGGACCGACAGATGAGAGCATTCTCAGCGGATCTTCAGCGGGGGAGTGAGGCAACGGGGTATCGCATGTGCGTTGCCCCGGTGTCGGCGCTGCGGCTCAGCCCGGATCCGAGGCGGTTCGGAGGGTTGCGATCGCCACATCGGCGCTGTCGGTGACGATCCCGTCAACGCCCATGGCGACCAGGCGACGCATCTCGGTGGGATCGTTGACCGTCCACACGTGCACCTCCACGCCGTGACGATGCGCAGCATCGATCAGCCGCGGGGTGACCACGCGCACCGGGCCCTGACGCTCCGGCACTTGCAGCGCGTCGACGCCGGCGAGCGCTGAGGCGATGATGCGCGGATTCCGCGCCGTCAGTCCCCAGAGAACGCGGGTGATCGTCTCTCGCCCCGCGGAGGTGGCGGGAGCGGCGGCGCCCGCAGGCGCATGACGCGACGCCGAGGCGAGGGCAGCCCGCCGTCGTGCATCCGCGAAACTCGTCACGAGCACTCGCTCCCCGTGGTCGGCAACGAGCGCGCCGACCGCCTCGGCGGCCGCCGGAGCCTTCACATCGAGGTTGAACCGCACGTCGGGGAAGTCTGCCAGCGCGGATCTGAGCGTGATGAGTCCGCCGCGATCGGCCATCAGCGCACTCAGCTCCGTGAGGTCGACGTCGACGAGGCGCCGCGGGTCGCCGGTGACTCGCCGCAGGTCACCGTCGTGGAAGAGGACGACTTCGCCGTCGCGAGTCAGGTGGCAGTCTGACTCCACGAACACGGCGCCCGCCTGCTGTGCCGCAGCAACCGAGGCGTAGGAGTTTTCGGCTACCGTGTCGTCCGGCCTCAGCCCGCGATGGGCAAGGACGCGCGGGTACGGTGCGTCCTGGAAATAGGGGTGGCTCACGCCTGCTCATCGGGTGTCGGACGGGCTGCCTCGCGGGGCCCGAACGCGCCCGATACTCCCTTGAGCGCCTCGGTGAACTCGCTCGGAATGATCCAGAGTTTGCTCGACGCACTGTCGCTGATCTTGGGCAGCGTTTGGAGGTACTGGTAGGCCAGAAGCTTGTCATCCGGGTTGCCCTCGTGGATCGCGTTGAAGACCGTCGCGATCGCTTCCGCTTCTCCCTGTGCGCGCAGGATTTGGCCCTGCTTCTCACCCTCGGCACGCAGGATTTCGGCCTGCCGGGCGCCCTCGGCCTGCAGAATCGCCGACTGCTTGGTCCCTTCGGCCGTGAGGATTGCGGCACGGCGGTCGCGCTCCGCTCGCATCTGCTTCTCCATCGAGTCCTGAATCGACACTGGCGGATCAATGGCCTTCAGCTCCACGCGCGAGACACGGATGCCCCACTTACCGGTTGCCTCGTCGAGGACGACCCGCAGCTTGGTGTTGATCTCATCGCGGCTCGTGAGCGCCTCCTCGAGATTCAGTCCGCCCACGACATTGCGAAGCGTCGTCGTGGTCAGCTGCTCGACGGCGCCGAGATAGTTGGCGATCTCGTAGGTGGCAGCCCGCGCATCCGTCACTTGGAAGTAGACCACGGTGTCGATGGAGACGACGAGGTTGTCTTCGGTGATGACCGGCTGCGGCGGGAATGACACGACCTGTTCCCGCATGTCGATGAGCGGTCGTACCCGGTCGATGAAGGGGACAAGCAGGTTCAGTCCCGGCGAAAGCGTCTTGTGGTAGCGGCCGAGCCTCTCCACGACCCCGGCGGTGGCCTGGGGGATGATCCGGATCGAACGGAAGATCACCACGACCACGAAGATCGCGATGACCAGGAGGAGGATGATGACGAAGATCTGTCCCGCGAACGCGCCGATGTCAATCATGTTCCACGGTCCTTTCTGTCGTTGGCGAAGATGCTGGAGCGATCTCGACGGCAGCGCCCCGGACGGCCACAACCGTGACTGTCTCGCCGACGGTGACCTCGCCATCCGTGACCCCGGCGGTCAACCGTGCCGACCACGTTTCGCCGTTGTCGAGCTTGACCTCGCCTGCGCCCTGAAGGAACGCACGCGTGACCCGCGCGGGCATGCCGACGAGCGCGTCAACGTTCGTCAACACGACCGGAGAGCTTCGTCGGAGGGCGCGCAGGAGGAGCGGACGGATCGTGAACAGCAGGAGCGCCGACGCGACCGCCGCCAGTCCGATCTGAAGCCACCACGGTCCACCGAGGAGGTTGGTGCCCAGGCCCCCGATGAGCGTGCCGGCGGCGAGCATGAGGAAGGTGAACTCGAGCGTCAGCAACTCGATGATCACGAAGAGCACCGCCAGCGCCAGCCAGAGGATCCACAGGTACTGCGTGAGATCGGGCAACACCCCTCCTCCTTCCGCCTGGTCCGACCCTATCAACGCGGGGGCCGCGGTGGCGCGGTTGGTAGGGTCGGTACGCACGCCATTCCGGCGCTGCCCCGCGGCCGACGCGCCGCCCTGCAACAGGAGCAACAGTGACCGATACTTCCTCCCCGATCGCCCCTGGGACCCTACGCGGCAAGACCGCCCTCGTCACCGGCTCCTCTCGCGGTATCGGCGCGGACACCGTCCGCTATCTCGCCGCCGCGGGAGCGAACGTGGTGATCAACTACCGAAACAAGGCACCCCGCGCCGAGAAACTCGCCGTGGAGGTCCGGGAGCTCGGCGTCGACGCGCTTGTCGTGGGCGCGGACCTCACCGATCCCTCCTCGGTGGCCGCGATGTTCGCCGCCGTCGAGGAAGCCTTCGGGGGGCTCGACATCCTCGTGCTCAACGCTTCCGGTGGCATGGAGGCCGGAATGGCCGACGATTACGCGCTCCTTCTCAACCGCGACGCCCAGATCAACGTCCTCGAGACGGCCGTCCCGCTCCTGCGCGGTGATGCTCGCGTGGTCTTCGTCACCAGCCACCAGGCCCACTTCATCCGGACGACGCCCACGATGCCCGAGTACGAGCCGGTGGCGCTGTCCAAGCGCGCCGGTGAGGATGCGCTTCGCGAACGGATCCCCGCACTGCTCGAGCGCGGGATCGGGTTCGTCGTCGTCTCCGGCGACATGATCGAGGGAACGATCACGGCCACGCTTCTGGAGCGTGCCAACCCGGGTGCGATCGCCTCGCGCCGAGAATCCGCGGGCAAGCTCTACAACGTCTCGGAGTTCGCAGCGGAGGTCGCGCAGGCCGCGGTCGACCCGATCCCCGCAGACCACACCCGACTGGTCGGCGACACGAGCTCATTCGTGGGGGAGTGACAGGCATCCGGATCCCCCGTCAACGAAGAAGACCCCGGGAAACCCCGGGGTCTTCTTGTGGGCGGTTCAGCCCGACTAGAGGCTCTTCTTACCGAACGTGAACGCGCGCACGATCTGGATGATGCCGAGCACGACGAGCGAGATTCCGAGCAGCCACCACAGCACGACGGCGCCCCACAGCGGCGAGAACAGCAGCACGACACCAGCGATGATGCTGATGATTGCGAAGAAGATCGTCCACCCCTTCGAGGCGGCGTCGCTGAGAGTCGTCAGCGACACCACGCCTTCCACGATCCACATGATTCCGACGAGGATGCCGAGGAAGACGGCGAACCACCCGGTGGTGGCTGCCAGGTTGAAGAAGGCGAAGATACCGGCGGCGATGAACACGACACCGAGGATGATGTGGCCGACGCGCGACCAGCCACCCATCGATTTCGAGAAGATGCCGAGCCCGCCGTAGACGAGGCCCCCGACGATCGCGTAGATCGCGATGATCGCCGTGACGACCATCGCCGTGCGGCCCGGCCAGACGAGGATGAGGATTCCGACGATGAGCGACAGGACACCGGCGATGCCGAGCGCCGTGCGGACGCCGTTGACGGCCTCCTTGGCGACGGAGCTTTCGGTTGACATGGCGTTCCCTTTCTGGGAGTTAGCTGAGAGCTTGCGGACCCAGCGTATCGCTGAATACACCGAAACTGGGGGAGTGGTGGCCGAAATCCGCGCCGCAGCCTTCACCCGAGCAGGGCGAGCACCGTCAGCAGGAGCGGGATACACCCGATCGTTGTCAGGAACACCGTGTCGCGCGCGACGGTTTCTGCCACTCCGAATCGCTGAGCGAAGTTGAAGACGTTCTGCGCGGTGGGAAGGCTCGCGAGGACCACGACGATGAGGGTTTCCGGTCTCGACAGCCCGAAGACCAGGCTGGCGAGCGCCCAGGCCACGAGCGGCATGAGGATGAGCTTGAGCGCGGTCGCGAGGATGACCTCGCGTCGATGGCCCCCGGCTGCGAGCACCCGCTGGCCGTGGAGCGACATCCCGTAGCTCAACAACAGCACCGGAACGCACGCGGCAGCAAGGAAGTGGAGGGGTTCGGTGACCAGTGTCGGCAATTCCAGACCCGTCACCGAGACGATCGTTCCTGCCACCGAACCGATCACAACCGGATTCGTGACAGTGCGCACCACGATCTTCCCGAGGTTGCGTGTCGCGGCGGTGACGCTCTCGAGGATTGCCATCGAGATGGGGACGAGTATGAGCAGCTGGAACAAAATGACCGGCGCCGGGTAGGCAGCAGATCCCAGGAGATAGAGCGAGAGCGGGATCCCGATGTTGTTCGAGTTGACCTGTCCTGCCGCGAGAGCGCCGATGAGGGTGTCGCCCACCGGGCGCCGCCACGACAGGCGGGAGATCGTCGCGTAGAGGCCGATGACAATGATCGCGGTGATCGCCGACACGGGCAGCAGTGCAGAGAACAAAGTCGCGATGTCTGCTTCAGACAGCACGACGAACAGCAGCACGGGGGAGAGGACGAAGAAGACGAGTCGCCCCAGAACCGGTCCAGCCTGCGGGCCGAGCAGGTTGATTCGTCCGATGACATATCCGACCGCGATCGCCAGGCCGATGACCGCGAACCCCGTGGCTGCGTTCAGCACGTCGGGTCCGCAGTTCTCACCGTTCCACGCTACCGCCGCACTAGGGCGAAACAGGCCGACTGGCAGCGCCGTCCCTCGCGCGCGCTCCGTCGTCGTTGGTGTCGCCACTGCTCCGGGTCAGGGCTGACCGGAGCGGAAGATCTGGACGCTTGAGGGGCGCGCACGTTCGCTCAGGACGAGGGCGAGCACGCCGAGACCCATGGTGCGCGCGAGTGCGGTCATCGCGCCGAGGAGTGCGGCTATGTCCGTGAGCGGCTGTGGGGCTGTGTGAGGCAATGTCGCGTACAGGGCCTGGGTGAGCACGCCGCCCGCGATACCGAAGACGAGCACCCACAGTGGTGCCCAGCGCCACGGGGAAGGGACGATGCGCGCCCGAGCGATCTGAACCGAGGCGACGAGACCGGCGGCAAGTGGGACGAACAAGCCGAGGTAGCCGAGGGCGACATGAGCATCCGAGATCTGGTCGGGTCTCATGATCGGCTCGGACAGAGCGATCGCATCAAGGAGCACGCGGTTGATGGGCGGCCACCATCCCAGGACGAGGAGTGCTGACACACCCAAGGGTTTGCGTGAGACGACGCTGTCGTAGCGGCGGCGCCCGATCGCAAACGCGGTGACGCCGACGGCCCAGACCAGCTCACCGATGAGGTACAGGGCGGGGCGCGCCGACGGCGCGGTCACAACGTACTGCAGGATCATGATCACGCCGGCCAGAATCAGTGCGCTGCCGCCCAAGGTCCACGTCATGTTCCGCGTTCGCATCGTTCGAGCCTAATGAGCCGGCCCGCGCCGACCATACGTCGCATCGCTACAGGCGCGTCTCGTGCCTTCGGGGCTTCAGTCGTGCGGGCGCGTCGTTTGCCGGCGGGAACTCGCAGACGAACCAACCCTCGTAGCCGAAGAGAAAGCCCAGTGCACGGTTTCGCACTTCCAGCGAAACATGGAACTGCTCACGCTCGGGGTCGTACCTCTCTCGGAGGAGGGCGTGACCGGACAAGAGCATCGGGAACCGGAATGCAATCGGTCCCTCGTAGAACCGCTGCGCCCCCGACCTGAGGATCAGCCCGCCCTCCTGATCGACCTCGAGCTCGAGATCAACGGCGAGATGCTGATGCGTGCCGAGATAATCGACGACGATGCCACGCCCGGGATCGAACACCATCGTCGCGTCGAAGCGTGCGGGGCGGGGGGAGAGGGCGTACTGCCGTACGAACGTCACTGTCTCGCGGCCACCCGGATCCCGATACGGAAAGTTCTCGATGACGAAGGGCACATCTGTGCCGATGTCGGCGACGAGGATGTTGCGGAGCCGCCCCAACGCCAGGAATGGACGGGTCCACCATGGCCCCCGACGGATGCGGGTCATGACGCCCCGGCCGATACACGCGTACCCTGCGCTCAGAGAAACCCCGAACCGACGCTGCATCATCGGGTGAAGCCTGTCGAAAGCCTCGTCGCCCAAGGCCGCACGAAACACCGACGTCCCGGTCACGAGGCCGTGACCTCGCGCAGTGTCGCCGGTGCATCGCGCATCGCATCCCGTCCGGGTGGTGAGGTCCGGCAGCGACGCGCACGCGGACGTTCACGCCGCCAGAGTGCCAGGATCGACCGCACCCGCGCCTGCTCGGGTGCGGTGATGCCTTCAGCCCACAGTCGAAGCCGGTCGAAACTCCAGGCCGTCATCCACAGCACGATGGGACGCACGGCCAGGTCGGCAAGGCGACCCCACCCAGGCCGGTAGTCGTAACCCGTGATGAAGCGGATCCCGTCATCGGTTGGGATGTATCGCCAGTAACCTTGTCCGCTCCGCAGCGGCGAGAGCCGGTCGTCGGTGGAGAAGGCGAGCGCGGAGGTCCGGGTTCCGTCCGGGCGATCGCGTTCGCCCAGGGAGACACCCATGCCTTTGATCACATGCCACGGGAGAGAACGCTCGTAGCGAAACCGCGTTCTGCCGCGCTCGTCGACGCCCATCGGTGCGATTGCGCTGAATCGCAGATCCCAGCGCGCGTGTAGTTCCGGGTCCTGAGTGAGGTGCCAGACCGTCTCCATGTCGGCACGAATCACTGTCTCGACATACAAGGCTCGCGCTGCACGCACATTTCCCCCGACGGCTCGCTCGACTCGGTGCTACCGCGGCCCGATTCTCGGCGATGTCCGCTCCTTCCGCGTCCGCACCCGATAGTCGATAGTCGATAGCCGATAATGCACATTATGTCAGTTCGTTCGGAGGTGCCGCGCCTGCCAGCGACCACGCGGTCCCCCGGTGACCTGCAGAGGCCTCGTGCAGGTCACCCGTCGTGATCGGTGTGGTCGTCGAGAATCATGCCGACCGCGGTCGCGCACGCGTCGCCACGCCATGCCTCGACTCCTTCGCGGATCGCAAATCCGGCGATGACCAGTCCGGCGAGCGCGTCAGCCCACCACCATCCCAGCAGGCTGTTGACCACCAGCCCAGCCAGTACCGCTGCAGACAGGTAGGCGCAGATGAGCGTCTGAGCGGAGTCGGCAACGGCCGTGGCTGACCCGAGCTCGCGGCCCGCTCGCCGTTCTGCAAGGGAGAGGAACGGCATCACGACGACGCTCAGTGCAGTGATTGCGATACCCCAGGAGCTGTGTTGCGGATCGACCCCGCTGATGAGCGCGAACAGCGACGTCGTGATCACGTAGGCGGCGAGTGCGAAGAACGCGACCGCGATTACGCGCAGCGTCCCCGCCTCCCATCGCTCCGGATCCCGCCGCGTGAACTGCCAGGCAACTGCTGCGGCAGAGAGGACTTCGACAGCTGAGTCCAGCCCGAAGGCGATGAGTGCTCCGGAGGATGCGCCGATGCCGGCGGCAATCGAGACCGCGGCCTCGATGACGTTGTAGCTGATCGTTGCGGCGACGATCCATCGAATGCGGCGCTGAAGAAGCGAGCGCCGGCCATGCGTCAGAGAACCGGCACTCACGCGCAGGCGCACCCCTCCCCCGTGCAGCACTGCGGGTCGACCGAGAGCACGAGCTGCAACAGATCGCTCAGTACGGGACCGAGGTGCGCATCAGTCAGTCGATACGACACTCGACGACCTTCGGGGACCGCCTCCACCAGTCCGCACCCGCGTAGGCATGCCAGCTGATTGGACATGACCTGGCGCGACACGCCCAGCCGGCCCGCGAGTTCGGAAGGATAGGCCGCGCCATGCCTCAGCTCGAGGAGCACGCTGGCGCGCGTCACGTCGGACAGGGCGTGACCGAGGCGGGACAGCGCCTCGGTGTGCGTGCGCGTTGCCGTGGGCATGTCCAAATGGTACAGGAAACGCTGTACTAATGACACGCCTGGACGAGTGGCGTGGTTGACTCGACCAGAAGCATGCCGTCGGCGGGCTCGCGTTTCGGTGGTCGGGCCGTTAGCCTCGTGTGCATCGGGAGTGGTGGGCACGCGGGGGCGTGTCGGATGCGGGGGCGTGTCGCTATGGGCGTGTTCGGGCGTGCTGCGGGTATTCGCCGCGGCGACGGTTCATGATGCCGTCGACGCCTCCCCCGGACGGCGAACTGACGACGATCGCCGAACTGCTCGCGACCGATGACACCGACGCGCCGTTCGTGCCCACCCGCCCCTCTCGTGGCCTGCGCATCGCTGGTCTTGTCACCGCGATCGTCCTCGTGCTGGCCCTGGTAGCGTCGGGCGGCTACGTCGCGTGGGCGCTGACCGCTCCCCTGCCCGACCCGACGCTCGAGTGGCACGCGCCATCTGTGGAGACCCCCGGGCCGGCGCAGATCGACATGCCCTCGTTCGGGGCATCGGCGCTGAGTGTGGGCGGCGCGGATGTCTATCTCGGCGAGTCGGCCAGCGGCATCTGGCTGACCAGCGGCGCGCAAGACGCCCAGCCCATGGCGAGCATCAGCAAGATCATCACCGCGCTTGTCGTGCTCGAGAAGTACCCGCTGGCCGACGCCTCGGACCCCGGCCCCACGATCACCTTCTCAAAGGCCGATCACGATCTGTATGACCAGTACTACGTGCGTGGCGCGACGATCGCCGCGATGCCGACCGGCACGACGATGTCGCTCCACGACGCCCTCGCGACGATGCTCATCCCCTCGGCAAGCAACTACGCCGAAGCGATCGCGAGGTGGGCGTTCGGGTCGGTGGCAGGCTTCCGATCGGCAGCCCGTGCGTGGCTCGATGCCCACGGACTGTCCGGCACGACTGTCGTCGAGCCGACGGGTCTCGATGCTCGGAACGTCAGCACCCCCGCAGACCTCGTCGCCGTAGGAAAGCTGGCCGCTGCCGATCCGACGATCTCCGCGATCGCGGCAACGTCATCGCTCACCCTGCCCGGACCCGGCGCGATGCAGAACACGAACGCCTTGCTCGGCGTCGAAGGGATCACGGGGCTCAAGACGGGAAACCTCGGCTACGGCACTTATGCGTTCTTGTTCACGGCGGGCCTGGATGTCGGTGCCCTCCACCTGGATGTGGCCGGAGCGATCCAGGGCGGCGCGACCCGCGAGTCGGTCAACGCAGATGCGCTCCGGATACTCGACAGCCTACGTCGCGGCTTCCACGACGTTCGCGTCGGTGATGCGGGCCAGAAGGTCGGCACCGTCACCGCACCGTGGGGTGGGAGCACGGATGTCGTGATTGCGGACGACGTCGACCTGTTCACCTGGTCGGACACACCCATCACCGTCGAGGTCATCATGGCCGACGCGCGGGAGTTCGCGAGGGGTGATGTCGTCGGGGAACTCACGTGGACGGCGGGGCCGCATGAGGCGCGCACCAACCTCATCGTCGCGGAGTCCCTAGACCCGCCCACGGAATGGTGGCGACTCACTCACCCGGGAGAACTCCTCGCGCAGTAACCCGCGCCGCATTCTCCAGGACGCTTTCGCACGTGAGCCGTCCATCAGCGCCCGCCGCTCACGCGGCGAGCGACGACGTCACATGAACCATCCGCTGTTCTGGACCGTACGCACCTGATAGTGGTGCTGCGCTGCCGCTCGGGCCCGATCCACCTCGTCTTGCGCCGCCCTGCCCGCTATCGCCTCGTCGTGGGAGACGGCTTTCGGCCGGAACAGCCGGGCGAGGCGATTCCAGAGTGATCTCATCGCATCCCCTTCCCCTGCTTTCACTGTAGACCCGGTGCACCCGCATCCGGCTCGATCGTGACCCAATCGCCGAACTTCGGCTGCCGCCCATCGCCGGACGAGCGACCCGTGAGCCGGCGGCGCACCCATGGTCCGACGTGCTCCCGGTAGTAGGCCAGGCCTCGAACCGCATCCGCGGTCGACTGCTCGGGCATCGACCACCACTGCCCCGGTGCGGCGTGGCCGAGTGCGCCGAGCAGCCGAGCCGCAACCCGGTGATGCCCGCGAGAGTTCATGTGCAGGCGATCAGGCGACCAGAATGACGGATGCGACAGCTCGCGATCGGGCCAGTTGAGGGCGCGGATGACGTCCGGGCGGTCGGCGATGCGCGCCACCACAGCACGGGACAGCTCGTCACCGCGGCGCTGGATGAGCGAACGCAGAGGCAGTTGGGATGACGGGTTGGCGCCTGAGAGGAGGATCAGCTGGACGCCCTCCTCATCGCATCGGCGTAGGACCGTGCTGAACGCATTCGCGATGCTCTCGATCGTCGTGCGAGGGCGCAGCATGTCGTTGCCGCCGCCGTTGAACGAGAGGTGGGTCGGCCGCAGGGCCAGCGCCGGTTCCAGCTGCTCCTCCACGATCGGACGGGCGAGCTTGCCGCGGATGGCGAGATTCGCGTATGAGATCCTCGTCCCCAGCGAACGGGCCCAGCCGAGTGCCGTCAGGTCGGCCCACCCCCGCACCGTGCCGTCCGGCAGCTCATCGCCGACGCCCTCCGAGAAGGAGTCGCCGATGGCGACGTAGCGGATCTCGTGCACGCGCCTAGCCTACGGGCGCGACGTCGTCTCGGGTCTGCGCACCCTCGGCGATGAGCTCGCGAGCCAACGGGATCACCTTCGTGCCGTAGAGCTCGATCGAGCGCATGAGCTTGTCATGGCCCAGTGTGCCGTTGGAGTACTTGAGGTCGAAGCGATCGATGCCCAGAGCCAGGACAGTGTCGGCGATCTTCCGGGCGACCCGTTCGGGCGAACCGGAGTACACCGAGCCTCCGGCACCGACATCGTGCTGGAAGCGCATACGGCTGTACGGCGGCCAACCGCGCTCGGCTCCGATCGTGTTGTTCATCGTCTCGAACGCCGGGTAGGCGTCCTCCCAGGCCTGCTCGTCGGTGTCGGCGATGTGTCCGGGCGAATGAACGCCCACCGGTTTGCGTTCGTGTCCGAAGGAGGCGAGTGAACGGTGATACAGCTCCACATAGGGAGCGAAACGCTCCGCGGGTCCCCCGATGATCGCCAGCATCAGGCCGAAGCCGTATCGCGCGGTCCGCACGACAGACTCCGGCGAGCCGCCGACGCCCACCCAGGTCGTGAGGCCGGCGCCCTCCGTCTTGGGGTACACATCGGCATCCGTCAACGCCGCTCGGGTGCGGCCCGACCACGTCACGGGACGTTCCTCGCGCAGGAGCGCGAACAGTTCGAGCTTCTCCTCGAAGAGCGCCTCATAGTCCTTCAGGTCGTAGCCGAACAGCGGGAAGGATTCGATGAACGAGCCGCGGCCGAGGACCACCTCGGCCCGACCGTTGGAGATCGCGTCAAGAGTGGCGAACCTCTCGTAGACGCGGACCGGGTCATCGGACGAGAGCACCGTCACGGCAGTGCCGAGATGGATGTCGCGCGTGCGGCCGGCGATCGCAGCAAGAACGATCTCGGGACTCGAGACGGCGAACTCCGGACGGTGGTGCTCCCCCACCCCGATGAACGAGATCCCCAACTCATCGGCCAGCACCGCCTGGTCGACGAGGTTGCGCAGCGTCTGGGCATCGGTGAGCCGTGCACCCCGCTCATCGAGAGTGACATCACCGAACGTATCGAGGCCGAACTGGATCATGACGACATCCTTTCCATGCACATGCATAGAACCATCCGCGTCCCGCGCGTATTCCGAACCCTCAGGACAGAAGTGCGGAGCGAAGGGTGTCGAGGCCGACTCCGCCGATATCGAGCGCCCGCTTGTGGAAGGCCTTGATGTCGAAGGCGTTGCCCTGCCGTTCGGCCACGGTGTCGCGAAGCTGCTCCCAGATCCGCTGCCCGACCTTGTAGGAGGGTGCCTGTCCAGGCCAGCCGAGATAGCGGTTGACCTCGAACTGGATGAACTCATCCGGCATGTTCACATTCCTGCGCATGAACGCCAGTGCGTAGTCGTGGTCCCACACGCCGTCGCCATCCAGGCGCGGCTTGCCCAGGTGCACACCGATGTCGAGGACGACGCGCGCGGCCCTCATGCGCTGGCCGTCGAGCATGCCCAGTCGATCAGCCGGGTCATCGAGGTAGCCGAGTTGCTCCATCAACCTCTCCGCGTACAGCGCCCACCCCTCGGCGTGTCCGGACGTCCCGGCGAGCAGGCGCCGCCACGAGTTGAGCTGCGCTCGGTTGTAGACCGCCTGGGCGATCTGCAGATGGTGACCCGGCACACCCTCGTGGTACACCGTGGTGAGTTCGCGCCACGTGTCGAACTCTTCGACTCCCTCCGGAACCGACCACCACATGCGGCCGGGGCGAGAGAAGTCATCGGTGGGACCGGTGTAGTAGATCCCGCCCTCGCGCGTCGGAGCGATCATGCATTCGAGCGTGCGAATCGGCTCGGGGATGTCGAAGTGGGTCTTGCCCAGCTCGGCGACCGCGCGATCGCTTGTCTGCTGCATCCAGGCCTGCAGGGCTTCGGTGCCGTGCAGTTTGCGGGAGGCATCCTTCTCGAGGAACGCGACGGCCTCCTCGACGCTCGCCCCGGCAAGGATCTCACCGGCGATCTCCTCCTGCTCGGCGACCATCCGTGCGAGCTCCTCGATGCCCCACTCGTACGTCTCGTCGAGATCGATCGTCGCGCCGAGGAAACGCCGCGAGTGCAGCGCGTAGAGCTCACGACCCACGCCATCCTGCTCTGACGCCGCGGGGGCGACCTCGGTCGCCAGGACGTCGGCCAGTTCCTCGTATGCGACGCGCGCGGCGCCGGCCGCATCGGACAGGTCCCGTGCGAGGGATGCCGGGAGCTGCCCTTCTGTCGGCGCCGCTTCTGCAGTGAACTCAGCGAAGAAGCCGCGATCACTCGTGTAGCGGCCGATCTGGGTGACGACCTCGCGCACCTGGCGTTGCGCCGGCACGATGCCCTCTGCAACTCCCGCACGCAGTGTCTCGATGTACCCCCGCACAGCCTCTGGGACCGCTCCCAACCGTGCCGCGATGACTGACCAGTCATCGGCCGTGTCGGTGGGCATCAGATCGAAGACGGACCGGATGTCTTGCGGCGGTGAAGCGATCACATTGAGGTCGCGAAGGTGCCACCGCGCGTCATGAAGCTCCAGATCGAGCTCGAGCTCACGCGTGAGATCTGCTTTCGTCACGCGATCGATGTCGTCGACGGGATCAGCGCTGCGAAGTTCGGCGAGGGTTCGGCGGGCTTCGTCGGCGAGTGCGTCCGCTCCTGCGGGCGAATAGTCGCCATAGCGTGCGTTGTGCTCGGAGCGACCGATGTAGGTCGCGAGGGTGGGGACGCGCTCGGCGAGCGTGTCGACCCACGCGTCTGCGATCGCATCGATGGGCGTGGCAGATCGAGGGGCGTCAGTCATGCGATCGAGCCTAGCCAGTGAGAGCCGTTAGTGCCCGGCCTGATTCCAATCGCCACCCCGGCCGACTTCGACATCCAGCGGGACGGAGAGCGTCGCCGCACCCGCCATCTGTTCCCGCACGATCCGCTCGGTGGCCTCCCACTCCCCCGCCGCGACCTCCACGACGAGTTCATCGTGGATCTGCAGCAGCACGCGCGAACGCAGTCCGCTGTCGCGGAGGTCCTGGTGAATGCGCAGCAGCGCGATCTTCATGATGTCTGCCGCGCTCCCCTGAATCGGCGCGTTGAGTGCGGCGCGCTCCGCGTTCTCTCGAAGGACGCGATTGGGGCTCGTCAGGTCGGGGAAGGGCCGGCGCCGGCCGAAGATCGTTTCGGTGTATCCATCGATCCGAGCCTTCTCGACGGAGGCGCGCAGATAGTCGCGCACGGCACCGAACCGCGCGAAGTACTCCGTCATCAGCTGCTTGGCCTCAGCCTGCTCGATTCGCAGCTGCTTGGACAGCCCGAACGCCGACAATCCATAGACGAGCCCGTACGACATGGCCTTCACCTTGGTGCGCATCTGCGCGGTGACATCCGCGGGGTCGACCGCGAAGACCCGAGCTCCGACGAATCGGTGAAGATCCTCCCCCGAATTGAATGCTTCGATGAGCCCCGGGTCCTCCGACAGGTGCGCCATGATACGCATCTCGATCTGCGAGTAGTCGGCGGTCAGGAGCGTCTCGTAGCCGTTGCCGACGACGAAGGCGGAACGGATCCGTCGACTGTCATCGGTGCGGATCGGGATGTTCTGCAGGTTCGGGTCGGTACTCGAGAGCCGTCCCGTCTGGCTCCCGGTCTGCACGTAGGTGGTGTGGATGCGTCCGTCGGAGCCGATCGCGGCATCCAAAGACTCGATGATCTGGCGCAGCTTCGTCGCTTCTCGGTGCTGCAGCAGCAGACCGAGGAACGGATGCGGGTTCGTCTCCTGCAGGTCGGCCAGCACGGCCGCATCCGTCGAGTAGCCTGTCTTCGTCTTGCGGGTCTTCGGCAGTCCGAGTTCCTCGAAAAGCACCTCTTGCAACTGCTTCGGAGAACCGAGATTGACCTCGCGTCCGATCGTCTGGAAGGCCTCGGCCGCGATTGCGTCGGCGCGCGCGCCCAACTCGACCGAGAATCCCGCCAAGCGTTCGTGGGAGACGGCGACCCCGTCCAGCTCCATATCCACGAGAGCGTCGAGCGTCGGCAACTCGATGTCGCGCAGCACGTTCATGACCACGTCGGGGAGTTCGGTACGCAGCGCAGCGGCGACGCGGAGCGTGAACCATGAGAGCTGACCCGGTGTGGCACCCTCGGTCTCCGGCAGGAGCTGTGTCGGGTCTGCTTCCGGCAGTTTCTCGCCCAGGTAGCGGTCGACGAGATCGGCGAGGGTCTTGTCAGGGAAGCTCGGTCGCAGCAGCCAGCCCGCCAGGGCGGTGTCGAACACGACGCCGCCCACCGACAGGCCTGCGCGGCGCAGCATCTTGATCTGCGGCTTCGCGTCGGCGAACACCTTGGGACTATCCGATGCGAGCCACGGTGCCAGCCTGTCGGCGCATGCCTTGCTCCAGGTGGTTTCGGCGACCTCGCCCTCTCGGGCGAACCCCAGGCGGCCGGGCAGCGCCGCCTGCCCCGACAGTCCCGCATCCGGGACCACGGTGATCGCGACCTCGCCCGGCTCCCCCGCGAGCCAGGCAGCCAGAGCTTCCGGCTCCAGCTCGGCCGCGGCGGGCACCACGACGGTGGATGCGGGCGCCGCAGGCTCCTCGCCGCCGAACGCCTCGAAGACCCGCGGGAGGAGGGTACGGAACTCCAGGCGCGCGAAGATGTCGCGCACGCTCTGCGCGTCCATCGCGGTCACGGCCAGATCCTCGGGGCCGACGGGCAGCTCGACGTCGCGCAGCAGTCGGTTGAGCGCGCGATTGCGCTTGACGTCCTCAAGGTGTTCGCGGAGGTTGTTCCCGACCACCCCCGTCACGCGGTCGGCGTTTTCGAGAAGCGCATCGAGGGACCCGAACTGCGTGAGCCACTTGACAGCGGTCTTCTCCCCCACCTTGGGTACGCCGGGGAGATTGTCACTGGTTTCGCCGACGAGAGCGGCGATGTCCGGGTACTGCTCCGGCGGGACCCCGTATCGCTCTCGGACCGTCTCCGGGTCGTAGCGCTTCAGCTGTGACACGCCCTGGACGCTCGGATACAGGAGGGTGATGCGGTCGTCGACGAGCTGGATCGTGTCTCGGTCGCCCGAGCAGACGAGAACGTCATAGCCGGCGTCTGCCCCGCGAGTGGCCAGCGTGGCGAGGATGTCGTCCGCTTCGATGTCCTCCTGCTGGAGCACAGTGATGTTCATCGCGCGGAGGCAATCCTGCAGGAGGGGGATCTGGCCCTGGAACTCCTGGGGCGTCTCGGCGCGATTGGCCTTGTACTCGGAGTACTCCCGGGTGCGAAACGACTGGCGCGACGTGTCGAACGCCACCGCGACGTGCGTCGGCTTCTCGGCCTTGAGCAGGTTCACGAACATCGAGAGGAAGCCGTAGATCCCGTTCGTGTGCTGGCCGTCTTTCGTCGTGAAGTTCTCGACGGGGAGGGCGAAAAACGCCCGGAAGGCGAGCGAGTGGCCGTCGACAACCAGGAGGGTAGGCTTCGAGGAGTCCGTCACCCTGTCAGCCTACTCACGGCATCCGACAGCATTTCCCCACGAAGGTGGTCATGAGCACGCAACACCCGGCAGACGTCAACGGCATGGAATGGGCTGCGCGGCGGGGCATGGGAACTCTCGCCAAGAAGATGGGGATGGAGTTCCTCGAGTTCACCGTCGACCGCTCAGTGGCAACGATGCCGGTCGAGGGGAACACCCAACCGGTCGGCCTCATGCACGGCGGCGCGTACGTGGTGCTTGGCGAGTCCCTCGGCTCGATGTCTGCGAACCTCTGGGCGGGTCCGGGCCGATTGGCCGTCGGCGTCGACATCAACGCCACACACACCCGTTCTGCCCAGTCCGGCCTTGTCACCGGCGTCTGCACGCCACTGCACCTGGGCCGGAGCATGACGGTCCACGAGATCGTCGTGACCGATGATCAGGGCCGCCGCTGCTCCACCATCCGGATCACGAACCTCATCAAGGACGTGCCGCTGCCCGAGGAGTTGACGCGTCCCGAGGTGTGAGTCGATCTCGCGAAGGCTAGGACTTCTTCGGCGCCAGCTGCTCGATGATCGCCTTCGCGACATCCTGCATCGTGAGCCGGCGATCCATCGACGCCTTCTGGATCCAGCGGAACGCTTCGGGTTCGGACAGGCCCATCTTCTCGTTGAGCAACCCCTTCGCCCGGTCGACGAGCTTGCGGGTCTCGAACCGCTCGACCATGTCAGCGACCTCAGCTTCGAGCGTGAGGATCTGCTCGTGACGTGCCAGGGCGATCTCGATGGCGGGAAGCAGGTCGTTCGGGGTGAACGGCTTGACGACGTATGCGAGGGCACCGGCCTCGCTCGCGCGTTCCACGAGCTCCTTCTGGCTGAAGGCCGTGAGCAGGACGACCGGAGCGATGTGGTTCTTGTTGAGCTTCTCGGCAGCCGAGATACCGTCCAGCTGCGGCATCTTGACGTCCATGATGACCAGGTCCGGCCGCAGCTCGGTCGCGAGTTGCACAGCGCTCTCGCCGTCACCTGCCTCACCGACGACGTCGAATCCGTTGTCGCGCAGAATCTCGACGATGTCCAGCCGGATGAGGGACTCATCCTCGGCGACGACGACACGACGGGGGGTCTGGGCGGCGGACGTAGCGGCCTGATCTTGCTCTGTCACCTTTGAATCCTACGGTATCGTCAATGCGGACGTACCCGGCCGGTGTGGCGGAATGGCAGACGCGACCGACTCAAAATCGGTTGCCCGAAAGGGCGTGTGGGTTCGACTCCCACCACCGGCACGTGAGGAAGGCCGCGACCCGCCAGGGTTGCGGCCTTCCTCACGTCACGATGGCGAGGCTTGGGAAGAGCTATGCGCCGAAGTATTGGTTGCCGAGTGCCTTGCTCTTGAGCGCATCGAACTCGCCCTGTGAGATCGTGCCGGCATCGAGGAGCGCCCGCGCACGCTCGATCTCCGCCGCTGGGTCGGCGGCAGCTGCCGGGCGGTAGCCGTCGTTTTCCGGAACGACCCCACGACGGATGCTCGCGCGCGCAGCCATTCCGCGGCCTCGGGCGATGACGTACACGAGGGCCGTCAGGAACGGCACGAGGATCAGGAAGACGATCCACAGCGCTTTCCATCCGCCGGCGAGGGTGTGATCGCGGAACAGATCGATGATGATCAGCGCCACGACGTAGATGTACGCGGCGATGTAGAACATCACGAGCGCGAACCAGAAGATCTCCCAGATGCCGAGCACGGCTACCTCCGAACGGTGAAGCGGTCGCGCTCAGCCTAGTGCTGAACGCGACCGCTCATCGGCGTCAGAGACGAAGGTCAGTTGCCGACCTGGTAGGCAGGGGCCTTCCCGTGCACCGCGTCGCCCACCTTGTGGATGCGGATGTCGTTCGTCGTCCCCTCGATTCCGGGAGGCGAGCCGGAGATGACGACGACCTTGTCGCCGACCTTGGCCAGGTCGTTGGCAAGGAGGTAGTCATCCACTTGGATGAACATCCGGTCGGTGTGAGGAACGTGCTCGACGAGAGTCGACTGGATCCCCCACGTGACCGCCATCCGGCGACGGATCGCCGGATCCGGCGCGAACGCGAGCATGGGGATCTTCGGCCGCAGACGGGAGAGCCGCCGTGCGGAGTTGCCCGATTCCGTGAACACGCAGAGGAACTTCGCCTCGACGAAGTCCGCGACCTCGTTGGCGGCGAGCGTGATGATGCCGCCCTGCGTGCGGGGTTTGGTGTGGATCGGCGCGATTCGCTCGAGGCCGTGTTCCTCGGTGGACTCGATGATGCGGGCCATGGTCTGCACGACGACGACGGGGTACTCCCCCACGCTGGTCTCACCGGAGAGCATCACGGCATCCGCCCCGTCCAGGACGGCGTTGGCCACGTCGCTGGTCTCCGCGCGCGTGGGCACGGGATTGGTGATCATGGACTCGAGCATCTGGGTGGCAACGATGACCGGCTTGGCCATGGCGCGGCAGAGCTCGACGGCACGCTTCTGGACGATGGGGACGGCCTCGAGCGGAAGCTCGACGCCCAGGTCGCCACGAGCGACCATGATGCCGTCGAACGCGTCGATGATCTCTTCGAGGTTCTCGACCGCTTGCGGCTTCTCGATCTTCGCGATGACGGGGATGCGTCGACCCTCTTCGGCCATGATCACGTGAACACGCTGCACGTCCTTGGCGTCACGCACGAACGAGAGCGCGATGAGGTCAGCGCCGGTACGAAGGCCCCACCGCAGATCCGCCTCGTCCTTCTCAGAGAGCGCGGGGACGTTGACCGCGACGCCGGGGAGATTGATCCCCTTGTTGTTCGAGACCATACCGCCGACGATGACTTCGGTGGTCACGACGGTCCCGTCGGTTTCGACGACCTTGACGCGCACCTTGCCGTCATCGATCAGGAGGAAATCTCCCGGCTTCACGTCCGCGGGCAAGCCCTTGAACGTCGTGGAAACGATCTCTTTGGTTCCCGGGACATCCTCGATCGTGATCTTGAAGATGTCACCGGCTGCAAGCTCGTGCGGCCCGTCCTCGAACCTGCCGAGACGGATCTTGGGGCCCTGCAAGTCCACGAGGACCGCGACGGCGCGCTGGGCGTCATCGGCAGCCTTGCGGACGTTGGCGAAGTTGTTCTCGTGAACCGAGTAGTCGCCGTGGGAGAGGTTGAAGCGGGCGACGTCAACGCCGGCGTCGATGATGGCGCGAACCATCTCGTACGTCGAGGTTGCCGGGCCCAAGGTTGCGACGATCTTCGCGCGTCTCATCCGAGTGTGCTCCGTTGTTTGCGTGATGCAGGCAGAGGCCTGCGGGTACAGGCAGGGGCGGGCCCAGCCTACGCGTGCGCCACACCGATGGCGACATCCGTCGGGTGAACAGGAGAGGGAAGCTCCGTGTCGCCCATGAGATATCGATCAACGGCTGCGGCTGCCGCGCGTCCTTCGGCGATCGCCCAGACGATCAGGGACTGACCGCGGCCTGCGTCACCGGCCACGAACACCCCCGGATGCGTCGTCTGGTAATCGTCCTCACGGGCAACGTTGCCGCGTTCAGTGAATCTGGTGCCCAACTGCTCTTCGAGAAGGAGCCGCTCGGGTCCGGTGAATCCCATGGCGATCAGGACGAGATCCGCCGGGATCTCGCGTTCGGTGCCGCTCTTGGGGACACGTCGCCCGTCCACGAACTCGGTCTCCGCGACGCGCAGCGACTGCACTTCGCCTGCCTCGTTGCCGAGGAACTCGACGGTAGAAGCCAGGTACATGCGCTCCCCGCCCTCCTCGTGTGCGGACTGCACTTCGAAGAGGGTCGGAGCCATCGGCCACGGCTGCGCGTCGGGGCGTGCCTCGGGAGGACGTCGCCCGATCGCGAGGTTCGTGACGCTGAGCGCGCCCTGCCGGTGCGCCGTTCCGATGCAGTCCGCGCCGGTGTCGCCCCCACCGATGACGATGACGTGCTTGCCCTCGGCCGTGATCTGGTTCGGGACGGCATCCCCGGCGACGGCATGGTTGGACTCGACGAGATACTCCATCGCGAAGTGGACGCCCGCCAGATCACGCCCCGGGATGGGGAGGTCGCGGGGAACCGTCGCCCCGGTGGCCACCACGACGGCGTCGTATCGAGCACGAAGCGCATCCCACGTGATGTCCGTACCGATGTTCACTCCGGCGCGAAAACGAGTGCCCTCGTCCTGCATCTGGCGAAGCCGCGACTCCAGGTGCCGCTTCTCCATCTTGAAGTCCGGGATGCCGTAGCGCAGCAGGCCGCCGATGCGGTCGTCGCGTTCGTACACGGCGACCGTGTGTCCTGCTCGCGTGAGCTGCTGTGCGGCCGCAAGACCCGCGGGACCCGAGCCGACCACGGCGACGGTCTTGCCGGTCAGTCGCCCGGGCGGCTTGGGCTCGACCCAGCCGTTTGCGAATGCTTGATCGATGATCGAGACCTCGACCTGCTTGATGGTCACCGCGGGCTGATTGATTCCCAGCACACACGCGCTCTCGCAGGGCGCGGGGCACAAACGCCCGGTGAATTCGGGGAAGTTGTTCGTCGCGTGCAAGCGCTCGATCGCTGCACGCCCCTCCCCTCGCCACATCAGGTCGTTCCACTCCGGGATGAGGTTGCCGAGGGGGCACCCTTGGTGGCAGAAGGGAATGCCGCAGTCCATGCAGCGTCCCGCCTGCCGGCGGAGCACAGCGCTGTCGCCGGGCTCATAGACCTCTTTCCAGTCCATGATGCGCACCGCAACGGGGCGGCGTGCGGGCAGCTCCCGCTCGGTTACCTTCAGAAAGCCCTTGGGATCAGCCACCGGTCACCTCCAGGATGCGGGTCCAGACGACATCGCCGTCGGGGTCGAGGCCTTCGTCGACGGCCTCCTGTCGGGTTCGCAGCACTGCGGCGTAATCGCGGGGCACGACGCGAACGAAGTGGGACACCTCTTCGTCGAACCGCTCGAGGAAGCCGGCCGCGAGTGCCGAACCGGTCTGCTCCACATGCTGTACCAGCAGGTCGCGCAGCATTTCCGCATCCGCCGAGCCGAGCGGGCCCAGCTCCAGCTCGCCGCTTGCCAGTGCCTCACGGTTCACGAGGTCGGTGTCCAGGCGATAGACGTACGCCGTCCCCCCCGACATACCGGCGCCGAGGTTACGGCCCGTGGGGCCCAGGATGACGGCGAGTCCACCGGTCATGTACTCGAGCGCGTGGTCACCGACGCCCTCGACCACGGCGGTCGCACCGGAGTTGCGGACCAAGAAGCGCTCACCGACAACGCCGCGCAGGAAGAGTGTGCCCTGCGTGGCGCCGTAGCCGATCACATTGCCGGCGATGACGTTCTGGGACGCGTCGAAGCTGGCACCCTCCGGGGGGCGGATGACGATCTGGCCGCCCGACAGGCCCTTCCCGACGTAGTCGTTCGAGTCGCCGGTGAGGCGGATCGTGATCCCCGCCGGCATGAACGCGCCCAGGGACTGGCCCGCCGAGCCCGTCAAGTTGATCGTGATCGAGCCGGCCGGAAGCCCGTTCTGGCCCTGCGCCTTGGTGACGTGATGGCCGAGCAGCGTGCCGACGGCGCGCGCCGTGTTGCGCACGGGAAGGTCGATCGTGATCTGACCGCCGTGCGCGATGACATCCTGCGCCTTCTCGATGATCGGCACGTCGAAGTGCTCGTCGAGTTCGTGGTCCTGGGGACGCAGATTCCGTCGCGGCTCATCGTCGGCGAACGCGGGGCCCTCCAGAACCGGAGACAGGTCCATGCCGCTCGCCTTCCAATGCGCGATCGCCCGGTTCGTGTCGAGCAGCTCGTGATGGCCGATCGCCTCGTCGAGCGAGCGGAAGCCAAGCTCTGCAAGATACTCCCGCACCTCCTGCGCGATGAACTCCATGAAGGTCTCGACGAACTCCGGCTTGCCCGTGAACCGAGACCGCAGGACGGGGTTCTGAGTGGCAACGCCCACGGGACACGTGTCCAGATGGCACACGCGCATCATGATGCAGCCCGACACGACCAGAGGCGCGGTCGCGAAACCGAACTCCTCGGCTCCCAACAGCGCGCCGATGATGACGTCGCGACCCGTCTTGATCTGCCCATCGACCTGCACGACGACACGGTCCCGCATGCCGTTGAGCATCAGGGTCTGCTGCGTCTCGGCCAGACCCAGCTCCCACGGGGTCCCGGCGTGCTTGAGCGAGTTCAACGGGCTCGCACCGGTGCCGCCGTCGTGCCCCGAGACGAGGATGACGTCGGCGAGAGCCTTGGCGGTGCCCGCGGCGACGGCTCCGATGCCCGACTGGCTCACCAGCTTCACGTGGATACGAGCCTGCGGATTGGCGCGCTTGAGGTCGAAGATGAGCTGCTTGAGGTCTTCGATCGAGTAGATGTCGTGGTGGGGCGGAGGCGAGATGAGACCGACACCTGCCGTCGCATGACGTGTCCGCGCCACCCAGGGGTACACCTTCGTGGGGGGCAGCTGCCCGCCCTCGCCCGGCTTCGCGCCCTGTGCGAGCTTGATCTGGATGTCATCGGCCTCGGTGAGGTAGAGGCTCGTCACGCCGAACCGTCCCGAAGCCACCTGCTTGATGGCGCTGCGACGCTCTGGATCGAGCAACCGGTCGACATCCTCGCCGCCCTCGCCGGTGTTGGACTTGCCACCGATCCGGTTCATCGCGATCGCGAGCGTCTCGTGCGCTTCCTTCGAGATGGAGCCGTAGCTCATGGCGCCCGTCGAGAATCGCTTCACGATCGCCGATACCGGCTCGACCTCATCGATCGGCACAGGCTTTCGCACGCCCGTGCGCAGGCGGAACAGACCCCGAAGCGTCTTGAGCTCGCTGGCCTGGTCGTCGACGAGCTTGGTGTACTCGCGGAAGATGTCGTATCGGCGTGTCCGAGTGGAGTGCTGAAGACGGAAGACGGTCTCGGGGTTGAACAGGTGCGGCGAGCCGTCGCGACGCCACTGGTACTCTCCACCGGTCCACAACCGCTCGTGGGCGCGTTCTGCCTCATCCTCGGGGTAGGCGTAGGCATGACGGGCACGCGTCTCAGCCGCGATGACGTCGAGTCCGACACCGCCGAGCTTGGTCTCCGTGCCCGTGAAGTACGCGTCCACGAAGTCCTGCGACAGACCGACAGCCTCGAACACCTGAGCGCCCGCGTAGGACGACACCGTCGAGATTCCCATCTTGGACATGATCTTCAGCACGCCCTTGCCGAGCGCGTAGATGAGGTTCTTGACGGCCTTTTCCGGCGTAAGCCCCGTGATGTAGCCCGCACGCACGAGGTACTCGACGGTCTCCATCGCCAGGTACGGGTTCACCGCTGACGCGCCGTAGCCGAGCAGGGTCGCAACGTGATGCACCTCGCGCACGTCGCCGGCCTCGACCACCAGTCCCACCTTCATGCGGGTCTCACGCCGGATGAGGTGGTGGTGGATGGCGGCGACCATCAGAAGCGAGGGAATCGGCGCGAGGTCCTTGTTGGAGTCGCGGTCGCTGAGCACGATGTACTCCGCGCCGTCCTCGATCGCCTGGTCCACCTCGCTGCACATCTGGGCGATGCGCTTCTGCATCCCCTTGTGCCCCGCCTCGACGCGGTACAGCCCGCGGATGGTGACCGAGGAGCGCCCGGGCACGGCCGTGTCGATGTGCTGGATCTTCGCGAGTTCGTCGTTGTCGATGACCGGGAAGTCCAGGGTCACGGTGCGCGTGTGCTCCGGCCCCCACGCCAGCAGATTGCGCTCCGGCCCGATTCCCAGAGACAGCGACGTCACCACCTCTTCACGGATCGAATCCAGCGGCGGGTTGGTCACCTGCGCGAACTGCTGCGTGAAGTAGTCGAACAGAAGGCGCGGCCTGTCGCTGAGGACAGCAACGGGTGTGTCGCTCCCCATCGCGCCGAGCGGCTCGGCACCCTTTTGCCCCATGGGGGTCAACAGGATGCGGACCTCTTCCTCCGTGTAGCCGAACGTGCGCTGGCGACGGGTGATGGAGGCGATCGGGTGCACGATGTGCTCGCGTTCGGGAAGCTCGGCCAGCCGAACCCGGCCCGCGTCCAGCCACTCCTGCCACGGCTGCATGGTGGCCAGGTCACGCTTGATCTCGTCGTCCTCGATGATTCGGCGCTGAGCCGTGTCGACGAGGAACATCCGACCGGGACGCAGGCGTCCGCGCCGCTTGATCCGTTCGGGGGCGAAGTCGAGCACGCCGGTTTCGCTGCCGATGACCACCAGGCCGTCGGTCGTCTCCGTCCAGCGCCCCGGGCGCAGCCCGTTGCGGTCCAGCGTCGCTCCGACGAGAGTGCCGTCGGTGAAGATCAGCGCGGCGGGGCCGTCCCACGGCTCCATCTGGATGGCGTGATAGTCGTAGAACGCGCGCAGAGCGGGGTCCATCCCCGCTTGCTTCTCGTAGGCCTCGGGCACCATCATCATGACCGCGTGGGGCAGGCTGCGGCCGGTGAGTGTGAGCAGCTCGAGAACCTCGTCGAAGGATGCCGAGTCGCTGGCGCCGTCCGTGCAGATGGGCAGGAGCGGGCGGATGTCGCCGATGAGCTCCGATTCCAGCTGTGACTGGCGGGCGCGCATCCAGTTGCGGTTGCCGTTGACGGTGTTGATCTCACCGTTGTGCGCGAGCATGCGCAGCGGTTGGGCGAGCCGCCACGACGGGAAGGTGTTGGTCGAGTAGCGCGAGTGGACGACAGCCAGCTCGGAGGCGAACCGCTCATCCTGCAGGTCGGGGTAGAAGGGCTCCAGCTGCAGGGTCGTGACCATTCCCTTGTAGCCGAGCGTGCGTGCCGACAGCGACACGAAGTAGGCGCCCAGTTCCGTGCGGCTGCGCTTGCGGAGCCGGTAGGTCCGGCGGTCCAGAGCGATCCCCGACAGCGCGGGGGCATCCCCGACGGCGGGGCGAGCGACGAAGAGCTGCTCGAAGGCGGGACGCGCCTCGAAGGCGAGCTTGCCCAGGTGCGCGTCATCCGTGGGCACCTCACGCCAGCCGAGGACCTCGAGGTTCTCGCTGGCGGCGATCCGTTCGATCCCGGCCTTTTGCTCGAGCCGTGCCTCGTTGTCGAGCGGGAGGAAGACCATGCCCGCCGCGTACTCTCCCATCGGCGGGAGGTCGAAGTCCACGACGGCACGCAGGAAAGCATCCGGCATCTGGGTGAGGATGCCAGCTCCGTCGCCGGTACCGGCGTCCGAACCGATCGCACCACGGTGCTCCAGGTTGCGAAGCGCCGTCAGGGCGAGATCGATGATGTCGTGGCCGGGCTCCCCGCGAAGGGTAGCCACCATGGCGAGACCGCATGCGTCCCGTTCGAAGTCAGGGTTGTACATCCCCTGCTTGGCGGGGAAGCCGGTTTCGCCAGTGGCGATGCGACGGGGGCTCGATGCCATTCCTACCGTCCTCACATTGATGCTCATGATGGGACGACGTCGGCCCGGCTGTGGGTGGTGAACGCGGTGATCGGTTCTGTGTGTGCTACTCCGGTGATCGGATCACTGCGGCCGTGGGGTGCTTGTGGCGCCGGCGGCGACTTCGGGTGCCGGTGGTTCGCTGACGTCGACGAAGTCGGGAGTGTCCTGCGATTGTACAGTGCCTTTCGCGCCGGGCTCGCGCCCGGGAACGTAGGGTGACGGCTCGCGGCCGGGATGACGGCGCTTCTGAACGATCATGATGCCAAGCCCGATCAGGACTCCGAAGATCGCCGCCCACACGTTGGTGCGGATGCCGAAATAGATCTCGCTCGGATCGATCCGGATCGATTCCCAGACGATCCGCCCGGCGCTGTACCAGATGAGGTAGAGCCCGAACAGTCGGCCCCACTGCAGCGCGAAACGACGCCCAGCCCATAGCAGCACGGCGGCGCCCAGCAGGTTCCAGATCATCTCGTAGAGGAACGTCGGGTGGAACAGCGTCCCCGGTGCAAGCCCGGGCGGGAAAGCGGGGTTGGTCGATTCGATCTCGAGGCCCCACGGCAGGTCTGTGGGGAGCCCGAACAGCTCGTGATTGAACCAGTTGCCGAGTCGTCCGAGGGCCTGCGCAATGATCAGACCTGGCGCCAAAGCATCGGCGAATGACCAGAATCTGATGCCCGTCCACCGGCAGCCGAGCCACGCGCCGACGGCACCGCCGATGAGGGCGCCGTAGATCGCGATGCCGCCTTCCCAGATCCGGAAGACCGCCCAGAAGTCCGCGCCCTCTCCGAAGTAGAAGCCCGGGTGGGTGAGGACGTGGTAGATGCGTGCGGCGATGATGGCCAGGGGAACCGCGAGAAGGGCGATGTCGATCACGACCCAGTTCTCGGCCCCGCGCTTGGTCAAGCGGTAGTTGGTCAGCAGGACTGCGACGACGATGCCCGTGATGATGCACAGCGCGTAGAAGTGGATGGTGAACGGACCCACGGGGAACGAACTGATGTCGGGACTGGGGATGCTCGTCAGAACGTTCTGGGAAGCGGTGATCATGTCGATCGTCCTCGGTTGGTCGGGCGCCGACCGGTGGGCCGACGACGTGAGTCTAGTTCGAGTGGGCCGTGCTCACCCGCGGGCGGTGCCCGCGACGAGCTCGCGCGCCGTCGCAGCCAGTCCCGCCAGACCGCCGTCGCGCAGCGCGCGTACGAGCGCCGTGCCGACGATGGCACCGTCCGCGTACTGAAGCACACTCTGGACGTGATCCGCGTTCGAGACGCCGATCCCGACGCATGCACGCTCGGCACCGTGTTCCCGCAGGCGCGCTACGAGCGTACGCGCGGCGGCATCCAGCTGTGCTCGCTCCCCCGTGATGCCCATGGTCGAGACCGTGTAGACGAACCCCGTCGTCTCTCGCACGATCATCTCGAGTCGATCGTCGGTGGACGAGGGTGCGGCCAGGAAGATGCGGTCCAGTCCCGTTCGCCCGCTCTCGGCGAGCCAGTCCGGCGCGGCATCGGGGGTGATGTCGGGCGTAATGAGCCCCGCTCCGCCGGCGGAGCGGAGGTCGTCCGCGTACCGGGCGACGCCGTACTGCACAACGGGGTTCCAGTACGTCATGACGAGCACCGGAATGTCGACCCGTGCCGTGATTTCCCGCACCGCGGTGAACGTGTCCCGCATCCGGAAGCCCGCGGCCAGTGCCGCGTTTGTGGCCTCCTGGATGACGGGGCCGTCCATGACCGGATCGGAATACGGCGGACCGAGCTCGAGGACATCGACGCCACTGTCGGCGAGCGTGACCGCCGCCTCGATACTCGTGGCCAGGTCAGGGAAGCCGAGTGGGAGGTAGCCGATGAGCGCCCCTCGGCCCTCTGCGCGGGCCGCGTCGATCGCTGCGGCGACGGCGCTCACGCCTCCGCCTCCGCGTCGTAAAGCTCGAACCACCGCGCTGCGGTGTCCATGTCTTTGTCTCCACGGCCCGACAGGGAGATCGCGAGCACCGCGTCGGGACCCAGGTCCCGTCCGATCCGCAGGGCGCCGGCAAGAGCGTGCGCGGATTCGATCGCGGGGATGATGCCCTCGGTACGCGAGAGCAGACGCAGCGCCTCCATCGCTTCGGTATCCGTCGCGGGGATGTACTGCGCCCGGCCGATGTCCGCCAGCCACGCGTGTTCCGGACCGACACCTGGGTAGTCCAGGCCCGCCGAGATGGAGTGTGACTCCACCGTCTGCCCGTCCTCGTCCTGCAGCACGAAGGTCTTCGCGCCGTGCAGGATCCCGGGCGTTCCCCGCTCAATGGATGCCGCGTGCCGGGGGGTGTCGACGCCGTCGCCAGCGGCCTCGACGCCGTACAGCGCAACGCCCTCGTCGTCCAAGAACGCATCGAACATGCCGATCGCGTTCGATCCGCCGCCCACACAGGCGAAGACGGCGTCTGGCAACCGTCCGATCTCGTCGAGCAGTTGCGCGCGCGCCTCCTCGCCGATCACCTTCTGGAAGTCTCGGACCATCGCGGGGAACGGATGAGGGCCCGCCGCCGTGCCGAAGATGTAGTTCGTGGTCTCGACGCTCGCGACCCAGTCTCGGTACGCCTCGTTGATCGCATCCTTCAGCGTCCGCGACCCCGTCGTGACGGGGATGACCTCGGCGCCGAGAAGTCGCATGCGTGCGACGTTGAGCGCCTGGCGTTGGGTGTCGACCTCGCCCATGTAGATGGTGCACTCGAAACCGAAAAGCGCAGCTGCGGTGGCCGTCGCGACGCCGTGCTGGCCGGCTCCCGTCTCGGCGATCACCCGGGTCTTGCCGAGCCGTTGCGTCAGCAGCGCCTGTCCGAGCACGTTGTTGATCTTGTGCGATCCGGTGTGATTGAGGTCCTCACGTTTGAGGAAGACGCGGCCGGCGCCGGTGTGCTCAGCAAACCGCGGCACCTCGGTCAGCGCCGAGGGTCTGCCCGCGTAGGAGCCGAGCAGCCGAAGAAACTCCGCCTGGAACGCGGGGTCCACCCGGGCGGCCTCGTACTCGGCGGTGAGTTCATCGATCGCGGCGATCAGCGATTCGGGCATGAAGCGCCCACCGAACTCGCCGAAGAACGGACCGCGCTGCTCTCGCAGGCTCGTCGTCATGATCCTGCCTCCAGGAACGTCTTGAGGGTTGCGACGGGATCGCCGGTGACCAGCGCCTCGCCGATGAGCACGACATCGGCGCCGGCAGCCCGGTAGTGGGCGACGTCGTCGGGGGTGAGCACCGCGGACTCCGCGACCGCGATCGCATCCGTCGGGAGCGAGTCGCGGAGGCGACCGAACAGGTCGCGGTCGAGCTCGAAGGTCGACAGGTCCCTCGCGTTCACTCCGATCAGGCGGGCACCGATGTCGGATGCTCGCTGCACCTCGTCGAGCGAATGGGTTTCGACCAGCGCGGTCATCCCGAGGTCTTCGATGAGGCGGAGCAGGCGCGTGAGGGTTGGCTGGTCAAGGGCTGCCACGATCAGCAGCACGATGTCCGCTCCCGCGGCGCGGGCCTCGAACACCTGGTATTCGGTCGAGATGAAGTCCTTGCGCAGCACCGGCAGGCTGACCGCGTCACGCACCGCCGTCAGGTCGTCCAGGCTGCCCTTGAAGCGCCGTTGTTCGGTCAGGACCGAGATCGCCGATGCGCCACCGCGCTCATAGAGCGACGCGAGATGGGCAGGGTCAGGGATCGCTGCGAGGTCGCCGCGCGAGGGGCTCGCGCGCTTCACCTCCGCGATGATGCGCACCTGGGGCGCCGGTGCGAGCGCCGTCAATGCCGCGAGGGGGGCTGGGCGCGAGAGAGCGACGCGTTCGACATCGGCGAGCGGCCGCACGGATTCGCGCGTCCGGGCGTCCTCGAGTGCGCCGGCCGTGAGGTCGGCGAGCATGCTCAATGCTCTTTCGCGCTGTACCGGGAGCCGCCGACGCCATATCCCGCTTTGGCCATGATCCAGCCGACGAGCAGGCCGACAACGACGAGGGCGACGGAAGCCCATACGAGCCACGGGATGTCGAGGAAGAACGCCACCGTGCCCAGCGCGATGGCGGCGAGCATGATGACGACAGCCGTCCAGGCCGCCGGCGAGTGTCCGTGGCCGGGGTCGCCGATGGTGTTGCTCATGGATCTCCTCCGGTAGTGCTCGGGCTCTGGCTCAGTCTAGCGGTCAGGTCGTGGGGTCCTCGCCACGCGAAAGGTCGTCCCACGAGTCGATGGCATCGAGCGGTTCGCCGTGGCGTGCACGATCTCCCCGGCCTGCCCGGTACCGTCGGCCACCCTCGGGCCACCGGTGCGCGGTCATCACGACCCAGAGTCCGCCGGCTGCGAGGATGACGGCCGCGACGAGGGTCAGCGCGGGCCACGCGGTCGTCGAGATCCCCTCGACCAGTTCGTCGATGGCGTTCTGGCCACGGATCCCCGTCACGGCGCTGACCTCGGTGGCGACGGCGCTCAGCGGCGGTCCGAAGACCACCGGCGCGGTCAGAATCATCAGGACGACGCCCAGCGCCGCTCCGAGGACACCGAACACGGGGCGCAGCACTCGCCCGACGATCGACACGGCAGCTCCCAGCGCCAGCGCCGTGAGGCTCAGCGGCGCAAGGAGTACGACCGCGGACGCACCGGGAACGGCCAGAGGTTCGGCCGCTCCGTCGCTGAGCAGCACCAACAGCCACGTTTGCGTGGACGAGATGAGCCCGGTGGCCCCTGACAGCAGGAACGCCACGACACCGATCAGCCGAGCTCGCGCGATCATAACGTCTCACTGCCGACGGTCGGTTCCAGATCGGTCGTGTCGAAGCAGCTGCGCGTACCGGTGTGACACGCGGCGCCGATCTGGTCCACCTGGATCAGGAGGGCGTCGCCGTCGCAGTCCAGCCGCGCACCCCGGACATATTGAACGTGACCCGACGTGTCGCCCTTGCGCCAGTACTCGCGGCGAGAGCGGGACCAGAATGTCACCCGACCGGTACTGAGCGTGCGTCGGAGGGCCTCGGCGTCCATCCACCCGAGCATGAGCACCTCGCCGGTATCCCACTGCTGGATGATGGCGGGGGCAAGCCCATCGGTGTTGAACGCGACGGCAGCGATGCGCGCTTCAAGATCGGTCATCGACGCACCTCCACGCCCTCGGCGGCCAGGGCGGTCTTGACCTCGCCGACGGTGAGTTGACCGGTGTGGAACACGCTCGCCGCGAGCACGGCATCCGCTCCCGCGTGCACGGCCGGTGCGAAGTGCTCGACGGCCCCGGCGCCGCCGGAGGCGATGACAGGGACGGAAGAGACCTCGCGCATCAGGGAGACGAGCTCCAGATCGAAGCCCTCACGAGTACCGTCAGCATCGATCGAGTTGACCAAGAGCTCCCCCGCACCGCGATCAATCGCCTCCCGGGCCCAGGCGAGAGCGTCGAGCGCGGTCTCGGTCCGACCACCGTGGGTCGTGACGACGAAACCCGAGGGAACGGCATCCGAACGTGTGACATCCAGTGAGAGCACGAGCACTTGGGCTCCGAAGCGATCGGCGATCTCGTCGATAAGGCTCGGCCGCGCAATCGCCGCCGAATTGACACCGACCTTGTCGGCCCCGACGCCCAGAAGTCGCGCGACGTCGTCGGCGGAACGCACGCCACCCCCCACCGTGAGGGGGATGAAGACCTCCTCGGCGGTGCGCTGGACGACATCGTAGGTCGTCGCGCGCTCATCGACGGTCGCGGTGACGTCGAGGAACGTGATCTCGTCTGCGCCCTGGCGGAAGTACGTCGCAGCCAACTCGACGGGGTCGCCCATGTCGCGCAGGTTCAGGAAGTTGACGCCCTTCACCACACGGCCCGCGGCAACGTCGAGGCACGGAATGACACGGGTCGCGACGGCCATCTACAGCCTCGCCGCGTGAATCTCGGTCACGAGGATGGCGCGAGCGCCGATCGCGTAGAGCGCATCCATCACCTGGTTGACGCCCTTGCGAGGACTCATGACGCGCACCGCGACCCACGACGGGTCGCGCAACGGCGAGATCGTCGGTGACTCGATGCCCGGGGCGATCTCCACGGCGCGGTCGACCAGGTCGGCCGGAAGGTCGTAGTCGATCAGGACGTACCGGCGTGCGACCATCACGCCGCGCAGACGCCGCAGAAGCGTCTCGGTGCCCTCGACCTGCCTCGGCCCTCCAATCAGGACGGCCTCGGACTCGAGGAGTACGGGCCCGAAGATCTCCAGCCCCGCCTGCTTGAGCGTCGTGCCCGTCGAGACCACGTCAGCGACCGCGTCCGCGACGCCGAGCCGCACGGCTGACTCCACGGCGCCGTCGAGCGGCACCAGGTCAACGGCAATCCCGCGGTCATCGAGGAAGGAGTCCACCAGACCCGGATAGGCCGTCGCGACACGCATCCCTTCGAGGTCGGTGATGTCGCTGAAGCGGCCGGGAGGGCCGGCGAACCGGAACGTGGAATCGGCAAAGCCCAGCGCCTCGATCTCGCGAGCGGGCATGCGCGCGTCCAACAGCAGATCCCGGCCGGTGATCCCTACGTCGAGGGCGCCGGACCCGACGTATGTGGCGATGTCGCGCGGGCGCAGGTAGAAGAACTCGACCTCGTTGGCGGGGTCGATGACGTGAAGGTCCTTCGGGTCGCGGCGGCCGGTGTACCCGGCCTCGCTCAGCATGGCGGCGGATGTCTCGGACAGCGAACCCTTGTTGGGCACGGCGATTCGCAGCATGGGGGTCTTTCGGGTCGAAGCGGGAGGGGCGACGGGTTCAGAGATGTCGGTACACGTCCTCGAGTGAAAGCCCCTTCGCGAGCATCAGCACCTGCAGGTGGTACAGCAACTGCGAGATCTCTTCCGCGGCGGCATCGTCCGATTCGTACTCGGCGGCCATCCAGACCTCCGCGGCTTCCTCGACGATCTTCTTCCCGATCGTGTGGATGCCTGCGTCGAGTTCGGCAACCGTGCCCGACCCTTCGGGGCGGACCTGCGCCTTCACCGTCAACTCGGCGAACAGCTCCTCGAACGACTTCACTATGCCAGGGTAGCGAACCGCGCGCGATCGTCGGTCAGTGCCGATGCGCGCCGGTGCCGAGCGCGCGCAGGCGTGAGATCGCGAGATCGGGCTCGTCTGCCCCGAACACCGCCGACCCGGCCACGAAGGTATCGGCTCCCGCGGCGGCTGCCTGCTCGATCGTCGAATCCGAGATACCGCCGTCCACCTGGAGCCAGACCGACGAGCCCCGCCGGCGACATTCGTCGGTGAGCAGGCGAAGCTTGGGCATCATGTCGGCCATGAAGGATTGACCGCCGAAGCCCGGCTCCACCGTCATCACGAGAATCTGGTCGAACTCGTCGATGTAGGGGAACAGGGGCTCCACGGGGGTGGCGGGCTTGAGCGCGATACCGGCGCGTGCGCCGATTGATCGGAGCCTGCGCGCGAGGGCCACCGGCTCGGTCGTGGCCTCGGTGTGGAACGTCACCGACGCAGCCCCCAGCTCGGCGTAGCCGGGCGCCCACCGGTCGACGTCATCGATCATCAGGTGCACATCCAGCGGCACGGGGGACGTGGCCTGGATCCGCTCGACCATCTGCGGTCCGAACGTGAGGTTCGGGACGAAGTGATTGTCCATGACATCGACGTGGACGAAATCAGCGGCGGCGATGCGCTGCAGTTCGGCCTGCATGTTCACGAAGTCGGCGGCGAGGATGCTGGGATTGATGCGCACCGCGCCCGTCTGCGTTGCGGCGTCATGCGAACTCACCCCTCCATTATGGGCGACTCGCTGTGTCACCCCGTTCGGCGCAGCAGGGTGATCGACATCGCATCGGTTCCGTGGCGGTGCGGCCACAGCTGCGCTCGGCCGCTTCCAGCCCGTGGCGCGGGAAGGTCGAGAGGCGACCCCGAGACCCGACGCAGCACGTCCCGGGCGTCGAGTTCCTGGACGCTGTCCCCGTAGCGGCCCACCACCGCCGCCACGACGTCGCGTGTCTCGGCGAGGTGAGGTGAGCAGGTGACGTATGCGACGACGCCGCCCGGACGCAGGCCGGCGATCGCGGCGTCGAGCAGCGCGCGCTGAAGCTCAGCGAGCGGCGCAACGTCCTGAGGGGACTTACGCCACCTCGCCTCGGGTCGACGGCGCAGGGCGCCGAGCCCGGTGCACGGAGCATCGACGAGGATCCGGTCGTACTCGGCCGAGCCGGCGCGGTCGCGACCGTCCTGCTCCGAGACGGGGACCGCGAGCGGGATCGCCTCCAGCGAGCGGCGGACGAGCCCTGCACGCGCCGTCGACACCTCGTTCGCTTCGAGCTGGACGGCGGTTCCCGCCTGCTGCGCCTGAAGTGCACGGGCAGCCAGGAGCGCGGTCTTCCCCCCGGGTCCGGCGCACAGGTCGAGCCACCGCTCCCCCGCGCGTATCGGCCCCGACTCCGCGAGGGCGAGCGCCGCCAACTGCGAACCCTCATCCTGGACACGCACCGTCCCCTGGGATTGCGCGACGAGCCGTCCGGGGTCACCGCTGGGCGCCCGGAAACCGTGGGGGGAGAACGGGGTAGGCTCGGCGTCTTCGGGGATCGCGGCGAGCCCCGGAAGCGCTGTCATCGTGACGCGGGGTGGGTCGTTGTCGGCCGACAGGAGCTCGAGGAGCTCCCCGGCCCGTCCCTCGTCATCGAGTGCCCGTCGGAGGGCGCGGATGACCCACACCGGATGCGAGGTCCGCACGGCGAGCCGTTCGTCGTCTGATCGCGCCGCCTGTTCGGCACGCCTGATCCAGGTGGCCGCGTCGGTCTTTCCGACGGCGCGGAGCACCGCGTTGACGAAACCGACGGCCCGCTCCCCCGCCACCGAGCGGGTCAGAGCGACGGACTCGTTGACGGCGGCGTGCGGGGGAACCCGTGTGGCCAGGAGCTGGTGCACGCCCAGGCGCAGGATGTCGCGCACCGGCGGGTCGAGGGATTCCGGGGGTCGGTTCGCCGCCACCGCGATGACGGCATCCCAGGTGCCCTGCTGACGCAGGGTGCCATACGTGAGCTCCGTGGCGAGCGCGGCGTCGCCCGGGCTGAGTCGGGCGCGCGCGATCGCGGGTGGGAGGACGAGATTGGCGTACGCGTCGGCCTCATGCACCGCTCGCAGCGTGTCGTATGCGACGCGCCGAGCCGAGACGGTCCCGCTCATGCGTCCGCCCCGGCGACGTCAGGGTGTGCGTCGGATTCCCCGGGACCGTCGAGCTGCAGATCGTCGGCGCGGGCGCCGCGCCACCAGTCGCCGGCATCCATCGGGGGTTTGCCGGCCGGCTGGACGCGCTGCAACGCGATCGGTTCGGTCCCCGTTCCGACCACCACGGTCTTGGCGTGTGCCCTCACCAGCCCGGGGCGCAGGGGCGGCGTGCCCGCGGGCGCAGGGCCGATCGCCAGGATCTTCAGGCGTGCTCCGCCTGCGGTCGCGAACGCACCCGGTTCGGGTGTGACCCCGAGGATGCGCGACACCACTCGCTCGCGCGGCTGATCCCAGTCGACGCGGCCATCGGCGATGGAGAGCTTGGGCGCGTACGTCACCTCCCCGCGCTGTGGACGGCCGTGGGCTCTGCGGTCAGCGATGTCGTGCACGACGTCGGTGAGAAGGCGCGCGCCGGCGTCCGCAAGCGTGGAGAGGAGCTCGCCCGCGGTGGCCTCCGGGGGCCGAGGGAACCGGATCTCGCCGAAGACGTCGCCGTCGTCCAGACCGGGGGTGAGATGGAAGACTCCCGCCCCGATCTCGGCGTCGCCGGCGATGATGGCGTGCTGAACGGGCGCGGCGCCTCGCCACCGCGGAAGCGTGGAGAAGTGGAGGTTGATCCAGCCATGGGGCGGCGTGGACAGCAGCGGCTCACGGATGAGCGCGCCATACGCGACGATCACGCCGAGCTCGGGGTCCGCCAGGCGCACCGCCTCGAGGGCGGAGTCGTCGAGGCGTGCGGTACGTAGCACGGGAAGATCGAGCGCGGTAGCGGCGCTCGCCACCGGAGAGGGGGTCAGTGTCCGTCGGCGCCCCACCGGCGCATCGGGACGGGTGATCACCAAGGCGATGTCGTGACCGGCGTCCGCGAGAGCCCGCAACGAGGGGACAGCGGCGTCGGGAGTTCCCGCGAAAACGAGTCTCATGAGTGCGCCTCCAAAGTGAGATCGGGCAGATCGAGTCGGATCCGCAGTGTCGCACGTGCGGCTCCGCCGCGCGTGCGGCTGCGGCGGCCTCGGAGCGCGTCGGCCACAACCGCGGCACGCAGCGACCGCGCGACGTCTGCGCCATCGTGGTAGTCGAAACGCACGAGCGCGCGCACGCCGTTCTCGTGCGGTGTCTCGGTCTGCACCGGTACCGGTCCGAGGATGTCAGCCGCCCGCAGTCGAGGCAGATCCTCGCGCAAGGCTGCCAGGGCAGCCTCCACCGATGCGCGTGTGCCTTCCAGGGCAGCGACCCGGACCGCGGGTGGCATCCGGAGCTCCGCGCGCTCGGCCAGTTCGGCGCGCGCGAAGGCGGGCTGCGTCCAGGTCGCGAGGGCGCGTCCGAGCGCACCGGCGACGCCGACCAGGTGAACCGGCGCTCCGGGCGCGGCCAGAGCTGCCGCGTTCGACCACCACCGCAGACAATGCTCAGCGATCCGCAGGTCTTCCGCGAGCAGCATCCGTTCGCCATCTAGCAGCAGGACCGCTCGGTACCCGCCCGGGACGAACGGCTCTGCGCCCCGCGTCGCAACGACCAGCGCCGGCGCGGCGGGCACGTCGTGGACCTGGTGCTCCGAGTCGGAGACGATGACACGGATGCCGGGAAAGGCGCGACCGAGTTCCTCGGCGGTGCGCCGGCTGCCCGATCCGACGAGGATCAGCCGCGTCCCCGCGCAGGTCGCGCAGGTCCAGGCGTCGGCGCGCCGCCCGCAGGCTGCGCAGACCGGCGTCGCACCACGCGCAGCGGCGTGCAACGGTCCGCCGCAGGAGCGGCAGCGTGCGGGCCGGCGGCAGTCAGCGCAGGCAAGCACAGGAGCGTACCCCGGGCGGGCGACCTGGATGAGAACCGGTCCGGTCCGGACCGCGTCGCGCGCCGCGGTGAACGCCGCTGACGGAATCCGCGCGGCACCGGTCTCGCCCTCGCGCAGCGGAGTGAGGACCACGCGCGGCGAGGTCGGTCGGCGAGCGGTGATCTCGGTGACCCACCCGATGTCGACCAACCGTTGCACGTCCGTCGATCGCGTGTATCCGGCGAACAGAAGTGCGGAGTGCTCCTGCTCCTGGCGCACAAGGGCGGCATCGCGCGCGTGGACTCCCGGCGAGAGCGGCTCGCGAAGGAGTGGATCGCCGTCGTCCCAGAGGGCGATGAGGCCGAGGTCGTGGACCGGCGCGTAGACGGCGGACCGGTTCCCGATCACGATCGAGGGCACCGGCTCGAGCAGACGGAGGTACGCCGCGTAGCGGGCGGGCGCGCTTTGCGCAGCATCCGTCCTGACCACTGCGTCTGCGACCCCGAGTGCGATCAGGCCCTGCTCGAGCTGATCGAGATCCCGGTGGTCGGGCACCACCAGGATGCTGCTGCGGTCGCGCGCCAAGAGGGAAACCGCGGACGCGGCAAGCATCTGCACCCACCCCGACGGCGTCTGTGGGGTCGGCGCGCGCCCTGTGGGCGCCGTGATCGCCGCGCGCGTGCCCGCAGCAAGCGCCTCTTCCAGTGCGGGAAACTCCCGCAACGTGTGCGCCGCCCGTTCCACGGTGTCCGCACCAAGGGGCGGCGCTGAGGCACGGTCGGCGCTCTGCCAGGCTTTCTCGGCGCGAACCATACGCCGGGGCACGACCAGGCGCAGAACGTCGGATGCGGATCCTGCCGATCGGTCGGCGACTTTTCGGGCGAGGTCGTAGAGCCGGCGCGGCAGCACGGGGACCGGAGAGACGACGGCGTCCACCGCCGACAGCGGACGGTCTGCGGAGGGTTCGTCGCTCAGCTCCACGATGTAGCCGTCGACGATGCGGCCCGCCGCGCGAAGCGGAACGCGCACGCGCACACCTTCGCGTGCGGTGGGGGCGAGATCGTCGGGAATCGCGTAGTCGAAGAGCCGATCCAATTGCGGCAGCGGCGAGTCCAGAAGCACTCGCGCGATGCGCCGAGTGGTCATCTCACAAACCGGCGGCAGCGCGCAGATCGTCGGCGCGGTCGGTGCGCTCCCACGTGAAGTCTGCGAGCTCCCGACCGAAATGCCCGTACGCAGCTGTTCGGGCATAGATGGGACGAAGCAGGTCGAGCTGGTCGATGATCGCTTTCGGGCGAAGATCGAACACCTCGAGGATCGCCGCGGTGATGACATCATCCGGCACGTGTCCGGTGCCGAAGGTCTCGACGTACAGGCCCACCGGTGCGGCCTTGCCGATCGCGTAGGCGACCTGCACTTCGAGGCGCTCTGCCAGACCTGCCGCGACGGCGTTCTTCGCGACCCAGCGCATGGCGTACGCCGCAGAACGGTCGACCTTCGATGGATCCTTGCCGCTGAAGGCCCCGCCGCCGTGACGGGACGCTCCCCCGTATGTGTCGATGATGATCTTGCGGCCGGTCAGCCCCGCATCTCCCTTGGGTCCGCCGATGACGAACGGGCCCGCCGGATTGATGTAGTACTTCACGTCGGGAAGGTCCAACCCCGTGCTCTCGAGAACGGGATCGATGACCGCCTCGCGGACCTGGGCCCGCAGATCGTCCTGAGAGATGTCGGGATGGTGCTGGGTGGACAGCACGACCGACTCGACTGTGCGGGGCACTGCGCCCTCGAAGCCCAGCGTGACCTGCGTCTTGCCATCGGGCCGCAGGAACGCGAGCTCTCCGGAGCGCCGGACGGCGGCCAGACGCTCCGCCATCCGGTGCGCAGTCCACGCCGCAACGGGCATGAGCTGCGGCGTCTCGGTCGTCGCGTAGCCGAACATGATGCCCTGGTCACCGGCGCCCTGTTCGTCCCGCGGGTCGGAGGAACCGCGCTCACGCTGTTCGAAGGCCTTGTTCACCCCTGACGCGATGTCGGAGGACTGCGCCCCGATCGACACGCTCACGCCGCACGATTCGCCGTCGAAGCCGGTCTCGCTGGACGTGTACCCGATGCGGTTGACGACATCCCGAACGATCGCGGGGATCTCGACATACGCCGAGGTGCTGACTTCGCCGGCGACGTGGACCAGACCGGTCGTCACGAGCGTCTCCACGGCGACGCGCCCCCGCGGATCCTCATTGAGGATCGCATCGAGAATGCTGTCGGAGATCTGGTCGCAGATCTTGTCCGGATGACCCTCGGTGACCGATTCGGACGTGAACAGACGCAACGAGGTCATGGAGCTCCCGTCAGTGGTGGACGCCGATCAGTATCGCGCCGGTGGACGACACCGGCGCGCGCGGAGGTGAGGGTCAGTCGATCGGACGCAGGCGGAGCTTGTCTTCGTTGATCTCGTGAAGCGCGATCGTGAGCGGCTTGTCCTCGACGGTGGAGTCGACGAGCGGACCCACGTTGTCGAAGAGGTTGCCCTCATGCAGATCCGAGTAGTAGTCGTTGATCTGACGGGCCCGCTTGGCGGCGTAGATCACGAGCTGGTACTTGGAATCGACCTTCTCGAGAAGACTGTCGATGGGCGGCTCGATGATGCCCTGATTGTTCCCGGCCATGGCGGAATCCCTTCGCTGGCGACGGATGTCGGTGAGAGGTCTACGGCGCCGCAGTCGCGCTCAGCGCGCGGGCGCATTCATCAATTCTACGACCTCGCGTGCCGCAGCGGCGACGTCGGCGTTCACGACGCGGTAATCGAACTCATCCTGGGCCGCCAACTCGACACGAGCGGTGCGCAGGCGTCGCGCACGTTCCTCGGCGTCCTCCGTGCCGCGTCCGATCAGTCGGCTGACCAGCTCGTCCCAGCTGGGCGGGAGCAAGAAGACGAGTGTCGCATCCGGTTGCGCGGCGCGAACCTGTCGCGCCCCCTGCAGATCGATCTCCAGCAGCACGGACTGACCGCGCTCAAGCGCCGCACGGATGGGGGCGCGCGGGGTTCCGTATCGGTAGGCATTGTGGACGGTTGCCCATTCGAGCAGTTCCCCGTCGGCAATCAGCCTGTCGAACTCCGCATCGTCGACGAAGTAATAGTGCTCCCCGTCGAGTTCGCCCGGCCGCGCCGGGCGAGTGGTCGCCGAGATCGAGAGATGGATCTCGGGATGATGAGTGCGGATGTGTTGAGCGACAGTGCCCTTGCCGACGGCGGTGGGGCCGGCGAGGACGACCAGACGCGAACGGTCGGCGCGCGGATGCGGCTGCGGAACGCGCTCGTCGAGGAAAGCACGCAGTGCGCGCTGTTGCCGAGCTCCGAGTCCGCCGAGGCGCTTGGCAGGCGAGATCTGGAGCCGCTCCATGATCTTGTCGCGCTTTCCCACACCGATCGCGGGTATCGCGGTCAGGAATTCGGTGACGCGCATCGCCCCCGCCGGCGAGTCGGGCGCGGCGAGGGCCCGCCGCAGGAGCTCCTGCGGCGAGATCACTCTCATCGCGACATCCTGCTTCAGCGACGCGCGTTCGCGACGGGCGGCGACGGCGCGCCGCGACGCCGCGATGCGATCGACCTCGGGCGGGGCGGGACGTTCAGTCATGGCTGACTCGAGGATAGAGCGCGGCGCGCTGCTCGATCCGCGATTCGAGCCGGCTGGGACCCACCGCCAGGATGCTTCTGCTTTCGGAAGCGATCACGTTGGCCGCGACGTAGCCGAACAGACGCGGGAGGTCCGCCGGCTCGGCCCCCTGTGCTCCGAACCCCGGGGCAAGGACGGGCGTTCCGGCCAGGACCACATCGCTGAGCCCGAAGGCAGCGCGATCGACGGTGGCGCCGACGACCAGGCCCGCCGACCCGAGCGCGCCGGGGAGGCCGACATTGAGACCGCCGATCTCCCGGGCGATCCGTGACGCCACGCTTTCGTCATCCGACGCCGAGTCGTCCCGGGTGATGGCGGTCTGGACGGGCCTGCCCTCGGGGTTGCTCGTCGCCGCCAGGACGAATGCGCCCTTGTTTCGCCGGATGGCCGCCGAGATCGTCGGGTAGAGGGAGTCCGGGCCGAGGTAAGGGCTGAGCGTCACGGCATCCGCCTCCAGCGGGGAACCCGGCTCGAGCCATGCGGCGGCGTACCCGTCCATCGTCGTACCGATGTCGCCCCGCTTCGCGTCGGCGATGACGATCAGGTTCGCGCTGCGAGCAGCCGCCATGACCTCCTCCAGGGCTGCGAAACCCGCGGACCCGTACCGCTCGAAGAACGCGACCTGCGGCTTGACGATGCCCACGCGTCCGGCGCACGCCTCGACGACGCGGAGTCCGAACTCGCGTGCCCCGTCGGCACTGACGCCCAGTCCCCAGGATTCCAACAGGCTCGCATGGGGGTCGATGCCCACGCAGAGGGGGCCGTACTCCCCCAGCGTCGCCCACAGTCGCGTACCGAACGATGTCACGCGCGCTCAGCCCTCTCGCGCGCATAGTCCTGCAGGCTCTTCACCTCGAAGCCCTCCCGCAGTACGGGGAACGCGCTCACGGCAGCGCCGAGCACCGCCATCGTCGTGAACAGGGCCTTGTCCCCCGCGACCGCGGCAGCGCGGATCTCGTAGCCGTCAGCCCGGGCCATGCCGCCGCTGGGCGTGTTGACCACGATGTCGATCCGGCCGTCGTTGATGAGATCCACGACATTGGTCTCGCCCGAGGCCTGCGTCGCGGAGTACTTGTTGACGACCTCGACGGCGATGCCGTTGCGGGCCAGGATCTCGGCGGTGCCCTCGGTCGCGAGAAGCTCGAACCCGAGTTCCTGCAGACGGTGCGCCGGCAGGATGACGGCACGCTTGTCGGCATCGGACACCGAGATGAACACCGTGCCCTCCAGCGGCAGGCCGCCGTACGCCGCGGCCTGGCTCTTTGCGAACGCCGTCGGGAAGTCGCGATCGATGCCCATCACCTCGCCCGTCGACCGCATCTCGGGGCCCAGGACGGAGTCGACGATCTGGCCGTCCTTCGTGCGGAAACGCTTGAAGGGAAGCACCGCTTCCTTGACCGCGACCGGCGCGTCCAGCGGCACCCGGGAACCGTCGGATGCCGGCAGCAAGCCCTCTGCGATGAGCTCGGCGATCGTGGCGCCGGCCATGATGCGGCTTGCCGCCTTTGCGAGCGGAATCCCCAGAGCCTTCGAGACGAACGGGACAGTGCGGCTCGCACGCGGGTTCGCCTCGATGACATAGAGCACGCCGGCGCTGATCGCGAACTGCACGTTCAACAATCCGCGAACGCCGACCCCGCGCGCGATCGCCAGCGTGGCGTCGCGGACCCGGTCGACCTCGGTGCGCCCGAGGGAGACCGGCGGCAGCGTGCAACTCGAATCGCCGGAGTGGATGCCGGCCTCCTCGAGGTGCTCCATGACCCCGCCGATATAGAGCTCGTCGCCGTCGTAGAGGGCGTCCACGTCGATCTCGATCGCGTCGTCGAGGAAGCGGTCGACCAGCAGGGGCATCCCCGGACCGATGATCGCCTGGTCGGCGATCCGCACGAAATAGTCGCGCAGGCTGGCGGTGTCGTACACGATCTCCATGCCGCGGCCGCCCAGCACAAAGCTCGGTCGCACAAGCACCGGGTAACCGATGTCTTCGGCCACTGCGACGGCGCCGTCGACGTCGACCGCGGTGCCGTGGCGCGGAGCGATGAGGCCGGCATCAGCGAGGATGCCGCTGAAGAGGCTTCTTTCCTCCGCGAGGTCGATGGCTGCCGGGCTTGTGCCGAGGATCGTGTAACCGGCAGCCTCGATGCCCTTGGCGAGCCCGAGCGGTGTCTGGCCGCCCAGCTGGCAGATGACCCCCAGGATGGTCCCGGAACGGGACTCGGCGTGCAGCACCTCCAGAACGTCCTCCAGCGTGAGCGGCTCGAAGTAGAGGCGGTCGGACGTGTCGTAGTCGGTGGACACCGTCTCTGGGTTGCAGTTGACCATGACGGTCTCGAAACCGGCGTCGCTCAGGGCGAAGGACGCGTGCACGCAGGAGTAGTCGAACTCCACGCCCTGACCGATGCGGTTCGGGCCGGAACCGATGATCACGACCTTCGTGCGCTCGGATGCGCTGACCTCGGTCTCGGTGTCGTAGCTCGAGTAGTGATAAGGGGTCAGTGCCGGGAACTCGCCGGCACAGGTGTCGACGGTCTTGTACACGGGACGGATGTCGAGGCCGTGTCGGATGCCGCGGACCTCGGACTCCGAGATCCCGCGGAGCTCGGCGATCTGCGCGTCGCTGAAACCGTGTTCCTTCGCCACGCGCAGCGTCTCGGCATCCAGTTCCCCGGCGTGCGCGACGAACGTCGCGACCTCGTTGATCAGGACGATCTGGTCGAGGAACCACGGGTCGATCGCGGTGGCCTCGAAGGCCTGCTCCACCGTTGCGCCCTTGCGCAGGGCCTGCTGGACGACGACGATGCGGCCATCCGTGGGCGTGCGGGCGATCTCGAGCAGTTCGTCCACAGAACGATCCTCGTCGCCCCAGTGGAAGCTGGATCCGCGCTTTTCGAGCGAGCGCAGTGCCTTCTGCAGCGCCGTCGTGTAATTGCGACCGATCGCCATCGCCTCGCCGACCGACTTCATGGTCGTCGTGAGGGTCGTGTCGGCGGCGGGGAATTTCTCGAAGTTGAACCGGGGCACCTTGACGACGACGTAGTCGAGGGTCGGTTCGAAGCTTGCCGGGGTGACCTTCGTGATGTCGTTGGGGATCTCATCGAGGCGGTACCCGATGGCGAGTTTGGCGGCGATCTTCGCGATCGGGAACCCGGTCGCCTTCGACGCCAGTGCCGACGAGCGGGACACGCGCGGGTTCATCTCGATGACGATGATGCGTCCGCTGGCGGGGTCGACGGCGAACTGGATGTTGCATCCCCCGGTGTCCACGCCGACCGCGCGGATGATGTCGATACCGATGTCACGAAGACGCTGGTACTCGCGGTCGGTGAGAGTCAGAGCCGGGGCCACCGTGATCGAATCACCCGTGTGCACACCGACGGGGTCGACGTTCTCGATCGAGCACACGACCACCGTGTTGTCGGCGGTGTCGCGCATGAGCTCGAGCTCGTACTCCTTCCAGCCGAGGATGGACTCCTCGAGGAGAACCTCGTGCGTGGGCGAGTCGTGGAGCCCGGCGCCCGCGATGCGGCGCAGGTCGGCCTCGTCGTAGGCGAAGCCCGAACCCAACCCTCCCATCGTGAAGGAGGGACGCACCACGAGCGGGTATCCGAGTTCTTCGGCGCCGGCGAGCACCTCGTCCATCGTGTGGCAGATGCGGCTGGCGGCCACATCTGCACCCGCCTCGATCACGAGTTCCTTGAACACCTGGCGGTCCTCGCCCTTGCGGATCGCGCCCACCTTCGCGCCGATCAACTCGACGTCGTACTTCTCGAGGATGCCGCGATCGTGCAGCGCCATGGCGGCGTTGAGCGCCGTCTGACCGCCAAGGGTCGGCAGGATCGCATCCGGCTTCTCTTTCGCGATGATCGTCTCGATCACCTCGGGGGTGATCGGCTCGATGTAGGTGGCGTCGGCGAAGTCCGGATCGGTCATGATGGTGGCCGGGTTGGAGTTGACCAGGATGACGCGCACGCCCTCGGCGCGCAGCACTCGGCACGCCTGGGTGCCGGAGTAGTCGAACTCACAGGCCTGACCGATCACGATCGGGCCGGAGCCGATGACCAGGACGGAGCGGATGTCGTCGCGCTTAGGCATTCGCTTCTTTCATGCTGAGGTTCGCGCGAACGAGGTCGGCGAACCGGTCGAACAGGTAGTTGGCGTCGTGGGGCCCGGCAGCGGCTTCGGGGTGGTACTGCACAGAGAACGCCGGGATGTCGAGCGCCCGGAGACCTTCCACGACCCGATCGTTGAGGCCGATGTGGCTCACTTCGACTCGTCCGTAGCCCTGTGGGCTCTCGAAGGGTTCATCCAGGGGGGCCTCGACGGCGAACCCGTGGTTGTGGGCGGTGATCTCCACGCGACCGGTCTGCTTGTCCAGTACCGGCTGATTGATGCCCCGGTGCCCGAAAGGCAGCTTGTAGGTGTCGAGACCGAGCGCGCGACCGAGCAGCTGGTTGCCGAAGCAGATACCGAAGAACGGAACGCGGTCATCGAGCACGGCGCGCAGCAGCTCGACATGGTCTGCGGAGGCAGACGGGTCCCCCGGACCGTTCGAGTAGAAGACCCCGACCGGATCGATGGCCCGGATGTCATCGATCGTCGCATCCTGCGGCAGCACGTGGACATCGAACCCGCGCGCGGCGAGGTTGTCGATCGTCGCCTTCTTGATCCCGAGGTCGATCACCGCGAGCGAACCGAGCCGCTCCCCGGTGGCGGGCGTGACCTCGGGCGCGGTGACCGACACGGATGCCGACAGGTTCTGCCCCGCCATCGCGGGCGCCTCGCGAACCAGGCGCAGGTGTTCCTCGGGGTCGAGCGCTACCGCCTCTCCCGAGAAGACACCCCCACGCATGGAGCCCGCCGACCTGATGTGCCGCGTCACCGCGCGCGTGTCGATGCCGCTGATGCCGACGATCCCGTCGCGCTCGAGCGCATCATCGAGGGACTCGTCCGCCCGCCAATTGGAGACGACGCGCGACGGGTCCCGAACGATGTATCCAGCGACCCAGATCCGCCGCGACTCGGGATCCTCGTCGTTCATGCCGGTGTTCCCGATGTGCGGTGCCGTCTGCAGGACGATCTGGCCCGCGTAGGACGGATCGGTGAGGGTCTCCTGATATCCGGTCATCCCGGTGGCGAAGACGACTTCGCCCAGCGTCACACCGCGCGCACCGTAGGCGCGACCTCGGAAGCGCGTCCCGTCCTCGAGGACGAGCACGGCAGGATCAGTTCGGAAGAGGGTCATTCGGAATCTCCGGGGGATGTGGAGGGGTCGGAGGCGCCGGCCAGCGGCGCGAGGGCTTCTGCGAGGCGACGCGCGGACGTGTCGCGAGGGCGCAGGTAGGTGTCGACGACCACGCCGGTGTCGGCGAGCCAGCTCACGCGAACCAGGCCGTCCTTCTCGACCACGCGATCGATCGTCATGGTCGCCTGGGTGACGTCGGTGATCCGGTCGGAGCCGATCGTGATGCGGGGCTGACCTGTGAGATCCAGGGCGACAGCGGCATCCGTGACGGTCACCGTGACCGGCGACCGGTACCCGAGCCCCGGCGCGGCGATCCGTTCCAGGGGTGCGTCATGGACGGTCGTTGCCACGTACAGGGCGTCGATCACCTCGCGCGCGGCGCCGGCGTCGCTCAGTTCGGATGGGGCGATGAGCGGCATCCGGTCCCGCCGGGTGCGCCGCACCCAGCCCCATGCGGCAAGTCCCAGGAGCACAACGGCGACCGCGACCATCACGAGGACGGCGGCTTCGCGGGTCATGCCATCACCCCCGGAGTGTCGAGGACGGCACCGTCGGCGACCGTGACGGTGCCGCGGTTGACCGTCAACCGGATCTGTCCGGGCAGCCGTTCGCCGAGGTACGGAGAGTTCCGGCTGCGCCCGCGCAGATCCTCTACCGAGAACGTCCGGATCGGGGTCGGGTCGTAGAGCGTGAACGACGCCGGCTGGCCCACCTCGACGGGTGTCCCATGGCCGCTCACGCTGCCGATACGCGCCGGCGCGGCGGACATCGTGCGCGCCACATCGGTCCAGGCCATGCGCCCGGTCGCGACCATCGTGCTGTGGACGACGCGCAGCGCGCTCTCCAGGCCCACCATGCCGTGGGATGCTGCCTCCCACTCGCAGGCTTTGGTCTCGCTCGGATGCGGCGCATGATCTGTGGCGACGATGTCGATCGTGCCGTCGGCGAGGCCTTCCCGCACGGCCTCGACGTCCTCGGCCGTGCGAAGCGGCGGGTTGACCTTGAACCGGGCGTCATACCCGCGGACTCGGTCCTCCGTCAGGAGCAGGTGGTGCGGCGTGACTTCGGCCGTCACCGCAATGCCGCGTTTCTTGGCCCATCGGATGATGTCGACCGAGCCGGCCGTCGACAGATGACAGACGTGGAGGCGCGACCCGACGTGCTCGGCCAGCAGGACATCCCGCGCGATGATGGCTTCCTCCGCCACCGCAGGCCAACCCGCCAGCCCGAGCTCCGCCGACACCACACCCTCGTTCATCTGCGCACCTTCGGTCAGACGCGGGTCTTGCGCGTGCTGCGCGATGACACCGCCGAAGGCCTTCACGTATTCGAGTGCGCGGCGCATGATGACGGGGTCCCAGACGCAGAAGCCGTCGTCGCTGAACACGCGCACGCGTGCGCGAGAGTCCGCCATCGCCCCGAGTTCGGCCAGACGCTCGCCCTTCTGCCCGACGGTGACCGCCCCGATGGGCTGCACCGTGACGTATCCGGCGGCTTCGCCGAGGGCGAGCTCCTGCTCCACGACGCCCGCGGTGTCGGCGACCGGAGAGGTGTTCGGCATCGTGAAGACTGTCGTGAAGCCTCCGGCGGCGGCGGCCCGGGAGCCGGTGAGGATGGTCTCCGATGCCTCGTATCCGGGTTCTCTGAAGTGGACGTGGAGGTCGACGAGGCCGGGAAGCGCGAGCAAGCCGGATGCGTCAATGACCCGCGCACCAGCCCTGTGGAGACCGGGGCCGGCCTCGACGATCATGCCGTCGTCGACGATCAGGTCGGTGCGGGTTCCGTCCACGAGTTCTGCATCGCGGACCAGGAGGACCTCGTTCATTGCTGTTCCTCCTTCGTGCCCGATGACAACGGTGGTGACGCCGAACCTGCCAGCAACAGGTACAGCACCGCCATCCGTACCGAAACGCCGTTGGCAACCTGTTCCAGGACGGTGGATTGTGCTGAATCGGCGGCTTCGGCGGAGATCTCGAGCCCTCTGTTCATGGGCCCCGGGTGCATGACAATGCTATCGGCGCCCAGCGCCGCGAGTCGCCGCGCGTCGAAGCCCCAGCGTCTGGCGTACTCGCGCTCGCTGGGGAAGTACGCAGCATTCATGCGCTCCAGCTGGATCCGCAGCAGCATCAGCACGTCCGGAGCCGCCGAGATCGCCTGATCGAGGTCGTAGACCACCTCGGCAGGCCAGGCGGACACGTCCTGCGGCACAAGGGTCGGGGGCGCGACGAGCGTCACCTGCGCACCGAGGGTGTGAAGCAGCCACATGTTGGAGCGGGCGACGCGGGAATGGAGGACATCCCCGACGATGGCGACGCGCGTGCCTGACAGGTCACGGCCTCTGCTGTCCTGGCCGAACAGACGCTTGCGCATGGTGAAGGCATCCAGCAGTGCCTGTGTCGGATGCTCGTGCGTGCCGTCACCGGCGTTGACGACGCCTGCCGTGATCCAGCCGCTCGTGGCGAGCGTGTGAGGCGCACCCGAGGCGCCATGGCGGATGATGACGGCATCCGCGCCCATCGCCTGCAAGGTCTGGGCAGTGTCCTGCAGCGACTCGCCTTTCGAGACGGAGGACCCCTTCGCGGCGAAGTTGATCACATCCGCGGACAGACGCTTGGCGGCGGCTTCGAACGAGATCCGCGTGCGGGTGGAGTCTTCGAAGAAGAGATTGACGACCGTCTTGCCGCGCAGCGTCGGGAGTTTCTTGACCTCGCGGCGCTGCGTGTCTGACATGTCTTCAGCGGTGTCGAGAATCCGCAGCGCGTCCTCTCGCGAGAGGGTAGCGGTGTCGAGCAGGTGCCTCATGATCGGATGCTCACCTCGTCGATGCCGTCGATCTCACGCAGTCGCACCGCGACGTGCTCCGATCGGGAACTCGGCAGGTTCTTCCCGACGAAATCGGGGCGGATCGGAAGCTCACGGTGTCCGCGGTCGACCAGGATGGCCAGGCGCACGGCGGATGGACGGCCGATGTCCTGCAGCGCATCCAGCGCGGCACGGATGCTTCGCCCCGAGAAAAGCACGTCGTCCACGAGCACGACGGTCTTGCCGTCGATCCCGGCGTCGGGGATGCGGGTCGGATGCGGGGTACGCGTCGGGTTGCGATGCAGATCGTCGCGGTACATCGTGACATCCAGCGCACCGACGGGCACGGGGTGGGCAGTGAAGCCGCTGATGAGGGTCGCGACGCGCTCCGCGAGCGGGACACCGCGCGTGGGGATACCGAGAAGGACGAGTTCGCCGGCACCGCGGTTGGATTCGATGATCTCGTGCGAGATTCTCGTCAGAGCGCGTGAGATGTCGGCATCCTGCATGACCGTGCGGGTGCTCATCGTCGCTCCCTTCTCCGCCTCACAGGACGGGGTTAAAGGTTGCTGTGGTTCGAGACTACCCGACGCGGGGCGGCGCGGCGAGGAGCCACCGCACTCCGGCGCGGGCGGCCAGCAGGACGAGGATCAGACCGGTGACAGCGAAGAAGCCTCCCAGTTGCACGCGACCGGCGAACAGAAGCGCGATCACCTCGAGCACGACAATCTTGCTGCCCGGCAGCAGCAGGACCAGCATCGCTGCGGCTGTCGCTTTCTGAACCGGTCGAGCGGCGGTACGCAGGCGGGCAAGCACAAGGCGTTTCAGCGCGCGCACGCCCTCAAGGACGAGCTTGAGCACGACGGCGGTCAACAGCGACAGCGTGAAGGTCTCGCTGATGACGGCCGGGAAGTACTCGATCGCGAGGTTGAGCACCACGACGTAGACCAGGACGTCCACCAGGTGCAGCGGGTCCAGCCCGAAGCGGAGCCCGCGATCGGTGCTCAGGGGGTGCCGGCCGGAGTCGTGGCCGCCTCGGCGGCGGCGCTGTCGAGTGCTCGCGCGCGGATGGCGTGGCCGGTTGTCGTCAGACACCGTCCAGACGCGAGGTCCCACTTCCAGTCGTGGAGAGAACAGGTCAGCACGCCGTCGTCGATCTTGCCTGTCTTGGTGAGGTCTGCCCGCAGGTGGGGGCAGCGCCGCTGCACGACCCAGTCCTCGAGCTCGACATCCTCGGTCTGGTCGGACTGCTCCGCGTACCAGTTCTCGACGTACTCGATGCGGTCGCGCGAAAGGCACTTGAGGAATGTCGTCAGGAACTCGTTGAACTTGCCGCTACGCCCGACGGAGAACTGCATGGACAGGAAGATCGAATTGGACCAGTCGATCTCGTGGTCGGCGATGTTGGTCGAGACCAGGTCTGCCGGAATCGTGTACCAGTAGATGCACTCCTCCCCCGCGTACTCACGGACCTTCGCCTTCGGGAAATCGACCACCATGTCCAGCTCGCCGATCTGGAACCTGACGTTGCCGCCGACGCCGTCGCGGATCGTGCGGGCCCGCCGCAGCAGCGGCTCCCACCATTCCTTGATCGCCGCGAGCATCTCGTCCGGCGGAAGTACGGGAGCGCGGCGGGCCTCCTCGGCGGCGATCTCGTCCTGGCGGGTGTCGCGCTGGTGGGCCAGGTAGTTCCACTTGTCGTGGAACACGCGGTCGATCTCGTCATCCGTGTAGAGCGTCTGGGTGACGGTGACGGCACCGCCGTCGATGTCGACCTGTGTGCCGGGGAGGAAGAGGTGGCCGACCTTGTCGGGGCGCTGCTCGCGCAGGTGCTCCAGAAACTCCGATTGGTCGGTGAAGATCGAGTCGTCATCCAGCCCCGTGCCGTTGTAGCGGAAGAGCTCGTCCCTCAGGAACATGGGAGGGCCCGCCATCGGGAACACGTGGGCGGCGTCCACTTTGTCGATGTAGTACATCGCTCGCTTGTTCTGGGCCTCGCGCTTGAGCTTGGCGAAGTGCTGCTTGGAGTCCTGCGGCAGGTCGTACACCATCGGCCACCAGATGGCGCCCGAGACCTGTGTGAAGTAGGCATCCGGCTTACCGAACGCGAGCAGCTTCTCCAGGTCGAGCGGGTGGGAGTCGTTCTGGTTCAGGATGCTGGCGGTGCCATCGTCGACCGAGAGCGACGAGTCGCCGATCGGGCCGTCGGAGGGCGCGCGCAGCGGCGTGACCATGATCTTCAGGTCACCGTATGTCAGCGGCACGCCCGCCTCGGTACGGATGATGTTCGTGTAGCCGAGGTCGATCAGATCCCGTTCCAGATCGTCCGTCGGGTATTCCGGGAGCAGAACCGGGATGTCGGTGCGCACGTAGCGCTGGAGCATCCGCGGGTCGAAGTGGTCGCGGTGGCGGTGCGAGATGTACAGGAAATCCGCCGCGCCGAAGCGCTCCCAGTCCAGGCCGCGGTTGTCGGGGAACGGGAACCACGACCCGAAGAAGGACGGCCCGATCACGGGGTCGCACAAAATCGACCCTCCGGTGGTCTCGATGAACATACCCGCATGTCCAAGTCCGGTGATGCGCATGCACGCTCCTCTCCCGTGACGAGTGTAGGCGGCGCCTCGACGCCGGCCCTGGGTTCACGCCGTACAAATGCGGCCAGATCAGTCGCCTTCTGCGGTGCCGCGTTCGCCATCCCGTGCCACACGACCCAGCACCCCGTGCACGAACGCGCCGGAGTCGTCGGTGGAGAACTCCTTGGCCAGTTCGACGGCCTCGTCGATCGCGACGGCAGCGGGCACACTGTCGTTGTAGACGATCTCCCAGGTCCCGATGCGCAGCAGAGCGCGATCGACCGCGGGCATCCGGGCGAGGGTCCACCCCTTCGCGGCCGCGGTGATGGCGTCGTCGATCGCGGCGGCGTTGTCGATGACCCCGTCGACAATCTCTCGGGCGTAGAGCCAAGAGGCTTCCCGGGCAGGCTCGGATGCAGCACGCCGCGCTTCGGCGGCGAGGGTGAGCGCGACGTCTTCGCCGCGCACGTCGGCCTGGAACAGGATGTCAAGCGCGCGTTTGCGCGCCTTCGTTCGGGCGCTCATCGAGACGGCGCGTCAGTTGACGCGGCCGAGGTAGTCGCCCGTGCGGGTGTCGACCTTGACCTTCGTGCCGGTCTCGAGGAACAGGGGAACCTGGATCTCGTACCCGGTCTCGACTGTCGCGGGCTTGGTTCCCGCCGACGAGCGGTCGCCCTGCAGGCCCGGTTCGGTGTAGGTGATCTCGAGCACGACCGACGCCGGCATGTCGATGTACAGGGGCGTTCCGTTGTTCATCGCGATCGTGACCTGCTGGTTCTCGAGCAGGAAGTTCTTGGCGTCGCCGACCGTCGCCTCGGGGACGTTGATCTGGTCGTAGTCGGTCTGGTCCATGAACACGAAGCTCTCGCCGTCGTTGTAAAGGTAGGTGTAGTCCCGACGGTCGACGTTCTCGATCTCGACCTTCGCGCCGGCGTTGAAGGTCTTGTCGACCACCTTGCCGGTGAGCACGTTCTTCAGCTTGGTGCGCACGAACGCGCCGCCCTTGCCGGGCTTCACGTGCTGGAACTCCACGACGCTCCAGAGCTGTCCATCGATGTTGAGGACGACGCCGTTCTTGATATCTGCGGTGGATGCCATGGGGGTGAGGTTTTCCGTTCGTGAGCGTGGGTGCCGCGCGCCAGGCCGCGGCCGACATCCGAGTCTACGGGAGTCCCCCCACCCCCGCATCCGCCCCGCCCGTCCATCCGGGCGCCCGTCCACCCCGAAGCCCCAACCACCCGGAAGCGCAGCGAGACGGCGACGGCGGGTGCGTCAGCCCTCGGCGCGGCCGGTGAGGATGTCGATCAGCAGGGTGGTCGCGCGGGCATAGCCGGGGACGCCCTCGCCGACGACGTGGACGGCGGCGATGTCGCGGACGTAGGAGTGGTGACGGAAGGGCTCTCGCGCGGAGACGTCGGAAATGTGCACCTCGGCGACGGGCAGCGCGACGGCCGAAAGCGCGTCGCGCAGGACGACGGAGGTGTGAGTGAGGCCGCCCGGGTTGATGACGATCCCCGCGCAGTCGGTGCGCGCGTCGTGGATCGCATCGATGAGGACACCTTCGTGATTGGACTGCACCGCCCGCACCTCGAACCCGGCACGCGCCGCGGTCTCGGTCACGAGCGCCTCGACATCCGCGAGCGTCTCGCTGCCGTAGATGTCCGGCTCCCGCGTACCCAGAAGATTCAGGTTGGGGCCGTTGACAAGCAGGAGGCGACGAGGAGTTGTGGTCACGTCCGCCACCCTACTGCGCGGCGCATCTCCCGTTCCCCGGGAGCGGCCCCGCGGCTCACTCCGCGACTTCTTGGTACGCCGCGAACAGCAGCGACTCGTCGGGAGCCTGCAGCACCGTCGGGCGCGCGATGTCGTCGAGGACGATGAAGCGCAGCATGCTCCCGCGGGTCTTCTTGTCGCGCTGCATCGTCGAGAGCAACTGCTGCCAGGCGCCCGCGCGGTAGGTCGTCGGGAGGCCGAGGGAGGTGAGGATGTCGCGGTGACGCTGCGCTGCGTCATCCGAGAGTCGACCGGCGAGGCGCGACAGCTCTGCGGCGAAGACCATGCCGATCGAGATGGCGGCCCCGTGACGCCACTGGTAGCGCTCGGTGTGCTCGATCGCGTGGCCCAGCGTGTGTCCGTAGTTGAGGATCTCCCGAAGGCCCGCTTCCCGGAGATCCTCGGAGACCACCCGCGCCTTCATCCCGATAGCCAACTCGATGGACCGCCGGAACGCGTCCGAGGAGGGGTCGGTCGCGGCATCCGGATCCTTCTCGATCAGCTCGAGAATCTCGGGGTGCCAGATGAACCCGGCCTTGACGACCTCGGCGAAGCCGGCAACCGTCTCGTTGCGCGAGAGCGACCCCAAGACGTCGAGGTCGCAGACGACGGCGGCAGGCGGCCAGAATGCCCCGACGAGATTCTTGCCCTCGGCGGTGTTGATCCCTGTCTTGCCCCCGACTGCGGCATCGACCATGCCGAGCACGGTCGTCGGCACCTGGACCACCGCGACACCGCGCAACCACGTGGCCGCCACGAAGCCTGCCAGATCGGTCACCGCTCCCCCACCGAAACCGACGACCGCGTCCGTGCGGGTGAAGTTCGCCTGCCCCATCACCTGCCAGCAGAACGCTGCCACTTCGACGCGCTTGCCTGCCTCCGCGTCGGGCACCTCGGCAAGGAGCACCTGGCGCCCCTCCTGCAGCAGCGCGCGCAACTGTTCCGCCTGCGCGGACAGGGTCGGCGGGTGCACGATGAGCACGCGTTGCGCCGTCTCCGGAAGCGCTGCGGCGACAGAATCGAGGATGCCGCGTCCGATCGTGATCTCGTACGGGTTCTCGCCGGTGACGGCGATGGTGGTCGGTGCGGTCATGCCTGCTCCTTTGCGGGGACGCTCGAATCGGGCTCCTCCTGCGACTCACGCGCCCAGGCGGTGATCGTGTCGACGACGTGCTGGAGGGGCCCAGTCGAGGTATCGACCGTGAGGTCGGCGACGCTCTCGTAGAGGCCTCGCCGTTCCTGCCAGATACGCCGCCATCTCACGAGGGGGTCCTCCCCGGAGAGCAATGGGCGTGTCGTCCCCTGAATGCGACCGGCCACGACGCGGGGATCGACCGTGAGCATCACGACCCGGCAGCGGGCCAAATCCGCTCGGGTATCGGCATCCAGCACCGCGCCTCCCCCCAACGAGACGACAGCCTCGTCGTGGTCGAGCGCGTCACGGATCGCCGCGCGCTCCCAGGTTCGGAACGCCGCTTCGCCGTGGGTTGCGAAGATCTGCTCGATCGGACCGTGCTCGCGCTGCACCACGGCATCGGTGTCGATGAACTGCGCGCCGAGCGCCTTGGCGACGCGGCGTCCGACACTCGTCTTGCCTGCCCCCATGGGACCGACGAGCACGAGGGGGCTATTTCGTGGCATCGCCGTCGAGGGTGACGCCGCCCAAAAGCGAACCGTCGCTGTCGGTGCTCGTGCGCAGCGTCTGAGGGATCGCGTCGAGGTATGCCTGGAGGTTGCGGCGAGTCTCCGTGACGCTGTCCCCGCCGAACTTCTCCAGCACGACGTCGGCGAGCACGAGCGCCGTCATCGCTTCCGCGACGACACCGGCGGCAGGCACAGCGCAGACGTCCGAGCGTTGGTGGTGGGCGTTCGCGGTCTCGCCGGAGGCGACATCCACGGTGCGCAGCGCATGGGGAACCGTCGCAATCGGCTTCATTCCGGCACGCACCCGCAGGACCGTGCCGGTGGACATGCCGCCTTCGGTCCCTCCCGCGCGATCGGTGGCTCGTGTGATGCCCCCGTCGGTGGCGAACAGTTCATCGTGGGCCTCGGATCCGCGCCGCCGTGTCGTGAGGAACCCGTCGCCGACCTCGACGCCCTTGATCGCCTGGATGCTCATGAGAGCCTGCGCGAGCTTGCCGTCGAGCCGACGGTCCCAGTGGACGTGGCTGCCGAGCCCCGGGGGCAGACCGAAAGCCAGCACTTCGACGACGCCGCCGAGCGTGTCGCCCGCCTTGCGGGCGTCGTCGACCTCGGCGACCATGCGGGCCGAGGTCTCGGGATCGAAACAGCGCATCGGGTCGGCGTCGAGCGCCGCGACGTCGTCCGGCCCGGGCAGGGGGGCATCGCGTGGCGCCTCGACCGGTCCGATTCCCACGGTGTGGGAGACCAGACGGATGCCGAGCTCGGCCAGGAACGCACGCGCAACGGCTCCGAGTGCGACCCGGGCAGCGGTCTCGCGGGCACTGGCCCGCTCCAGGATCGGCCGGGCCTCATCGAAGCCGTACTTCTGCATCCCCACCAGATCGGCGTGGCCCGGTCGCGGACGGGTGAGTGCCGCACCGCGACCGCGCGACTTCTCGGTCAGCTCGACCGGCTCGGCGCTCATGACCTCGACCCACTTCGGCCACTCGGTGTTCGCGATACGCAGCGCGATGGGGCTGCCGAGGGAGTAGCCGTGTCGTACGCCGCTCGAGATCGTGAGCTCGTCCTCTTCGAACTTCATGCGCGATCCCCGCCCGTACCCGAGCTTGCGGCGGGCGAGATCGGCCTGGATCTCAGAGCGGGAAACGGGCACACCCGAGGGAAGACCCTCCATGACGGCAACCAGTTCGGGGCCGTGCGATTCGCCGGCCGTGAGCACGCGGAGCATTGGTCTAGTCTCCCACGAGGCACGCGCGCATCGCGCCGACGACGGCATCCTCCTCGGGCAGTGGTGTGGCGGGGTCGCCGCCGACGAAGATCCGCACCTGGAGGACGGCCTGGTGCAACAGCATCCCCTCCCCCGTGTGGACGGGGTGCCCGGCGCGGGCCCACGCCGCCTGCAGGGCGGTGATTCCCTGACCGTAGACGACGTCGAACAGAGTCGCTCCGGCCTCGGCAAGGACGTCAGCGTCCGCGTCGACCAGGCGGGCGTCGCCCGGCAGGGCCGCGATCGTCAGATCGACCGGTGAGAGCTCCCGCGTACCGAGTGCGACAGCGGAGACGATGATCCCGAGCCGGTCCCCGAGCTCCTGCAGCGGGACGACGGCAGGGAGCCGTCTGGCGACCACGTCGACACGCTCCGCCCCGAGCTCGGCAGCAGCGACGAGCGCTGACGTGGCGGTCGCGCCGGCACCGACGATCCGTGCGCGGCGAAAGTCGGCGATGCCGCACTCGCGGAGGGCCCCGACGATTCCTCCCACGTCCGTGTTGAACCCGACCGGGTCGGGACCCGTCAGGAGCAGAGTGTTGACGGCGCCGGTGAGCTCGGCACGGTCATCCCGAATCACGGATGCCGAGAACGCCGACTCCTTCAGGGGGTACGTGACCGACAGCCCGCGGTATGTGTCATCGAGCGTCGCCAGTTCGTCAGGGAAGACCGACCGCGACACACGACGGCGATCGTAGGTCCATGCGAGACCGAGCGCGCGGTAGGCCGCGGCGTGAAGCGCCGGCGAGCGGCTGTGCGAGACCGGGTCACCCCAGACCTGAAGGTGCGTGTGACGACCCGTCACGTCAACACCCAGCGTCGGGATTCTCCGAGCACCACTGCCGCCACTGCTCGACCGCCGCGAGGTGGTCATCGTAGTTGGTCGTGAAGACGGTCTCTCCCGTGTTGAGGTTCACAGTGACGAAGTACAACCAGGGTCCCTCTTCCGGATGCATCGCCGCATCGATAGCGAGATCGCCGGGGTTCGCGATGGGACCGACGGGGAGTCCGTCGATGACGTACGTGTTCCACGGGTTGTTGTCGCTGAGCGCCTCACCCGACGAGCTCACCGTTCCGTCATGAAGCTCGCCGTAGCCGTACTGGGCCGTCGAGTCCATCTGCAGCTTCATGCCCTGGTCCAGCCGGTTCTGGATGACGCGGGACACCTTGTAGAAGTCCGCCTCGAAGCGGGCTTCGCGCTGGATGACGGATGCGATCGTCAGGATGCGTTCTCTGTCCTCGACCGGCACGCCGGCAGAATCCAGCGACGAGATGGCGCGGTCGACGAGGGTCTGTATGACCTGCTCGGCAGTGACCCCGGGATCGAACGTGTATGTCGCCGGGAAGAGCCACCCTTCAAGAGGCTGCCCACCCGCCGCAACGACCGCCTCATTGACCGGGACGCCGTACGCACTCGGATTTGCAACTGCCGCCTCGAAGTCCGCCAGCGGGATGCCGAGACTCTCCGAGAGGATCCCGATGGATTGGTCCACGGTGAGGCCCTCACGCAGCTGAGCGGAGTTCTCCATCTTGTTGGCCGGATCGAGGATGGCCTCGAGCGCTGCCGCGGAGGTCATCTGCTGCTGCAGCCGGAAGACGCCGGGGACGAACGGAGGGTTCAGGTCCTCGGCGACGAGGTAGTCGTAGAACGCATCCGGGGTCTTGGTCACTCCCGCCTCGTAGAGCTTGGGCGAGATCGAGGCGCCGGTGTCACCGGAGACGATCGTCAAGAAGGCTTCACCGGTCGCCATCCCCGGCTCGTACTCCTGTGGCTCTTCCCATCCGAGAACCTCGCGGATCTTGTCCTCGTAGGTCGACCAGACCCACCACCCACCGGCGGCGGCGCCTCCCAGCAGCGCGACTACGACGATCAGCGCGATCCACCCGCCGCGCCGGCGGCGTGTGCGTTCTGTAGTGCTGCGCGTCATGCCGATGTCATCCGTCGTGCGCTCCCCGGAGAAGAGATCGTCCAGTGTGCCCGGCGAAGCCGCGGGCCGTGGCACCTCGTCGCGCGGGATCGCCGTCGAGGTCGAGGTGAGGTGCTGCGTCGAGGTCGGCGGTGCTGCGACCGCTGCCCAGAAGAGTTCAGGGGGAACGTCGTCGGTCGCTGACGTCGCGGCAGGTGCCGGCCCGGTCGTATCCGGGGTCGACGGCGAACGTCCGCTGGCGGCCGGGGATGCCTCCTCGGGCGTGCCGGCGGCGCGCGCCGCGCGGGCCGCGCGGCGCGACGACGGGACCGGCGGCGAGTCCGGGTGTGGGCTGGGTGCGGCAGGGGGCGGGGACGTGGGCGAGACCGGTTCCGGCGCGTCATCCCGAGAGGGCGAGGCGGTTGGCTCGGCGGCATCATCCGATGCTGCCGAGCCGGAACCGGTGGCACCCGTGCTGCGGGAGCGACCGTCCGGGAGCTTGCCGAATAGGTCGGCGAACGGGTCGTCGAACGGTGACGAATCGTCGGGCATGTCAGGCAGGCTCCTCGGCGGGGGGTAGCAGCGCACCCGGTGGGCGGCCGGTGCTCTTCTCGATGTCCAACGCCTGCTGCAGCAGCACGACGGCGGCAACCTGATCCACAATCGTACGAGACGATCGGGTGCTTCTGCCGGATGCGCGAAGTGCCGATTGCGCAGAAACCGTGCTCAGCCGCTCATCCAGCATCCGGATCGGAACGCTGACACATGCGCCCAGCTGTCGTGCGAAGTCCTCCGCGTCCTCTGTCGACGCGGTTCGCTCGCCCCGCAGATTGATCGGCAATCCGACGATGACCTCGATCGGTTGCGAGTGGTCGATCACTTCCCTCAAGCGGTCCACGGTGCGATCCGTTCGCGGGATCGTCTCGGTCGGAGTCGCGAGCATGCCGTCGGGATCGCACTGGGCCACACCGACGCGGGCCCTGCCGACATCGACGGCGAGGCGGATGCCGCGACGAAACTCGCTCACGATCGGGGCAGCGCCTTCACGACACCGTCCAACGCCTGCCCCAGGGCAGCCGTGTCCGTCCCACCGCCTTGCGCGAGGTCATCGCGCCCGCCGCCCCCGCCGCCGAGCGCTGCCGCCGCCGCCTTGGCGAGCGGGCCGGCCTTCACACCGAGAGCGCGCGCTGACTCGGTGGTGGCAACGATCACGACGGGACGGTCGCCGACCTCTGCGCCCAGCGCAACGACTGCCGCGTCGGAGCCCAGACGTTCCCGTACGGTGAGGGCAACGGCCCGGACATCATCGGCGGAGCCGGCGCGTCCGAGGCTGGCCGCGACGACGGTGAGCGCACCCACCCGCGTCGCGGCGCCGATGAGCTCGGGGACCCGCTCGTTGAGCGCCTTGGACTGCAGTGCCGCGATCTTCTTCTCCGCAGCCTTCAGGCTCGCCGTGAGCTCCGCGATCCGGGCCGGAAGCTGGTCGCGCGGAGTCTTCAGAGACGAGGTGAGCTGCGACACGATCGCTCGCTCCGCCGCGAGTTCGCGGAAGGCATCTGCCCCGACGAGCGCTTCGACGCGGCGGTTGGCTGCACCGACCGAGGACTCCCCCACGAGGTTGATGAGACCGACCTCGGCGCTGGTGGCGACGTGCGTGCCGCCGCAGAGTTCACGAGACCACGGTCCGCCGATGTCGACCATCCTCACGGTATCGCCGTACTTCTCGCCGAACAGTGCCATCGCACCGAGCTCCTTGGCCTCATCGAGCGCGAGGACGCGGGTCGTGACCTGCAGGTTGTCCCGCACGGCGTTGTTGGCGATCTCTTCGATCTCTGACCGGGTTTCGGGCGACAGCGCCTGGGACCACGTGAAATCGAAGCGCAGGTAGCCGGCGCGGTTGAGTGAGCCGGACTGAGTGGCAGAGGGCCCCAGCGTGTCACGCAAGGCCGCATGCACGAGGTGGGTCGCGGAGTGCGCCTGCGCGGCCGCGCGTCGGTTTGCAGCGTCGACGATCGTCGTGGCGGCCAGCCCCACGGCAACCTCACCGGACCTCACCTCCACCGTGTGGCTGACAAGTCCCGGCACCGGCCTTTGCACATCGACGACATCGAGCTGGAACCCCGGACCGACGATGATGCCCTTGTCTGCGACCTGACCACCGGACTCGGCATACAGGGCGGTTTCGGCAACGATGACTTCGGCGGTCTGACCTGCGGTAGCCCGGTCGACGGAGACACCGTCCACGAGCACTCCGAGCACACGCGACTCGGTCTCGAGGTCGGTGTATCCCGTGAACGTCGTCTCGCCGAGGGCGCGGAACTCACGGTAGACCGAGTGATCCGCGATCGTCCGCTTACGGGACTTCGCGTCGGCTTTCGCACGCGCGCGCTGCTCGTGCATGAGCGCGTCGAAGGCGGCTCGGTCCACGCTCAGACCTGCCTCTTCTGCGATCTCGAGCGTCAGGTCGATCGGGAAGCCGTAGGTGTCGTGGAGGAGGAACGCTTCGGAACCGCTGATCTCCTGCTTGCCCGCACCCTTGGTCTCGGACACGGCGAGGTCGAGGATCGTGGAACCTGCCGCGAGAGTGCGCAGGAAGGTCTCCTCCTCCGCGACAGCGGCGGACTCCAGACGGGCATACTCGGTCACCAGTGTCGGGTACGCCGGGGCCATCGCATCGCGGGAGGCAGCGAACAACTCCGGGAAGGTGGGGGCGTCCACACCCAGCAGCCGCATGGCGCGGATCGTGCGGCGCATGAGGCGGCGCAGGATGTACCCCCGACCCTCGTTGGAGGGGCGGACGCCGTCGGAGAGAAGCATGAGCGAGGAGCGCACGTGATCAGCCACGACACGGAACCGGACGTCATCCTCGTGCACGGCGCCGTAGGTGCGGCCGGAGAGCGCGACAGCCCGGTCGAGGACCGGACGGACCTGATCCGTCTCGTACATGTTCTCGACGCCCTGTTTGATGAACGCGACGCGCTCGAGCCCCATACCGGTGTCGATGTTTTTCTGCGGCAACTCGCCGACCACATCGAAGTCGGTCTTCGAGCGAACGTTCGTGATGGCGTACTGCATGAAGACGAGATTCCAGATCTCGGTGAACCGACTGTCATCAACGGCAGGTCCGCCGTCGGGTCCGTACGCCGGGCCACGGTCGAAGTAAATCTCGGAGCACGGGCCCGCCGGTCCCGGCTGCCCGGTCGACCAGTAGTTGTCCTCCTTGCCGAAGCGCTGAATGCGCTCGTCCGGAAGGCCGGCGATCCGCTTCCAGAGGCCAGCTGCCTCGTCGTCGTCCTCGTAGACGGTCACCCACAGGTCGCGCTCGGCAAAACCCAAGCCACCGTCAGACTCGGAGGAGGTCAGCAGCTCCCACGCGTACTCGATCGCTCCCGCCTTGAAGTAGTCACCGAACGACCAGTTGCCGAGCATCTGGAAGAAGGTGCCATGACGGGCAGTCTTTCCGACCTCTTCGATGTCGTTCGTGCGGATGCACTTCTGCACGTCTGCTGCGCGCGGGTAGGGGGCCGGGACGACGCCCGTGAGGTAGGGGATGAACGGCACCATGCCGGCAACGGTGAACAACAGCGAGGGATCATCGGTGACCAGCGACGCGCTGGGGACGATCACATGGTCGTTCTTCTCGAAGTAGTCGAGGTAGCGCTGTGCGATCTCGGCGGTCTTCATCGTTTTCCTTTGCACAGACGAGCCGCACCACCCGGTACGGGGCGGTGCACGCTTGCGTCGGGATCAGTCGGTGAGCTTCTTCGCGGCGTTCTTCGCCGCGTCGGCGACGTCGCCGACGGCATCCGTGACGGTGTCCGTGACGTCCCCGATCGTGGCGGCAGCCGCATCCGCTGTCTGGGATGCCGCACCGGCGGCGTCCTCGACGATACCGACGATGCGTGCCTCCTGCTCACGGTAGGCGTCGGCGATGCGATCGGTGAACTGCGAGATGCGGGCGTCCACCTCGGCGAGCAACTCGTGTCCGCGGGGATCCTTGTTCACGTAGTGCGCGGCGACGAAACCCCCGGCAAGCCCCAGTGCGAACCACAGCAGGTTTTTCATGCGCTCACTCCCTTTCCCGCGACGGCGGTTCATCCCATCGTAGGCGACAACGGCGAAGGGCGCCGGGTTGCCCCGACGCCCTTCGTGGACGCTCGCTCGCTGCACCGATCGACGGGCGGCGAAGCGGATGCCGATGACCGCTTATCGGGCCGCGTAGTACTCGACGACGAGCTGGACGTCACAGACCACGGGCACCTCGGCGCGCTTGGGACGACGCACGAGGCGGGCGTGGAGCTTGTCGAGTTCGACCTCGAGGTAGCCGGGAACCGGCGGCAGAACCTCGGCGTGACCGCCGGCTGCGGCGACCTGGAACGGCTCGAGGCCTTCGCTCTTCTCCTTGACGTGGATGAGCTGGCCGGGCGCCACGCGGAACGACGGACGGTCGACGGTCTTGCCGTCGACGAGGATGTGGCGGTGCACGACGAGCTGGCGGGCCTGCGCGGTCGTCCTCGCGAAACCGGCGCGAAGCACGAGTGCGTCAAGGCGCATCTCGAGCTGCTCGACCAGGTTCTCACCGGTCAAGCCGTCCTTGCGGCGAGCCTCGTTGAACGCGATGCGCAGCTGCTTCTCGCGGATGCCGTACTGCTCGCGCAGGCGCTGCTTCTCGCGAAGACGGACGGCGAAGTCGCTGTCGGCCTTGCGCTTGGTGCGGCCGTGCTCGCCGGGCGCGTAGGGGCGCTTCTCGAGGTAGCGGGCGGCCTTGGGGGTCAGTGCGACGCCGAGGGCGCGCGACATGCGCACCTTGCGGCGATCCTGGGACTTCGTGGGCACGAAGACTTCCTTCCGATGACGTGGCCGCGTCTCTCGCGACTCACGGACGTATCCCGCACTCACACGTCGGTTCGCACGTCGCAGCGCACCGAAGGGGATTATCGAGTGAGGGGATATCCGAAAACACGGTTTCGAACCGAAACAGTCTACCAGACGGGTCAGTCGCTCTCGGAGTCGCCCGCGCCTCGGGCTCCGGACCCACCGCCACGCCCCAGGATGCGCTGGATCCGACTCCATCGCGCGCCGATCTCGCGCTCAGCCCCGCGGGCGGTCGGACGGTAGTAGCTGCGGTCACGCAGACCGTCCGGGAGGTATTGCTGGGCAACCACGCCTCGGTCATCGTCGTGCGGATAGCGGTAGCCCTTGCCGTGTCCGAGCCGAGCAGCGCCGGGATAATGGGCGTCCCGCAGATGGGGAGGCACCCGGCCCGCCCCGCCGCCGCGCACATCCGCGATCGCAGCGTCGATCGCGAGGTAGGCCGCATTCGATTTCGCCGTCGTCGCGAGGTAGATGGTGGCCTCCGCGAGCGGGATCCGGCCCTCGGGGAATCCGATGAGCTGCACGGCATCCGCTGCAGCGACGGCCAACGGCAGCGCCTGCGGATCCGCCAGGCCGATGTCCTCGGCGGCGGAGATGATCAGGCGCCGCGCGATGAACCTCGGGTCCTCCCCTGCCTCGATCATGCGGGCCAGATAGTGCAGCGCCGCATCCGGATCCGACCCGCGGATCGACTTGATGAACGCACTGATGACGTCATAGTGCTCGTCGCCCTGGCGGTCGTAGCGAAGCAATGCTCGATCCACCGCCTGCGCGACATGCTCGGCGGTGATGACCCCCGCCTCCCCCTCCGACTCCGGCTCGGCAAGCGATGCTGCAGCCTCCAGGGCGGTCAGCGCTCGCCGCGCGTCCCCGGAGGCCAGCCGGACGAGGGCGACGCGCGCCTCATCCGTCAGGCTGACGGCCCCCGCGAGTCCCCGCGCGTCGGAGACCGCCCGGTCGACGAGAGCTGCCAGGTCGTCATCCGTCAACGGCTGGAGTGTCAGCAGCAGCGAGCGGGACAGCAGCGGCGAGATCACCGAGAACGACGGGTTCTCCGTGGTCGCCGCGATGAGCACGACCCACCCGTTCTCGACGCCCGGCAGCAGAGCGTCCTGCTGAGCCTTCGTGAAGCGATGAATCTCGTCGAGGAAGAGGATCGTCGATGAGCCGTAGAGGTCACGTTGCGTGAGCGCGTCCTGCATGACCTCGCGAACGTCCTTGACTCCCGCTGTCACCGCAGAGAGCTCAACGAAACGGCGCCCGGACGAGCGCGCGACAGCCTGGGCCAGTGTCGTCTTGCCCGTGCCGGGAGGGCCCCACAGAATGACGGATGACGCTGCCCGGGCTCCCCCGTCCGGATCGGCCAGGACCACCAGCGGTGCCCCCGGGCGAAGCAGGTGCTGCTGACCGGCGACCTCCGCAAGCGAGGTCGGGCGCATGCGCACGGGCAGCGGGGTCTGACCGGAGAAGAGCCCCGCCGAGTTGGACATGGCATCCAGGCTATCCGCGGATCCCGACATGATCCCGGACACCGCCGTGGCAGGACGCGCGCCCCGTATTAGGCTTAAGCGTCCAACCCCCGCAGGCGGCCATGCCGCATTGAGGTGCCTTCCGTGTCAGACACAGCTTCGTCCTCCACCGCCGCCGACCACCCCTGGGGCCGGGTCGACGATGACGGCACTGTTTCGGTCCGCGAAGGTGACCAGTGGCGAGTCGTCGGTCAGTACCCCGATGGCACCGCCGAAGAAGCGCTCGCATACTACGAGCGGAAGTTCTCCGATCTCGCATCCGAGGTAGCCCTCCTTGAGGTGCGCCATCGCCGGGGCGGTGCGAGCGCGGCCGACCTCAGGGCGACAGCGGCGACGCTCAGCGGCAAGATCGCCGGAGCATCGGCGGTCGGCGATCTCGCCTCCTTGAGTGCACGACTGGAGGCGCTCACCGCCTCGCTCGCCGAGGCCAGCGCCGCAGAGGCCGCGCAGGCGCGAGAGGCCGTGGATGCCGCGATCGCCGAGCGCACTCGGCTCGTGGAGCAGGCGGAGGCCATTGCCGCTCAGGACCCGCAGACCGTTCAGTGGAAGACCGCCTCAGCGGAGATGACCGCCCTCTTCGAGCAGTGGCAGTCTCACCAGCAGTCCGGCCCGCACATCCCGAAGTCGATCTCCCAGTCACTCTGGAAGCGTTTCCGTGACGCGCGTGCGATCGTCGACAAGCACCGTCGAGAGTTCTATGCGGAACTCGATGAGGCGCACAAAGCCGTCCGAGAGCGCAAGAACCGTCTCGTCGAGCGTGCGGAAGCACTCGCGCCCCGCGGCGAGGACGGCATCGGTGCCTATCGAGATCTCCTGAACGAGTGGAAGACCGCGGGGCGCGCCGGCAAGAAGGTCGACGACGCGCTCTGGGCACGCTTCAAGGCGGCCGGCGACGCCCTGTACGCCGCACGGGCCGAACGCGAAGCGGCGGAAGTCGAGGCGTCGAAAGAGAAGATCGACGCCAAACGCGCGCTCCTCGAACGCGCGCGCCCGATCCTCGACATGCACGATCTTGCTGCCGCTCGCAGCGCTCTCACCGCGATTCAGCGGTCGTGGGATGACATCGGTCGGATCTTCCCGCGTGAGCAGGAACGTGCGCTCGACGACGAACTGCGCAAGATCGAGGTGTCTGTGCGCTCGCGCGAAGACGCCGAATGGACGCGGAACAATCCCGAGACCACCGCGCGAGCCAACGACATGACCCGCCAGCTCTACGACGCGATCGAGAAGCTCGAGGCGGAGCTCGCTGAGGCGACGGCTCGCAAGGACCAGCGCGCCATCCGCCAGGCGACGGAGGCACTCGAGGCGCGTCGCGCCTGGCTCCGCGCCGTCGAGGGCTGAACCCGACTTCTCCACAGCCGCGGGGATCGCACCGTCGCCACCGGGGCGTGCCCGGCAGACTGCGGGAATGGCATCTCCGTTTCTGTACTTCGCTGATGAGAAGCTCTCGCTCGCGGAACTGTCCGCCGCGCGACTGGACGGGCACCTCGTCGAGGTCGATGCCGCCTACATGCCTGCGGACACGATCGAGACGACAGCTGTGCGTGCCGCCTCCCTCGGTCCGCTGTTGCGCGACCTCATGGCGGCCACTCATCTGACGGCAGCCTGGGTTCATGGTGCGATCGCCGAGCCGCCGGCTCGACACACCGTTCAGCGCGCTGTCAGCCAGCGGATCCATGGGGTCATCCATCGCAGGCTCCACTACCGCGACGTCTACCTTCCCGAAGCGGACCTGCTCCGTATCGGCGGCGTTCTGGTCACGACTCCCGCGCGTACCGTCGCCGATCTCGCGCGGGTCGACGATGCAGACCATCGGGCGGCCCTTCGCGGTTTCGTCGACCGCGGCCAGGGCGCGGTGAGAGAGGGCATCGACTGGCTCCAGCGTGCGGGCACAGTGCCCCACAAGGTCAGGGCGCTCCGGCTGCTGCGCGAATGGTCCGCGGATGCCTACGAGGACGTCACGCGGTAGACGTCGTAGACCGCATCGATCCGCCGTACGGCGTTGAGCACCCGGTCGAGGTGCACGATGTCGCCCATCTCGAACACGAATCGGCTCAGGGCCAGCCGGTCGTTGGTCGTCGACACGGATGCCGACAGGATGTTGACGTGGTGCTCGCTGAGGACCCGCGTCACGTCGCTCAGCAGCCCGGAGCGGTCGAGGGCTTCGACCTGGATCTGGACCAGGAACACGCTCTTGGTGGTGGGGGCCCATTCCACCTCGATGAGTCGCGCCGGGTCCGAGCGCAGAGATTCCACGTTCGTGCAATCGGCGCGGTGCACCGAGACGCCGCTGCCCCGCGTGACGAACCCGAGGATCTCATCGCCGGGAACCGGCGTGCAGCATTTCGAGAGCTTCACCAGGATGTCGGGGGCACCGCGCACGAGGACTCCCGAATCGGCGGTGCGGGGCTGGCGAGACCGGCCGACGTGCGGCAGGTCGATCGGGCCCGTCGCGGTGTCGCTGGAGGCACTGACAAGAGCCGTCACCTTCTCGATGACCGATTGCGTCGAGACATGGCCTTCGCCGACGGCCGCGTAGAGCGCCGACACGTCCTCATAGCGCAGGCCGTGCGCGACTTCGCTCAGGGTGTCCTGATTCATCAGTCGCTGCAGCGGAAGGTTCTGGCGCCGCATCGCCCGCGCGATCGACTCCTTCCCCTGCTCGATCGCCTCTTCGCGGCGCTCCTTCGTGAACCAGCCGCGAATCTTGCTGCGGGCTCTCGTGCTCTTGACGAACGTCAGCCAGTCCTGGCTCGGCCCGGCATCCGGGTTCTTCGAGGTGAAGACCTCGACGACATCACCGCTCTTGAGCTCCGACTCGAGTGGCACGAGCCGGCCGTTGACCTTTGCGCCCATGGTGCGGTGACCGACCTCGGTGTGCACCGCGTAGGCGAAATCGACAGGGGTCGCACCCGAGGGAAGCCCGATGACACGCCCCTTCGGGGTGAAGACGTAGACCTCTTTCGCGCCGATCTCGAAGCGCAGTGAGTCCAGGAACTCACCGGGGTCTGCGGTTTCGGCCTGCCAGTCGGAGATCCGGGCCAGCCACGCAAGATCCGTGTCCAAGGCCTTGTCATCGACCTTGCCGCCGGCCATCCGCTCCTTGTACTTCCAGTGCGCCGCAACCCCGTACTCGGCTTGCTGGTGCATCTCGTGCGTGCGGATCTGGATCTCGACCGTGCGTCCCTCGGGTCCGATCACGGTCGTGTGCAGCGACTGGTACAGGTTGAACTTGGGAGTGGCGATGTAGTCCTTGAACCGTCCCGGCAAGGGTGTCCAGCGGGCGTGGATGGCACCGAGGACGGCATAGCAGTCGCGTACGGACGAGACGAGGATCCGGATGCCGATCAGGTCGTAGATGTCATCGAACTCGCGTCCGCGCACCACCATCTTCTGGTACACGGAGTACAGCTGCTTGGGGCGGCCCAGCACACGTCCGCGGATCCGGAGTTCGCGCAGGTCCACGTCCACAGCGTCGATCACGTTCTGCAGGTACTTGTCGCGCTGCGGGGTGCGCTGTTTGACCAGGCTCTCGATCTCGGCGTAGAGCTTGGGGTGCAGGACGGCAAACGACAGATCCTCGAGCTCGGACTTGATCGTCTGAATTCCCAGGCGGTGCGCGAGCGGTGCATAGATCTCGAGCGTCTCGGTGGCCTTCTTGCGCGCCTTCTCGGGGGGAACGAAGCCCCAGGTGCGTGCGTTGTGGAGGCGGTCGGCGAGCTTGATGAGCAGCACACGGATGTCGCGCGACATCGCGACGATCATCTTGCGCACCGTCTCGGCTTGGGCGCTCTCGCCGTACTTGACCTTGTCGAGCTTGGTCACGCCGTCCACGAGCATGGCCACTTCGTCGCCGAACTCGGCGGTGAGTGCGTCGAGGTCGTAGCTGGTGTCCTCGACCGTGTCGTGGAGCAGAGCCGCCGCGACGGCCTTCGGCCCCAGACCGAGATCCGCGAGGATTTGGGCGACAGCGAGCGGGTGCGTGATGTAGGGCTCGCCGCTCTGGCGCTTCTGCCCAGCGTGCGCGCGGTCGGCGATCGCGTAGGCGCGCTCGATGATCGCGAGGTCACCCTTGGGGTGGTGTGTGCGGACGGTCCGCAGCAGCTTCTCGACGTCGTCACGTCGGGCGGCGCGCGAAAAGATCCGCGGCACAAGGCGCAGCAGCGACGACGATCCCGCGGGAACGCTCTGGGCGGGAGGAACGGTCTCGGTCATCCGATCGCCCTCCCTTCGCTGGAGCACATATCCTACGCCGCGGCGCAGCGACTCACGCGGACGCGACCGCCTGTTCGCGGGCGGCGAGCACGCGCTGGTCGCGCTGGCGGATGGGCGCCTCGTTCTCACGGAACAGCGAGAACAGCGGCGCAGCCACGAACAACGTCGAGTAGGCGGCGACGATGATGCCCACGAAGATCGACAGCGAAATGTCGCTCAGAGTCTCGGCGCCGAGCCAGAACGCGCCGATGAACAGGATCGCACCGACCGGCAAGATCGCGACCACCGTGGTGTTGATCGAACGCACGAGCGTCTGGTTCACGGCGAGGTTGACGGACTCGCCGAAGGTGCGGCCGGAGATCTCGCCGTCCTCCGCCGTATTCTCTCGAATCTTGTCGAACACGACGGTGGTGTCGTAGAGCGAGTACGCGAGGATCGTCAAGAATCCGATGACGGCGGCCGGGGAGATCTCGAATCCGAACAGCGCGTAGATGCCGACGGTGATGACCAACACGTCCACGAGACCGATGATCGCCGCCGCTGACATCTTCCAGGTCCGGAAATACAACGCGAGGATGATGAAGGTCAGCGCCAGGAAGATCGCGAGGCCCCACAGCGACTGGCGAGTGACATCCTGCCCCCAGCTGGGGCCGATGAATGACGTGGTCACCTCGCTGGGGTCGACGGCGTACGCGTCGGCCAGAGCGGTGGCCACGTCGCGCGTCTCGGCATCCGTCATCTGGTCGGTCTGGACCCGGATGGTGTCGGCGCCGACTGTTGCGACCTTCGTCGTCGCCCCGGGGACGACGGACTGCACGGCCTCGGTCGCGATCAGCTGGTCCGGGCTCGTGATGCCCGACACGGTGAACTGCGACCCGCCGGTGAACTCGATCGAGAACTGGATCGGTCGGATGAACGGGACCAGCGCGGACCCGATGACGAGGACGGCGGCGATGATGAACCACAGTCGGCGTCGGCCGACGAAGGGAAACGACGTCTTCCCGCTGTAGAGGTCATTGCCGACCTGGTTGAGGGAGCGCATCAGGGGGTGTCCTCTCCCTCGGCACGACCCGGAGATCCGGTTGTGCGGGATTCGGCGAGCTTTCGTTCGGCGATGGTCTGGCGGCGGGCGGCCTCCCCGCGGGAGCGGGAAGCGCGCTTCTCGGCCGCGGTCTTGGGAGCCACGAGCGGGGTGCGGAACTGCGCACGCCCGCGGTAGACCGCGCCGAGGGCGTCGGGGTCCAGCCCCGACAACGGGTGCCCCGAGGAGAAGAAACGGGTCCGAGCCAAAAGCTGCATCACCGGGTGTGTGAACAGGATGAAGATGAGGACGTCGATCGCGGTTGTGAGGCCGAGAGTGAAGGCGAACCCCTTCACCGTCGCGTCAGCGAGGATGTAGAGCACGACTGCCGCGAGGATGTTGATCGACTTCGAGATGTAGATCGTCCGTTTTGCCCGCGCCCAGCCGTCTTCCACGGCACCTGTGATCGACTTTCCGTCGCGCAGCTCATCGCGAATTCGCTCGAAGTAGACGATGAAGGAATCCGCGGTGAATCCGATGGAGACGATCAGACCCGCGACGCCCGCTAGCGACAGGCGGAAGCCCATCCGCCACGCCAGGATGACCAGCATGACGTATGTCAACACGGCCATGACGATCAGGGAGGCGATGATGACGAAGCCGAGCGCACGATAGACGATGAGCGAATAGACCGCGACGAGCGCGAGACCGATGAGACCTGCGATCAGGCCGATCTGCAGCTGCTGGGATCCGAGTGTCGCAGAGATCGTGTCCGAGCTCACGACCACGAAGCTCAGCGGCAGCGCACCGTACTTGAGCTGGTCGGCGAGGACCTTCGAGCTCTCCTGGGTGAAGCTCCCGCTGATGCTGGGTCGTCCGTCGAGGATCTGAGCGTTCATCGACGGCGCCGTCAGGACGTAGCCGTCCAGGACGAACGCGAACTGGTCCAGCGGCGGGGTCGCGCCGTACAGACGCTGGCTGATCTCCCCGAAGGTCTGGGTTCCGGCTTCGTCGAACTGCAGGTTGACCACCCAGCGTCCGGAGGTCTGCTCCAGCCCGTTGGTCGCGTCGACAATCGACGAACCGTCCAGCTCGACCGGCCCGAGGATGTACTTCACGGTACCGGTGGCATCACAAGTGATCAGCGGCGCATCGGTCGGCGCGTTGGCGGGGTCGTTGTCGGGGTTCGCGCAGTCGTAGGCGAGGAACTCGGCCTGCAGCGCCGGCGTTATCCAGGCGGTGTCGCTGCCGCTGGTCGGCTCTACCGCGGGCGTCGACTCGAGGGTCGGGTCCGGCGTCGGGTACGGAGTCGTCTCACCGTCCTCGCCGACAAAGCTCGTCGCCGGAGATCCGGTGTAGAGGACCGCGCGAAGCTGCAGCTGTGCGGAGGCCTCGATGCGCTGGCGGGTCTGCTCGTCGGCCTCCCCGGGGATCTGCACCACGATGTTCTTGCCGCCCTCGGTCGTGACCTCGGCTTCACCCACTCCGGAGGCGTCGACACGCTGGCGGATGATCGTGACCGCCTGGTTCATCTGCTCTGCGGACGGATCTGCTCCGTCAGCAGTCTGCGCTTCGAGGATGATCTGCGTGCCGCCCTGCAGGTCGAGGGCGAGCTCCGGAGCCCACGAGCTCGCGTTGAACACGTAGACACCGAGCGCATTGATACCGAAGAGGATCGCGGTGATCGTCAGCAGACCCGTGAGGGCCCGCCAGGCACGGCGAACGGGAGTGGATACGGCCACGGAGAGCGTCTCTCGGGAAGGGGGTCAGGCGCGCGGCTTGGGGTCGCCGTCGCTGCCGTCACTGTCGGAGTCGGCGGCGGGCTCGGCATCCGTGGCCACCGCGTCGGCGGTCTCGCCGTCGTGAGTCTCGTGGTACTTGTCCACGATGCCGTCGAACTCGTCGTCCGTCTCGTCGTCGACCTCGTCCGCGGGCGTGATGATGCGCAGGATTGCCTGGCTGTGAACCTTGATGTCGACTCCGGGAGCGATCTCCACGATGGCGGGCTGGTCGAGGTTGTCGGGGTCGAACTCGACGATCGTGCCGTACAGGCCGCCCTGCAGCAACACCTCGGCGCCCGGAACTGTCTGTCGGGCCTTCTGCGCCTGCTCCTCGCGCTGCTTCTTCATGCGTCGGCTGGAGTTCCAGAACATGAACACCAGGAGGGCGCCCAACAGGATGAGCAGGCCGTAGTTGAGGAAGAAGTCCTGGAAGTTCATGAAGAGGGGCGCCTTTCGGGTGCGGCCGCGCAGACGTCGGGCCGCGTGGAGGGGTCAAAGCCTCCAGGAATTATAGGTCATCCAGTCTCAGCGTCTGATCGGCGTGGCGGACCCCGAGGTGTGCATAGGCATCCGGCGTCGCGATGCGCCCGCGCGGCGTGCGACCCATGAAGCCGATCCGGACGAGGTACGGCTCGATGACGGACTCGATCGTGTCGGCCTCTTCCCCCACCGTCACGGCCAGGGTGTTCAGCCCGACAGGGCCGCCGTGGAAGCGGCGCACCAGCGTCTCGAGGACGGCCCGGTCCAGGCGATCCAGCCCGATCGCATCGACGTCGTACAGATCGAGTGCGGCATCGACGGATTGCGCACTCGCACTACCGCCGTGCACCACCACGTAGTCGCGAACCCGGCGCAGCAGTCGATTCGCGATGCGGGGGGTGCCGCGCGAGCGTCGCGCGATCTCGGCGCGAGACCCAGCGGGCAGGGGGACCTCGAGCATTCGCGCCGAACGCTCCAGGACCCGCTCCAGCTCCTCCGGTTCGTAGTACTCGAGGTGCGCGGTGAAGCCGAACCGATCCCGCAGCGGGTTCGGCAACAGTCCCGCGCGCGTCGTGGCTCCCACGAGGGTGAACGGTGCCAGATCGAGCGGGATGCTGGTCGCGCCCGCGCCCTTGCCGACCATGATGTCGATCCGGAAGTCCTCCATCGCAAGGTAGAGCATCTCCTCGGCGGATCTGGCCATCCGGTGGATCTCGTCGATGAAGAGCACTTCCCCGGGGGTGAGGCTCGAAAGCAGCGCGGCGAGGTCGCCGGCGTGCTGAATGGCGGGGCCGCTCGACATCCGCAGGGGCCGTTCGCTTTCGTGTGCGACGATCATCGCGAGCGTCGTCTTCCCCAGCCCCGGGGGTCCGGCCAGCAGGATGTGGTCTGCGGGACGCTGCTGTAACCGAGCAGCATCCAGCAGCAGCTGGAGTTGCCCGCGAACCTTCGTCTGCCCCACGAACTCCGCAAGCGATCCGGGCCGAAGGGCGCCCTCCAGTGCAAGCTCACTCTCGTCGCGCGACGGAGTCGGATCGGTCAGGTCATCCACGTGCCGTCTCCTTCCGGGCGGGTCCGAGCTCTGCGAGTGCGCGGCGCAGGAGATCGGGGACGGATGCCTCCGCCGCGGCATCCTCGACGACACCGGCCGCGACCTCCGCCGCGTGGCGCTCTGACCACCCGAGGCCCGTCAGCGCGGCAGTCAGCGCGTGCACCCGATCATCGGATGCGGGGATCGTGCGCGCGGCGGCGGGAGCGACGACCTTGCCTGCGAGGTGGACGACGATGAGCTTCGCGGTCTTCGGGCCGATGCCCGAGACACGCCGAAACGGCGCGTCGTCCTCGTCGGCGACTGCCTGGGCGATCTGATCCACCGACATGGCGCTGAGCACGCCGAGAGCCGACTTTGGCCCAACCCCCGACACGCCGACCAGCAGAAGAAAGGTGGTGAGCTCTTCGCGGGTCTCGAATCCGACCAGGCTCAGGGCGTCCTCACGCACGATGAGCGAGGTGTGGAGGAACAGGGACTCACCGACCCGAGCGGATCGGGCGACGTGTGGAGCGACAGCGACAGTGAGACCGACTCCGCCGACCTCGACCACGACCGAGTCCTGCTCGACGTGGCCGACAACACCTCGCACTGACGAGATCATCGTTCTCCTTCCGATCGGCGGAGCAGGGGCCTCACAGCAGGCTAGGGTGCCAATCGCACATTTGTTCGACCGACACGCTCAGACGCGGGCGCGTCGCTCGGCATCCCGCCACGCCTGCTGAGCCCTCGTCAAGGGCTCTCCCGCCGTCGGCGACCCGTGCCCGGCACCGCGCCACGCGTGGCAGAGGGCGAGCGCGAGCGCGTCGGCGGCGTCGGCGGGTTGGGGTGCGGCATCCAGCCGCAGGATGCGCGCAACCATCGCCTGGACCTGACGTTTGTCGGCACTTCCGTAGCCCGTGATCGCGGCCTTCACCTCGGTGGGCGTGTGGGTCGCAGCCGGCAGCCCCCGCTCCCCCGCAAGCATCAACGCGATGCCGCTGGCCTGCGCGGTGCCCATCACGGTGCTGCGGTTGTGCTGGGCGAAGACGCGCTCGACGGCCACGACGTCGGGGCGATGGAGGTCCAGGACGTCGCGTATCCCGGAGGCGATCGCGGCCAGCCGCCGCTCGACAGCAAGCCCGGCATCCGTTCTGATGACACCCACGTGCACGAGCACGGCGGAACGGTCGGCCGCGACGTCCACCACGCCGACACCGCAGCGGGTGAGGCCGGGATCGATTCCAAGCACGCGAACAGTCGCCACCCGGCCACGCTAGGCGTGCCCGGGCACGTGCGTGCGCAGGCGCGCCCTACTCGTCGTTCTCGAGCTCGGCCTGCACTTCGGGCGAGAGATCGAAGTTGCTGTAGACGTTCTGGACGTCGTCGCTGTCTTCGAGCGCGTCGATCAAGCGGAAGACCTTGCGTGCGGTGTCCGCGTCGACCTCGACCTTCAGCGACGGCACGAACTCGACGTCCGCCGACTCGTAGTCCAGTCCCGCCTCCTGGAGTGCCGACCGGACGGCGACCAGATCGGATGCCTCGGTGATCACTTCGAAGCCCTGCGCGTGCGGCTCCACTTCCTCGGCACCGGCCTCCAGGGCAGCGAGCATGACGTCATCCTCGGTCGTGCCCTCGCCCGAGACGACGATGACGCCCTTGCGGTGGAAGTTGTACGCGACAGAACCCGGATCGGCCAGAGTGCCGTTGTTGCGGGTCAGTGCGGTGCGCACCTCGGCCGCCGCCCGATTCTTGTTGTCCGTCAAGCACTCGATCATGAGCGCGACGCCGTTGGGTCCGTAGCCTTCGTAGAGGATCGTCTGGTACTCGACCGCGTCTCCCGAAATGCCCGCCCCTCGCTTGATCGCGCGGTCGATGTTGTCGTTGGGGACCGAGGTCTTCTTCGCCTTCTGCACGGCGTCGTACAGCGTCGGGTTACCCGCGAGGTCTGCGCCGCCGAGCTTGGCTGCGACTTCGATGTTCTTGATGAGCTTGGCGAACGACTTGGCACGACGCGCGTCGATGACGGCCTTCTTGTGCTTGGTCGTCGCCCACTTGGAGTGGCCGGACATGCGCTCGATTCTATCGGCCCGGGAACCGGGCCCCGTCAGGACGCCGCGCGCACCGCCTCCAGGAACAACTCGTGGAAGCGTGTCTCGCCGGTCACCTCGGGGTGGAAAGACGTGCCGAGCAGCGGCCCCTGCCGCACCGCCACCACGCGACCGTCCGGGAGCGCGGCGATGGCCTCGGCGCGCTCCCCCACCTGCTCCACGAGCGGCGCACGGATGAAGACCGCGTGCACCGGGGGTTCTCCGAAGACGGGCACCTCGAGATCTGTCTCGAAGGAGTCGACCTGGCTGCCGAAGGCATTGCGGCGGACGATGACATCCAGGCCGCCGAAGGTCTGCTGGCCGGTGATTCCGTCACGGATACGGTCGGCGAGCAGGATCAGCCCGGCGCACGTCCCATACATCGGCATGCCGGCTTCGCGCGCCGCGATGATCGGCTCGCGCATCGCGAACGAGCGCGACAGCTTGTCGATGACGCTGGACTCACCACCCGGGAGGACGAGACCGTCGATGGCGGCGAGTTCCTCCGGGCGACGCACGAGCGACACCTCGGCATCCAGGGCCCGCAGGGCGGCGACGTGCTCACGCACGTCGCCCTGCAGGGCCAGGACCCCGACACGCGGCCGTGCGGTGCTCACCAGCCCCGCTCAGCCAGACGATGGGGCGCGGGCAGGTCGGCCACGTTGATGCCGACCATGGCCTCGCCCAGACCGCGTGACACGTCGGCGATCACCTTCGCGTCGTCGTAGAAGGTCGTTGCCTTCACGATCGCCGCGGCACGTTGCGCGGGGTTGCCCGACTTGAAGATGCCGGACCCGACGAAGACACCGTCCGCACCCAGCTGCATCATCATCGCGGCATCCGCCGGCGTCGCGACGCCGCCGGCGACGAACAGGACCACCGGAAGACTGCCGGTCTCGGCGACTTCCGCGACGAGTTCGTACGGAGCCTGAAGCTCCTTGGCCGCGACGTAGAGCTCGTCCTTCGACAGGGCGCCCAGAGCGGCGATCTCGCCCTTGATCTTGCGGATGTGCTTCATCGCCTCCGAGACGTCGCCGGTACCGGCCTCGCCCTTGGATCGGATCATCGCCGCGCCCTCGTTGATCCGACGGAGCGCCTCGCCGAGGTTCGTCGCACCGCAGACGAAGGGAACGGTGAAGCCCCACTTGTCGATGTGGTTCACGTAGTCGGCCGGCGAGAGCACCTCGGACTCGTCGATGTAGTCGACGCCGAGCTCCTGGAGCACCTGCGCCTCGACGAAGTGTCCGATCCGGGCCTTGGCCATCACGGGGATCGACACCGCATCGATGATGCCGTCGATCATGTCCGGGTCGCTCATCCGCGACACACCACCCTGCGCACGGATGTCGGCGGGGACGCGCTCGAGAGCCATGACGGCGACAGCGCCGGCATCCTCCGCGATCTTGGCTTGGTCGGGGGTGACGACATCCATGATGACGCCGCCCTTGAGCATTTCGGCAAGTCCCCGCTTGACGCGGGATGATCCGGTGGTGGAAGCGGACACGGGTACTCCTCGAGATTGACCTATGCCAAAACCTAGCACGTCCCGCGACATAGACTGGCCCCACCGAAAAGGAGCGTCATGAACGTGGGCATCACCGGAGCGACGGCGACCGAGATCGCCGATAGCGTGCGGGCGCTCGTGGACCGCGGTGACCTCGTCGCCGGTGAGCCACTCCCGCCGGTGCGCGTTCTCGCGCAGACACTCGGGGTCAACCGGAACACCGTCATGGCTGCCTATCGCCATCTCACCCAGGCCGGCGTCACCGTCGCGCGCGGCCGCGGCGGCACCCGCATCGCCGACCGGATCCCGGTCGCTCAAGAGGGGTACGCGCCAGACAGCGTCCTGCGCGACGTCGGCACGGGCAATCCGGACCCGAGGCGTATCCCCGACCCATCCGCCGCACTGGCGCGCGTGACGGGTCGCCCCGTCCTCTACGGCGAGCCCGTGGTCGATCGCGACCTCGAAGCGTGGGCGCGAACGTGGATCGCCGAGGATCTCACCGAAGACCTCCCGTTTCGCATCACGATCACCAGCGGCGCCGCCGATGCCGTTGAGCGGCTGCTGGCTCAGGCGTTGACCCGCGAGGACGCCGTCGGTCTGGAGGATCCCTGTTTCCTCGCCAGCATCCACACCGTTCGCCTGGGCGGGTACCGCCCGGTCGCGATCCCCGTGGACGAGGAGGGCATGACGGTCGACGGGCTGCGCGCAGCACTCGCGGAGGGAATCCGGGCGCTCGTGTGCACCCCGCGGGCGCAGAACCCGACCGGGGCGAGTCTGTCCGCGTCCCGCGCGAAGGCCCTGCGGGCGGTGCTGGACGAGCATCCGTACGTCCTGGTCATCGAGGACGATCACTTCGCGATGCTCTCGCGCACTCCGCTGCACACCCTCATCGGGCCCGCACGTCGCCGCTGGGCTCTGGTGCGATCGGTGTCCAAGTTCCTCGGTCCCGACATGTGTCTGGCCGTCACCGCATCCGACCCCCATACCGCCGAGCGCTTGTCCATGCGCCTCACGCCGGGAACGACGTGGGTCAGCCATCTGCTGCAGCGCCTCACCCTCGCGCTGGTCACGGATGCCGAGGCGATGGCCACCATCCGCGACGCGGGCCGCCACTACGCGCGCCGCAACGACGCCTTCAGCCGGAGGCTCACCGAACTCGGCGTGCCCACCGAACCCGGCGACGGACTGAACTTATGGGTGAACGTGGGCGGCCCGGCCCGCGAGGTGGCAGCCCATCTCATGCGGCGCGGATGGCTCGCGCGTCCCGGGGACGAGTTCGTCCTGAGCGATGACGCTGCGGCGTCCCACCTGCGCCTCACCGTGCACGACCTCGACGAAGCGGATGCCGAGCAGCTCGCTCTGGACGTGGCAGCCGCCGTCGGGGCTGCCACGTCGCGCGTCTCCGAGATCTCTGCGATGGGATGATCGAACGGTGAAGATCCTCTCCATCCAGTCGGCCGTCGCCTATGGTCATGTCGGCAACTCCGCGGCAGTTTTCCCCCTTCAGCGCATCGGCGTGGAGGTTCTGCCGGTCTACACGGTGAACTTCTCCAACCACACCGGCTACGGCGCCTGGCGCGGTCCGCTGATCCCGCCCGCCGACGTCGCCGAGGTCATTCGAGGCATCGAGGAGCGCGGAGTCTTCCCCGAAATCGATGTCGTCCTCTCGGGATACCAGGGAAGCGAAGGGATCGGAGAGGTGATCCTCGACGCTGTCGCCAGGGTGAAGGCCGCGAACCCCTCGGCCGTGTACGCGTGCGATCCCGTCATGGGCAACGCGGCATCCGGGTGCTTCGTTGCGCCGGCGATCCCGGTTCTCCTCCGGGAGCGTGTCGTGCCGCACGCCGACATCATCACACCCAACCAGTTCGAACTCGGTTTCCTCACCGGTACCGAGCCGTCCGATCTCGACTCGACGCTCGCGTCGGCCGACAGAGCCCGAGCCATGGGCCCGCGCACCGTGCTCGTCACGAGCGTCGATCGCCCCGATGCGCCCGCCGACACGCTCGAGATGCTCGCGGTCACCGACGACGGGGCGTGGATCGTGCAGACTCCGCGCATCCCGATGAAGGCGAACGGATCGGGAGATGTCACGGCGGCGCTGTTCACCGCGCACCTTCGGGAGAGCGGGGACGCTGCCGCCGCCCTCGCACGCACCGCATCGAGCGTCTTCGACCTGCTCCAGAACACCTTCGAGTCGGGGCAGCGCGAACTGCGTTTGGTGGAGTCCCAGGAGGCGTACGCACACCCGCGCATGCAGTTCGGCGTCGAACGGGTTCGCTAGCGGTTCAGGCCCCTCGGTCTAGACGGGCCAGGCCCGGGATATCGTCTCCCGGACGTCGCCGAGCAGCTGCGGCAGGGCTTTGGTCCGCGCGATGATCGGGAAGAAGTTCGCGTCCGATGCCCACCGGGGGACGATGTGCTGGTGCAGGTGCTCGTCGACGCCCGCGCCGGCCACCGCGCCCTGATTCATGCCGATGTTGAAACCGTCGCACCGAGACACGCTCCGGAGCACTCTCATCGCCGTCTGGGTGAGTTCCGCCATCTCCCGCGTCTCTTCGACGGTCGCGAGGTCGTATGTCGCGACGTGGCGGTACGGGCAGACCAGCATGTGGCCGGAGTTGTAGGGGAACAGGTTGAGCAGCACGTAGCAGCTCTTCCCGCGGCGAACGATCAGGCCATCGGCGTCCGACTTCCGCGGCGCCGCGCAGAACGGACAGTCCGCGCGCATCGCGTCGGCTCCCGCCTGGATATAGGCCATCCGGTGCGGAGTCCACAGGCGCTGGAACCCGTCGGGGACCCCCGCAAGCTCGCCAGGCTGCAGGACCTCGGGCGCGTCGGATGCCTCAGCATCCGTCATGCGAGATCCTCGGCGGTATCGACGAGCACCCTGTTCTCGATCGCGGCAGTGATGCGCGAGATCGCCTCGTCAAGCGGGATGCCGTTGGTCTGCGATCCGTCGCGGAAGCGGAACGACACCGTGCCTGCGGAGCGATCCTGCTCCCCTGCGATGACCTGGAGGGGGACCTTCTGGGTCGTGTGGGTGCGGATCTTCTTCTGCATTCGGTCATCGCTGCGGTCGAGTTCGGCGCGGACCCCGGCAGCGCGGAGCCGATCGACGAACTGGCCGAGGTAGTCGGCATACTCCTCGGCGACCGGGATGCCGACGACCTGCACCGGTGAGAGCCAGACCGGGAATGCCCCGGCATAGTGCTCGAGCAGGATCGCGAAGAAGCGCTCGATCGACCCGAACAGCGCACGGTGGATCATGATCGGGCGGTGCTTCTCGCCGTCGGGTCCCGTGTACTCCAGGCCGAAACGCTCCGGGAGGTTCGGATCGACCTGGACGGTGGACAGCTGCCACGTACGCCCGATCGCATCCTTTGTCTTGAGATCGATCTTCGGCCCGTAGAACGCCGCCTCACCAGGAACCTCGGTGAGCTTGAGTCCCGAGGCCAGGGCGACGTTGCGCAGGGCGTTGGTCGAGTACTCCCAGAACTCGTCGGTGCCGATCCACTTGGACTTCTCGTCGTCGCGCATCGAGAGCTCGAGTTCGAAGTCGTCCAATCCGAAGTCGCGCAGCATGGAGATCACGAACTCCAGAACGCGAGTCGCCTCACCCTCCAACTGGTCGGGGGTGACGAACAGATGCGAATCGTCCTGGGTGAAGCCGCGGACACGGGTCAGGCCGTGGAGAGCGCCCGAGAGCTCATTGCGGTACACGGTGCCGTTCTCGGCAAGACGCATCGGCAGGTCGCGGTAGCTGCGCGCACGCTCCTTGTAGATGAGGATGTGCATGGGGCAGTTCATCGGCTTCAGGTAGTAGTCCTGCCCCTGCTTCGTGACGTGTCCGTCAGCATCGACCTCCTCGTCCATCCGGATCGGAGGGAACATCCCCTCGCGGTAGGTCACGAGGTGATTTGACGTGAGGAACAAGTCCTCCTTCGAGATGTGCGGTGTGTAGACGTAGGTGTATCCGCCTTCCACGTGACGGCGCCGCGCGTGCTGCTCCATTTCGCCGCGGACGATCCCGCCCTTCGGATGCCAGACCGAAAGACCAGAGCCGATCTCATCGGGGAAGGAGAAGAGGTCGAGTTCCTTGCCCAGCTTGCGGTGATCTCGCTTCGCGGCCTCTTCGAGCCGGTGCTGGTAGGCCCGCAGCTCGTCTTTGGTCGGCCAGGCGGTGCCGTAGATGCGCTGCAGCTGCGGGTTCTTCTCGCTGCCCCGCCAGTACGCGCCGGCGATCCGGGTCAGATCCCAGCCATTGCCGACCATGCGGGTGCTGGGCAGGTGCGGTCCGCGGCAGAGGTCCTTCCACACGGTCTCGCCGTCGCGGGTCACGTTGTCGTAGATGGTCAGCTCGGCACCGCCGACTTCGACGGATGCTCCCTCTGTCGCATCCGCTCCCCCGCCCTTGAGACCGATGAGCTCGAGCTTGAACGGCTCGTCGGCGAGTTCGAGACGAGCCTGCTCATCACTCACGATTCGGCGGATGAACCGCTGTCCCTCCCGGACGATGCGCTCCATCTCCTTCTTGATCGCTTTGAGGTCTTCGGGGGTGAAAGGCTCGTCGACGCCGAAGTCGTAGTAGAAGCCGTCGGTGATCGGCGGGCCGATGCCGAGGTTCGCCTGGGGCCGGATCCGCTGCACGGCCTGCGCAAGCACGTGGGCCGTGGAATGCCGCAGGATGTCGAGCCCGTCCGCGCTGTCGATCGTCACGGGTTCGACCTCGTCGTCTGCCGTGACGGTCGTTGCGAGGTCTTTCAGCGCGCCGTTGACCCTCAGCGCGACGACGGAGCGGTCGGGAAAGAGAGCGAAACCGTCGGCGGGATAGACGACGTCGGATGGAACGAGCGGTTGTGTCACAGCGAACTCCTGGGCGATTGCACACTCCAGGCTATCGAGCCTGGAGCGCGGCATCCGACCAGGAGGTCACATGATCTGCCCGATATAGGAGTACTTGACGAACACCTCGGGTGCGAGCCCGGCTTCGTCGAGCACCCCCTGGACGGCAGCCATCATGTAGCGCGAATCCCATCCCATGTAGAGGTGATGATCGGCGTCGAGACTGTCCCACTCGCCGTTCCACGCGCGGCTGTCATAGACCGGTCCGCCACGCCGTGCACAGTACGCGACCACCGCCTCGCGTCTGTCCGCCCAGAGCCGCTTGAAGATGCGATTGAACAGGTACTTGATGTCGGGGACTTCCCAGTGCTCGCCGACGTACTCCACGTACGAGAACTCCCGTTCCCAGCCACGCGGCCATCCCCGCCGCGCGATCGCGTCAAGGATGGGGGTCAGCCCGTCGTCGTCGATGACGAGGGGACCGCGCCGACGCCAGATGGTGAGGACCCGAGCCGCGAGTTCGGCCGAACGCGCGCTGATGGCCGCCGTTCCCCAGGCTTCCGCTCGGGCAAGCGGCGCGGTCAGCGCGATCGCGCTGCGCGCGTAGACGGCCCGTTTGTCGGGGAACGACGCGTCGAAAACCTGTGCAGCAAGCGGTTCCTCGAGAAGAGTGAGGTTTCCGAGTGTTGCCGCGAGAGCCCGGTGGCTGTTCTGCTCGTCCTCGGTGTAGTCCTTCCACACCCGTCCGTCACCGCCCGTCCACGCGTCGGAGGGCGCGGCCGGGAACACGTGATCGACGATGAGATCGTCGCGTGTGACGTCCGCCTGCGCGAGGCGCGAGAGGACGTACTCCGGATGCGGGAGTCGGCTGTGTTTGAGCGCGACCCTGACCCGATCGTCCGACGGTGTGAGCCGCGACATCGCCGACACCAAAGACGCGATACCGCCATCCAGCGCACGCACCAGACGGGCGACGAGCCGGTCGCTTGCGATTGCGACGACCTCTCGACGCAACAGGAGTGACTGCAGATCCTCGAGCAATTCGAGGAGGACGGCACGATCGAGCTCACCCTTCCGGTGGCGGGCGCAGAGCGCCATCACGAGCGGGTACATGCCGCGACCGAAGGTGTTCAGCTGATGAAGCTGCGTCCGGATCTCGGCATCCGATTCCCGCGAGGGGTCGAGCAGCGTGGCATAGAGGTCGGCGAACGACCGCCACCGTGCCGCCTCACCGCGCAGCGCCGCGGGCTCGAGGCGCGGAACGCGCGCCCGGAACACGTCGTAGACGCCGCGCCCGCCGGAGGTCGTGACCACCTCTCGACCGCCGACCATGACCAGGTAGTGCGCCCAGAACGAGGCGATGTGCTCGCCTGTGCTGGACTCGATGGCCGCCCAGTATTCGTCCTCGATGACCAGCTGTTCGGCATGGGAGAGCCCCATGAGCACGTAGTTGTGGATGAGCTCGTGATCGCGCAGCGGCTCCCCGGTGGAGTTGAGGCTCTCGAAGATCTGTTGCGCGTTGGCTCCGCTGCCGAGCGAAATCGCGACGTGCTCGAGCCGCTGGAGTCCGCGCCAGATGCGTGCGACATCGCGCGGGGGAACCTGGCTGCGGAAGAACGCGTAATTGTCGGCGAACCGCGACGGGGCCGGCGCGGCATTCGGTCCACCGACGATCACGTCGCGGAACGACCTGGCCCACTCCCGGTGCGGACGCAGCTTCGTCTGTCCCGTCGAGCTGTGGATCAACACGCGTTCAAGCTCTGCGGCAACCGCCGGGTCCTCGTCACGGATGGTGTGGAACAGCGCCGCGACCAGGAGCATGAGGGTCGTGATGCGTTGCTGCCCGTCGATGAGCACCCATTCTTCGGCACCGTCGTCCGACTCGGCGTCTTCCGGACCGCCCGCCGCGCTGAGGATGGATCCGATGAAGTGCATGTGCGCGTCGTCGCGGTCGGCGACCGCCCGGATGTCGCTCAGCAGCTGCTCGCAGCCACCGATGTCCCAACGGTACTGGCGCTGATACACCGGGACGACGATCGTGGCCCGCGCCGACGCCAACCACGCAACCGTGTTGACAGCGTGCGCGCGGATGTTGGTGGCAGTGATCATCGAGTGTCCCCTCGGTGTCGTGGACGGCCCCGTCGAGTCTAATAATCACGGCGCGCACGCCCAGGTTCGGCACAAGCCCCGGGAGTAGGGTTGCCTAAGTTGGGCCTGTAAAAACGCGCTGGCCCACCGATCGAAAGGCACGAACCCTATGGGTTACATCAAGAGCGCCGCTCTCGACGAGACCGGCTTCGTCGTTCTCGACAGCTACAACGAGCCAATGGATCCGAAGGAGTGGCTCGACATCGAATACGTTGACTGGAAGTCGTCCGGTGACACCCGTTTCGCTCCACTCGCGTCGGCTAAGGGCGACATCGAGTGCAACGGGTTCTGGAACCACCAGCCGCCACGTACCGACAAGGACGGCGTGTGGATCGACTCCCAGACCGCCATCGCCCCGACACTCACTGCTCGCGCGAAGGAGCCGGGCGCCAATGTCGGCCGCTGCCGCGTGATCGAGCTTCAGCCCAACTCCTACGCTGATTGCCTCTACAACCTGCACCAGGACGACAACAACCGCCTCAACCCCGACGGGACGGGGTGGGTTGTGCGCGGGTTCTTCAACCTCACTGACGACAAGGACAGCTACTTCGTCCTCCGTGAGAACCGCACCGACCCGAGCATCGAGTACCGCATCGCGCTGCCTGCCGGCGCTCAGCTGATCGTCGACACGCAGCGGCTGTGGCACGCGGTGCACCATCAGGGCGACAAGCCGCGCTACTGCCTGATCACCTCGTGGACCTCGGGCCCCGAACTCGATGCGTACATCGAGAAGTACAACGGCAAGCCCACGACCGAGTACTACCCGGTCTCGGAGGACATTCGTGAGGCCGGTCAGGCCGAGCAGGCGCGTCGCGATGCCGCCCGTGCGGCCTATTACGCCGCCAAGGGGCAGAAGGAGAAGCTCGCGATGAGCGAGGCCTGAGCCTCAGGCATCCGTTTCGCTGGCCCCTCGCCCATCCGGGTGGGGGGCCATTCTCGTCAGCGCGGGTCTTCGGTCGCGCCGGCCCGCCGGAGCTCGGCGAGGTATTCCTGGTCGGCATCGGCGAGGAAGTGCTCGCCGGTGGTCTCGTCGCGCCGCGGCACCCCACCGGCGCCGACGACCGCGTCGAAAGCCTCCGTGCTCAGAGCCGACGTCGGATTGTCGAGCAGCCACTGCTTCGTGGCATGCAGGCAACGGTGGAACCAGTGGTCGGACGCGTTCTCGCTCATACGCCTCAGTATCTCGGGCAGGCGTAGCCCAGAGCCAGTGCGCGAGGAACTGTTCCGACGACGGATACCGAGAGTTCTCGGGGTAACGCCTGCCCCCAGAAGCCGAAAAACCCCCGGGAGGTCCGGGGGTTCGGGTGGTGCGCGATACTGGGATCGAACCAGTGACCTCTTCCGTGTCAGGGAAGCGCGCTACCGCTGCGCCAATCGCGCCTGTGAAGGCTATTCAGTTGTTCGGCGAGGTGGCGACGGGATTCGAACCCGTGTAAACGGCTTTGCAGGCCGGTGCCTAGCCGCTCGGCCACGCCACCGTGTGTGGTTCGACCCACGTGTCGTGACTCCCGAAGGAGACCCCGCACTCGAGCGGATGACGAGACTCGAACTCGCGACCCTCACCTTGGCAAGGTGATGCGCTACCAACTGCGCTACATCCGCATTGCGCCACCGTGTGGCGCTTGATCGACTTTAGTGGACAAACGGCGCTGCGCAAAACCGGCACGGGTCCGCGCGTGTCGGGCGCTCGAAGGTCGTGGGCGACTCCAGCGATCCGGTAAGATCGAGTCTCGGCCCGCACGGGCCATGGGCGATTGGCGCAGTTGGTAGCGCGCTTCCTTCACACGGAAGAGGTCATCAGTTCGAGTCTGGTATCGCCCACCACTCTTCCCGTCACCGGTGCCTTTCGGCGTCCCAGCCGTAACGACGACGCAGGGCGTTGGCGACAATCACGAAGCGGTCGAGTTCGAGCGCAGCAGCCTCACGACGCATCCCTCGATGGTGCACGCTGTAGAGCTGCTCGATATCCACCCAGGATGCTCTCCCCTTCGCATCCCACGAACCCGACCCGATCGCGATGTAGTCGCGGTCCCCGTCGTGCGGTCGGCTCGTCAATCGCACGGCATAGACGTGGTCGGAGTCTTGGCGGCCGATCACAAGCACCGGCCGGTCCTTGCCTCTTCCGTCGCCCTCTGCGTAAGGCACCCAGGTCCACACGATCTCGCCGGCGTCAGCGCCCCCATCAGCTTCGGGTGCATAGCCGATCTTCAGGCCGTTTGCGGCAGGTGGAGAAACGATCCGTGTTCGGACGGCCAGCGGTGGCGCATCTGGTACGGCATCCGTGCGAACCTTCCTGCGCGTCGGCGGCGTGAGCGCACGCGCAACCTTACGGACAAACGAGGACAGCCGATTCACGAAGTCACCCTAGCCGCCGAGGACGCGAGAAGACGCCTCAGGGGCGCCGCGAACCAGTCGCGACGCCCCTGAGGGTAAGGAGATGATCTCCCCGGAGGGATCAGTTCTGCTCGGCGAGCGAGTAGCCCTCTTCGCCGTGCACGGTGGTGTCGACACCGGCGAGCTCGTCCTCGTTCTTGATGCGGAAGCCGATCGTCTTCTCGATCGCGAAGCCCAGGATCCAGGCGACGACGAAGGAGTAGATCAGCACACCGAACGCTGCGATCGCCTGGACCGCGAGCTGCTCGAAGCCGCCCCCGAGGAACAGGCCCGTCTCGGTCGCGAAGAAGCCGAGGTACAGCGTTCCGATGACGCCACCGACCAGGTGGATGCCGACCACGTCGAGCGAGTCGTCGTAGCCGAGCTTCCACTTGAGCTCGATCGCGAAGGCGCAGATGACACCGGTCACGAGACCGAGCAGCAGAGCCCAGCCGGGGCTGAGGAATGCACAGGCCGGGGTGATCGCGACCAGACCCGCAACCGCACCCGAGGCAGCGCCGACAGACGTGGCCTTGCCGTCCTTGAACTTCTCGACGATGAGCCAACCGATGATGGCCGCAGCGGTCGCGCCGAGCGTGTTGATGACGATGATGCCGGCGAGCGAGTCGGGACCCATCGAGCCGTACACGCCGTCTCCGTAGTACCAGTTCGCCTCAGCACCCGCGTTGAAGCCGAACCAGCCGAACCACAGGATCGACGCACCGAGCATGACCAGCGGCACGTTGTGAGGCTTCTGGATGCCCTTCTGGAAACCGATGCGCTTGCCGAGCACAAGGGCCAGCGCAAGAGCCGCAGCACCCGCGTTGATGTGAACGGCAGTACCACCCGCGTAGTCCATCACGAAGATCCCGGACTCCTCGCCGAACAGCGCGGTGCCGAGGTTCATGATCCAGCCGCCGCCCCAGACCCATGCGGCGACCGGGAAGTAGACGACCGTGGCCCATACACCGGCGAAGATCATCCACGATCCGAACCGGGCGCGGTCAGCGATGGCGCCCGAGATGAGCGCCACCGTGATGATCGCGAAGGTGGACCCGAACAGCGCCAGCACGAAGTCCGAGCTGGAAAGCTCAGGCGACGAGAGCGCGAAGTTCGAGAAGGGGTTTCCTGCAAAAGCCCAGGGGTCGCTCACCGCGGCCATGTTGAATCCGTACAGGATCCAGAGCACCGCGATCAGAGCCATCGCGCCGAAGCTCATCATCATCATGCTGATGACGCTCTTCGCCTTGACGAGACCACCGTAGAAGAAGGCGACGCCGGGCGTCATGAACAGGACTAGCGCCGATGAGGTAATACCCCAGGCGAGAGTTCCAGCATCCATTGAGAGTCCTCAATTCGTGTCGTGTGTCGAAAGTTGCACCGACGCGGGTAGTCGGGCACTTGCGGAGCCAGTCTCGCGGTGACCGGTTTCGCCCAGAGGGTGCCCCGTGTTTCGCGTCTGTTACGCACACCGGCGGCAGGTAAACATCAGGTTTCGGGAGACCGTCAGGTCGCCACGAAAGTCACGCGATCGTCGAGGCAACGAGGCGTGAGATCGCTCTGAGGTACTTCTTGCGATACCCCCCGGCGAGCATCTCCTCCGGGAAGACACGATCGAGGCTGATCCCGGTCGCCCGGATCGGGATCTGTGCATCGTAGATGCGGTCGACCAGCGCGACGAAGCGCAGCGCAGCGGACTGATCGGTGAGCACGGATACTTCACGCAGCCCCACGAGCGCGAGGCCGTCAATGAGCCGGATGTACCGGGAAGGGTGCACTCGCGCAAGGTGCGCGATGACGTCCGCGAATGTGTCGTCGCTGACAAGTGCGTCGACGGATGCTGACTCAATGGCCTGCGCGTAGTGCGACGCGTCCAGCGTCACCGCATGGCCATCGACATCGCGGTGGCGGTAATCGGTGCCGTCAATGCGGATGGTCTGGAAGCTCTCTGCCATCGCGTGAATCTCGCGCAGGAAGTCTTGCGCCGCGAACCTTCCCTCTCCGAGGGCATTGGGCGGTGTGTTCGAGGTAGCGGCCAGACGGGTTCCGGTTGCCACCAGCTCGCCGAGCAGCCTGGTCATCACCATCGTGTCGCCGGGGTCATCGAGTTCGAACTCGTCGATGCAGAGCAGATCTGCGCCGGTGAACAGGCGCACGACATTCTGGTAGCCCAACGCCCCGACAAGCGCCGTGTACTCGATGAAGGACCCGAAGTACTTCCGTCGTGCGGGCATCGCGTGATAGATCGCCGCCAGCAGGTGCGTCTTTCCGACGCCGAACCCTCCGTCGAGATAGACACCGGGCTTGAGGTCCGGTTGCTTCGCGCGCCGGCGGAACAAGCCGCCTCGGGACGGCTCCGCACCCACTCCCGCGAATGTCATCAGCAGTTCTTTCGCCGCCTGCTGAGACGGATACTCCGGGTCGGCGCGATAGGACTCGAAGGAGGCGTTCGCGAACTGCGGCGGAGGAGTGAGCGCCGCGACCATCTGGTCGCCGGAAAGGTCGGGAGTGCGCGTCGCGAGGCGCACGACGCCGGTGGGTCCGGATGCAGGCATGGGTGATTTCCGCGAGAGGCGGCGGATGCGGCAGCGCCGCGTGCCGCCTAGAGTCAGGGGGGGAGGACGCTCCTACTTTACGCGGGAGATCGACCCGACGGTCGCCATCCGGAGGGAGGCGACCCGTGCTGAGACAGGAGAGGAGACGACCGTGCTCGTGACCGAGCTCGCTCCCCGAACACTCGCGGCGATCGACATCGACGCCGACCGGGACGCCGCGCGCGCGTGGATCGACCAGCGGTACGCATCCGTCTCGGAAAGCAGCGTCCGTCTGAACATGATCGCGTCGATCACCGGGGCTGCCGTCGGCGGTGACGGGACCAGCGAGACCCTCACCGGCGGCGCCGATCGCCTCATCCTGGGAGCCATCCGGGCGGCGGCAGACGCGGTTGTGGTCGGCGCCCAGACCGTCCGCGCGGAAGGCTACCTCCTCCCCCGTTCTGCCGTACTGGCGGTCGTGACACGTTCGGGATCGCTCGAGGGACTGCGTGTACCCGACGGCGTACGAGACCGCCTGCTGGTGCTGTGTCCCGCGTCGCGCACGCACGACGTGCAGACCGCGGTGGCGCACCTGCCCGCCGACGTGATCGGGCTGCGTGACGAGGACCTCGCGCCTCAGGCGGTCGTCGATGTGCTGCGCGAGCGTGGGCTGCGCCGACTCGTGTGCGAAGGAGGGCCCTCGCTGGCGGGGCAGTTCGCACGTGCGGGCGTGATCGACGAATACTGCGTCACGATCGCTCCGGCTCTCACACCGGCCGATCATCCGTTCATCGCCCTGGTCGAGTCCGCCGGCACGGAGATCGCCGGTCACCTCGTTGACGAGGCGGGCTTCACCTATCTTCGGTTGCGGTCTCGGTGACGAAGCCACGCTCGGTCAGCCACCGGGTGATCCGACTGGTCCAGCGTTCCTGGTCGTAATTCCAGAGCTTCGTGTGACGGGCCACACTGAACACGTCGAGTTCGACGATGTCGGGGCGCGCGACCACGAGGTCGTGTGAGGCGTCTGAGGGGACGAATCCGTCGTCGTCGCTGTGGAGGATCAGGATCGGATGATGCAGCTCTGCCGACCGAGCCAGCACATCGAGGCGACGGAAAGGGATGGCCGCTCCCGCTCCGGTGAGCGCTGTCGCCCAATCGGCGCCGAGGATTGTGATCGCCAAGCGGGTCACGGGTGCGGGCAGCTTCACGAGCCGGGCCTGATAGTCGAGCACGATGCGCCAGTCGACGACGGGCGAGTCGAGGATAAGCCCGACGATGAGATCGCGGTGGGCGGAGTTCAGCGCCAACTGCAACGAGATCGCTCCCCCCATCGACCAGCCCATCACGATGACGCGCTTCGCACCCCGGCGCCGCGCGAACCCGAGCGCTGCGTCCACGTCGCGCCACTCGGTGGCTCCCAGCATGTACCGGCCGGACCTGCTGCGCGGCGCCTCGCCGTCATTGCGGTACGAGACCACGAGCGAGGTGATGCCGAGCGCGTGAAACACCGGAACAGCACGAAGACACTCGGCGCGTGCTGCGCCGCGCCCGTGAACCTGGATCACCCACACGTCGCCGTCGCCGGCGGGGAACAGCCACGCGGGGCACGGGCCGAGGGCAGAACCGACCAACTCGGGCGTGAAGGGAAGATGAAGCTCCTCGGGTCGCTGGTAGTACCAGCCGCTGAACGCGGCGTCACGCACGATCCGGGACTGTGGGCCGACATGAGTGAGGAGTTTGCGCTTGACCGCTACCGACGTCTCCGAGAGCACCGACCCGAGCTTGAGGTACCCCTCTGTGCCCGCCGTGAACAGGCCGTAACGGCCGGCGAGTTCAGTGTCCGGCGTTCGAGTGAGGGTGATCGTCTGCGATGACGTGTCCAGCTCGAGGATGCGGCAATCCGGGACGCGGGCAGCCGGAGTGACGACACGCCTGGCCATCCGCACCGCGATCGCACCCCACAGCGCGAGGACGGCGCCGAGGGATGCCGAGATCACCGCAAGAGCCGTTCTGACGATGACGGCGTACGGTGTGGTGGCGGCGCGCCTGGACTCGACCATGGAGTCCTCACTCTAGTCTGTCGGGGTGACCGGAGACCTTCTATCGGGGGTAGCGTTCGAGGACGTGGCCGCGACGATCCGCGCGACCACCTTCCGTGACGACCTCACGGTCCGCGAGATCCCGGCACCGTCGGGTCTGGCCCCCGAGGCGCTCGCCCTGGCTGCGGATGTGCGGGCCGACGCCTCCGGCGACGAGTCAGCGTACGGAACGGGCCGATTCATCCTGCTCCACGACGCGGACGAGCCCGCGCAGTGGAACGGATCGTGGCGCATCGTGTGCTTCGCGCAGGCTCCTCTCGAACCTGAGATCGGCATGGATGCCCTCCTGGCAGACGTGACCTGGTCGTGGCTCACGGACGCCCTGCAGGCGCACACGGCGACCTATCACTCCCCCTCGGGAACCGCGACCAAGACCCTCTCCAAGGGGTTCGGCACGCTCGCCGCCGAAGGGGACGGCGCACAGATCGAGCTACGTGCGTCGTGGACACCGACGGCAAACCTCGGAGCGCACGTCGAAGCCTGGGCGGAACTGGTCTGCATGCTCGCCGGTCTGCCTCCGGGGTCGGAGCAGATCGCGACAGTCACCTCGCGCCGGGTGAGCCGTGGCTGAATACACCGTGATCACGGATGCCGCGGGTCTGGAGGCAGCAGCCGCACGCCTCACAGATGGCGAGGGGCCCGTGGCAGTCGACGTCGAGCGAGCCTCCGGCTTCCGCTACTCCCAGCGGGCGTACCTCATTCAGCTGTTTCGCCGGGGCACAGGCGTCATCCTCATCGACCCGCCAGCGATCGGTGGTGGCTTCTCCTCGCTGCAGCACGCGATAGGACGCGTGGAATGGGTGTTCCACGCGGCCAGCCAAGACCTCCCCTCGCTTCGCGAGCTCGGGTTGGAGCCCCCGTCGCTGTTCGACACCGAACTGGCCTCGAGACTGCTCGGTCGCGAGCGCGTAGGACTCGGCGCTGTCGTCGAAGAGACCCTGGGGATCACGCTGGCCAAGGCGCATTCGGCATCCGATTGGTCGACCCGGCCGCTCCCTCAGGAGTGGCTCGAGTATGCCGCACACGACGTCGAGTACTTGATCGATGTTCGCGACATCCTCGCCGGGCAACTCGCTGATGCGGGCAAGACGGACTTCGCTGCACAAGAGTTCGCCGCGGTCCTCACCCGCGAGCCCAAGCCGCCCCGGGAGGATCCGTGGCGGCGCCTGAGCGGTCTGCACACGGTGAAGGGCCGGCGAGGGCTCGCCATCGCCCGTGCCCTGTGGCTGGCGCGCGAGGAGCTTGCGATCGCTCAGGATGTGGCCCCGGGCCGACTCGTGCCCGACCGAGCACTCGTCGCTGCCATTCTCGCCGACCCGCAGAGCAAGCAGCAGTTGGCGGCGGTCAAGGCGTTCACCGGACGGGCCAGCCGCTCGGAACTCGACCGCTGGTGGGCCGCGTTCGAGGCAGGCCGAGCAGCCACCGAGCTGCCACCCGACCGCGTGCGGGGCACTGATCCGATCCCGCCGGTTCGCGCCTGGGCGGACCGCGCTCCCGAAGCTGACGCGCGGCTCAAGGCCGCGAAGCCCCGTGTCGACGAACGTGCAACGAGCCTGGCGATGCCCGTCGAGAACCTGCTCACCCCGGAGCTGCTCCGACGCGTCGCGTGGTCACCTCCGGCCCCAGTCGATCCGGAGACGATCGGGCAGGCGCTCGCTGCACTGGGAGCGCGGCCGTGGCAGATTGAGCAGACTGCACAGGTGATCGCCCAAGCCTTTGTGGAATCCGAGCAAGCTCCGACAGAGGCGTCGGAGAGCGGTTCGTAGGTTCGACCCAAGCGATTCCCCCTGGATTTGGCCCCCTCTTAGGCTGGCCTCATTCCCAATTCTTTGGAGGCAGAGTGGCCGAAATGTCGGACGTCTTCTTCGTCGACGGTATGCGGACCCCATTCGGGCGCGCGGGCGAGAAGGGCATGTACTGGAACACCCGCGCCGATGACCTCGCGGTCAAGGCGATCATCGGGCTGATGGAACGCAACCCTGAGGTCCCGAAGGACCGCATCGATGACGTGGCCATCGCCGCGACGTCACAGACAGGAGACCAGGGCCTCACCCTCGGCAGGTCAGCCGCGATCCTCGCCGGCCTGCCGATGACCGTCCCCGGCTTCGCCATCGACCGGATGTGCGCGGGCGCGATGACGAGCGTGACCACGATGGCTGGATCGATCGGCTTCGGGATGTACGACCTCGCGATCGCCGGCGGCGTGGAGCACATGGGTCGGCACCCGATCGGCTCGAATGCGGACCCGAATCCTCGATTCGTCGCCGAGAAAATGGTCGACCCGGGCGCGCTGAACATGGGAGTGACCGCCGAGCGGTTGCACGACCGATTCCCGCAGCTCACGAAGGAGCGCGCCGACCGCTTCGGCATGCTCAGCCAGCAGAAGGCTCAGGCGGCGTACGACGCCGGGAAGATCCAGCCCGACCTCGTCCCCGTGGCGATCCGGAACGCCGAGGGCGCGTGGGGGCTCGCGACCGAAGACGAAGGCCGTCGACCCGAGACGACCATGGAAGGCCTCGCCGCGTTGAAGACCCCGTTCCGACCGCACGGTCGGGTGACCGCCGGTACGTCCTCGCCGCTCACGGACGGCGCGACGATGGGGCTGTTGGCCAGTGGTGACGCGGTGCGCCAGCTCGGGCTCGCACCGAAGATGCGACTTGTGTCGTTCGCCTTCGCAGGCGTACAGCCAGAGATCATGGGCATCGGTCCCATCCCCTCGACTGAGAAGGCGCTGCAGAAGGCAGGCCTGACGATCGATGACATCGGCTTGTTCGAACTGAACGAGGCGTTCGCCGTGCAGGTGCTGTCGCTGCTCGACCACTTCGGTATCGCGGATGACGACCCCCGGGTCAACCAATGGGGCGGAGCGATCGCGCTCGGGCATCCGTTGGCGGCGTCCGGCGTTCGCCTGATGATTCAGCTCGCTGCGCAGTTCGCTGAACGCCCGGACGTCCGCTACGGCTTGACCGCCATGTGCGTGGGCCTCGGTCAGGGAGGCTCCGTCGTCTGGGAGAACCCGCACTACACCGGCAAGAAGAAGAAGTAGGTGTTCGTCGACATGACCAACTATGACGAGATCGACTTCTCGCCCCTGGACGCGCTGACCGACGGCGAGGTCATCACGCATTCGCGCGTGACCGACGTGCGCCTTGGTTCGGGCAGGGTCCTCGCCCTCATCACCCTCGACAACGGGCGAGACCACACTCGCCCCAACACCCTTGGACCGGCAACGCTGAAAGAGCTCGGAGAGACACTCGACGCACTCACCGCGCGCGCCGCTGCCGGCGAGATCCACGCCGTCGGAGTGACCGGGAAGCAGTACATCCTCGCCGCGGGTGCCGACCTCAGCGATGTCTCCCGAGTGCCCTCGAAAGAGATCGCGAAGCTGGTCGCGCAGCGGGGGCACCAGGTTCTCGGGAAGCTGTCGAGCCTCGGCGTGCCATCGTTCGCGTTCGTCAACGGGCTCGCACTCGGGGGTGGCCTCGAGATCGCCTTGAACTCCACCTACCGCACCGTGGATGCGTCCGCCGCTGCCATCGCCTTGCCCGAGGTCTTCCTCGGACTCATCCCGGGATGGGGCGGGGCCTATCTGCTCCCCAACCTGATCGGCATTGAGAACGCGCTGGAAGTGGTCATTTCCAATCCGCTGAAGCAGAACCGCGTGCTCAAGCCGCAGCAGGCCTTCGACCTGGGCATCGTGGATGCCATCTTCCCCGCCGCGAACTACCTCGAGGACTCGCTGCGCTGGGCCGATGGCGTTCTCTCCGGCAGGATCAAGGTGGAGCGCAAGAACGAGCCGGGCAAGATCGAGCGGCTGACGAAGTGGCCCATCGCGATCAAGATGGCCCGGGGAATGCTCGAGAACCGAATCGGGACCGTTCCCCGCTCGCCGTACGTCGCGCTCGACCTGCTCGACAAGGCCAAGAGCGGCACGAGGGCAGAGGGCTTCGCCCGCGAGGATGAGGCGCTGACCGATCTCATCACCGGCGACCAGTTCGCCGCATCCATGTACGCCTTCGATCTCGTCCAGAAGCGCGCCAAGCGCCCCGTCGGTGCGCCCGACAAGGCGCTGGCCAAGAAGGTGCAGAAGGTCGGCATCATCGGCGCCGGCCTCATGGCGAGCCAATTCGCGCTGCTGTTCGTCCGAAAGCTCCAGGTCCCGGTGCTCATCACAGACCTCGACCAGGCGCGCGTCGACAAGGGTCTCAGCTACATTCGCGAGGAGATCGCCAAGCTCGAACAGAAGGGCCGCCTCGACGCTGACGGAGCGAACCGCCTCCGCGCGCTGATCCACGGGACGACCGACAAGAGCGAGTATGCCGATTGCGACTTCGTGATCGAGGCCGTGTTCGAAGAGGTCGGCGTGAAGCAGCAGGTGTTCGGCGAGATCGAGCAGATCGTCGCGGAGGACGCGATCCTCGCGACGAACACCTCGTCGCTGTCGGTCGAGGAGATCGGAGCGAAGCTCGCACACCCCGAGCGGCTCGTCGGCTTCCACTTCTTCAACCCGGTTGCGGTCATGCCGCTTATCGAGATCGTGAAGACCCCCCGCACCGACGAGGCTGCACTGTCCACCGCCTTCGTCGTGGCGAAGGGTCTCGGCAAGAACGCCGTGCTCACCGCTGATGCCCCCGGTTTCGTCGTCAACCGTCTCCTCGCGAAGGTCATGGGAGAGGCAGCTCGCGCCGTCTACGAGGGCACGCCGCTGTTGAGCGTCGAGAAGGCCTTCGGTCCTCTCGGACTGCCGATGACGCCGTTCCAGCTCATCGACCTGGTCGGGTGGAAGGTCGCTGCACACGTGCAGGACACGATGGCGACAGCCTTCCCGGACCGGTTCTACGCCAACGCCAACTTCCACGAACTGGCCGAACTGCCGGACGTCGTCGAGAAGGACAAGAACGGAAAGGTCACCGGCTGGACGAAGGCCGCTGAGAAGCTCCTCAAGCCGGCAGTGGGCACAGCGCCCGCGGCCGAGGACGAGATCCTTCGCCGCGTCCAGGACGGCCTTGCGCAGGAGATTCGGATCATGCTCGATGAGGGCGTCGTACCCGAGGTCGAAGACATCGATCTGTGCCTCATTCTCGGCGCGGGCTGGCCGTTCATCGACGGCGGCGCGTCACCGTACCTCGATCGCGAGGGTGCGTCCCAGCGCGTCTTCGGCGGCACCTTCCACGAACCCCCGATCCGGGGAATTGCGTCCGCCAGCTGACCGTCACGCACAGAGCAGGGGCGCGGATGTGGCGTCCGGACCCCTCCTCTGTGCCGTCAGCCCGGCTACTCGCGCCCGCGCGTGAGTTCCGCGATCAGATCGGCGCCGTTCTCGGCGCGACGTGCGATCGGAATCCTGGTGCCGAGGACCTGAGAGACGACATCCTGCGCGATCTTGCTCGCCACAAGTCCCGCATCCTCAAGGATCTGCTCCCGGCTCGCGTGCGGGATGAACTCGTCAGGCAGGCCGAGCTCGTCCACCGCGGTGTCGACGCCGGCTTCGCGAAGCACCTGACGTACTCGGGTCCCGATGCCGCCGACGCGGATGCCGTCTTCGAGAGTGATCACCAGACGGTGGGCGGCGGCCAGGTCAACGATGGAGGGTTGCACCGGAATGACCCAACGGGGGTCGACGACGGTCGCGCCGATCCCCTGCGCGCGCAGCCTGCTCGCGACGTCCATCGCGATGTGCGCCATGGGACCGATCCCGACGAGCAGAACATCCTCGGCCCCGCCGCGCGCGAGCACGTCGACACCGTCGGGGAGACGTTCGAGTGCGGGAAGGTCGGGAAGCACCGCGCCTTTGGGAAAGCGCACGACAGTCGGCGCATCCGACACCGCGACAGCTTCGCGGAACTCCTCGCGCAGTCGGTCCGCGTCGCGGGGCGCCGCAATACGGATGCCGGGTACGAGCTGCAGCATCGCGAGATCCCACACGCCGTGATGGCTCGGACCGTCGGGGCCGGTGACGCCCGCGCGGTCCAGGACGAACGTGACGCCGGCCCGGTGGAGCGCGACGTCCATCATGACCTGATCGAAGGCGCGATTCATGAAGGTCGCGTAGATCGCCACGACGGGGTGCAGACCGCCGAAGGCGAGACCGGCAGCCGACGCCGCGGCGTGCTGCTCCGCGATGCCGACGTCGTAGACCCGCTGCGGGAATCGCTCGGCAAACGGCTGCAGTCCGGTCGGCCGCAGCATCGCCGCGGTGATCGCGATGACATCCTCCCGCTCCGCGCCGACCTCGACGAGCTCGTTCGCGAAGACATCAGTCCAGGCCGGTGACGAGGATCCGCCGACCGGTTCGCCCGATACAGGGTCGATGCGCCCCACCGCGTGGAACTGATCGGCCACGTCGCGGAGGGCAGGTTCGTAGCCGCGGCCCTTCTCGGTGATCGCGTGCACGATCACCGGTGCGCCGTGCTCCTTCGCGAGCTCCAAGGTCTCGAGCAGCATCGGCAGGTCGTGGCCGTCGACCGGTCCAAGGTACTTGATGTCGAGATTCGAGTAGAGAGCCTCGTTGTTGGTGAAGCGCGAGAGGAAGCCGCGCGTCCCCCCGCGTACTCCCCGGTAGAAGGCGCGAGCGGCGGGGCCGAGCCGGCTCGAGAGGCGGTCGGAGCGGCGACGGAGCGTCTCGTAGCTGGATGCCGTGCGCACGCGGTTCAGGTAGCGCGCCATGCCGCCGATGGTCGGCGCGTACGAGCGGCCATTGTCGTTGACGACGATCACCAGGTTGCGGTCATTGTCGTCGGAGATGTTGTTGAGCGCTTCCCACGTCATGCCACCTGTGAGGGAGCCGTCCCCCACCACTGCCACAACATGCCGGTCGCGACGCCCGGTGCGCGCGAAGGCCCGGGAGATGCCATCCGCCCAGCTGAGCGAACTCGACGCGTGGGAGGACTCGACGACGTCGTGCTCGCTCTCCGATCGCTGCGGATAGCCGGCAAGGCCATCGCGACTGCGCAGGTGCGAGAAGTCCTGCCGACCCGTGAGCAGCTTATGCACGTACGACTGGTGTCCGGTGTCGAAGATGATGGGGTCATCCGGCGACGAGAAGACGCGGTGAAGCGCGATCGTCAACTCGACGACACCCAGGTTCGGACCCAGATGACCGCCCGTGCGGGCGACGTTCTCGATGAGGAACGCGCGCACCTCTGCGGCGAGATCTGCAAGCTGGTCTGTCGTCAGAGCATCCAGATCCCGCGGCGAGCGGATCGTGGGCAGCAGAGCCATCTCACTCCTCCCGTCGGCCGCCACCGCACATCCGATGACGTCTGGCAAGTCTATCGACCGGCTGCGGGGCGGGATCGAGCACCACGGTGTTTCGATTCCGCCCCGCACGCCTGGCGCGATCGCGGGGGCGCAGCGTCAGACGAGCGACCGCAGCACGTACTGGAGGATCCCGCCGTTGCGGTAGTAGTCCGCTTCTCCCGGCGTGTCGATCCGTACGATGGCGTCGAACTCGATCGTCTGTTTGCCCTCCGGGGAGAACTCGCTCGGCTCCGCGGTCACGTGCACCGTCTTGGGCGTCACGCCCTCATTGAGCTGCTCGAGGCCGGTGATGCTGATGATCTCGGTGCCGTCCAGCCCGAGCGACTTCCAGCTCTCGCCGGCCGGGAACTGCAGCGGCACAACTCCCATCCCGATGAGGTTGGAGCGGTGGATGCGCTCGAAGCTCTCGGTGATGACGGCCTTCACGCCGAGGAGATTGGTGCCCTTGGCCGCCCAGTCGCGCGACGACCCCGACCCGTATTCCTTGCCGCCGAGGACGACGAGCGGGATCCCCTGAGCCTGATAGTTCATGCAGGCGTCGTAGATGTAGGACTGCGGCCCGCCCGGCTTGGTGAAGTCGCGGGTGTAGCCGCCCTCGACGATCTGGCCGTCGTTGACGGCCGCCACCAACTCGTTCTTGAGTCGGATGTTCGCGAAGGTTCCGCGAATCATCACTTCGTGATTTCCACGCCGGGACCCGTAGGAGTTGAAGTCCTTCTGCGCGACGCCGTGCTCGGTCAGGTACTGGGCGGCGGGGGTGCCCGCCTTGATGTTCCCGGCGGGGCTGATGTGGTCCGTCGTGACCGAGTCGCCGAGCGTGGCCATGACGCGCGCGCCGCGGATGTCGGAGACCGGGGTCAGCTCCATCTTCATGCCGTCGAAGTACGGCGCCTTGCGCACGTAGGTCGAGTTCGGGTCCCACTCGAACTGGGCGGCATCCGGCGTCGGAAGACTGCGCCAACGCTCGTCGCCGTCGAACACGGTCGCATACTGCTTGATGAACTGCTCCCGTGAGATCGAGGAATCGATCACGGACTGCACTTCCTCGGTGGTCGGCCAGATGTCCTTCAGGAAGACATCGTTTCCGTCCTTGTCCTTGCCGAGCGGATCTGTCTCGAAGTCGAAGTTCATGGAGCCGGCGAGGGCGTACGCGACGACGAGCGGAGGCGAAGCGAGGTAGTTCATCTTCACGTCGGGGCTGATCCGGCCTTCGAAGTTCCGGTTGCCGGACAGGACTGCCGTCACCGCGAGGTCGTGGTCGTTGATCGCGGTCGAGACTTCTTCGATCAGCGGACCGGAGTTGCCGATACAGATGGTGCAGCCGTAACCGACGGTGTAGAAGCCGAGCGCCTCGAGCGACTTGTCCAGGCCAGAGGATTCGTAGTAGTCGGTGACCACCTTTGAGCCGGGTCCCAGGGTCGTCTTGACCCACGGCTTACGCGTCAGACCCTTCTCGACAGCCTTCTTCGCAAGCAGACCGGCAGCGAGCATGACGGAGGGGTTCGACGTGTTGGTGCACGATGTGATCGCCGCGAGCGTCACGGCGCCATTGTCCAGAACGTAGCTCTGACCTTCCGGGGTCGTCACCTTGACCGGCTTGGATGCGGCCTCCGGGCCACCGGACGAGATGAGGACCTCGTGCGTGTGGCTGTCCTCGTCGCCGGGCTCGCCGCCCGGGTCGGATGCCGGGAACGAACCCTGGGACTCGAGGTCGACGATCGACTCGGACGACGTCGGCGTGGCGTAGTTCAGAATGTCTTTCTGGAACTGGGCCTTCGCCTCCGACAGCAGGATGCGGTCCTGCGGGCGCTTCGGGCCCGCGATGGACGGCACGACCGTACCCAGATCGAGCTCCATGTACTCGCTGAAGACGAGCTCCCGCGCGGGGTCGTGCCACATCGCCTGCAGCTTCGCGTATGCCTCGACGAGCGCGACGGTCTGCTCGTCCCGGCCCGTGAGCCGGAGGTACTCGAGCGTCACGTCATCGATCGGGAACATCGCCGCAGTGGAGCCGAACTCGGGGCTCATGTTGCCGATCGTCGCGCGATTGGCAAGCGGCACCGATGCGACGCCCTCACCGTAGAACTCGACGAACTTTCCGACAACGCCGTGCTTGCGGAGCATGTCTGTGATCGTCAGAACAACGTCGGTTGCCGTTACGCCCGCCGGGATCGAACCGGTGAGCTTGAATCCCACGACGCGCGGGATGAGCATCGACACGGGCTGGCCGAGCATCGCGGCCTCGGCCTCGATACCGCCGACTCCCCAGCCAAGAACGCCGAGGCCGTTGACCATCGTGGTGTGCGAGTCGGTGCCGACGCAGGTGTCGGGGTAGGCGCGAAGGACGCCACCGACCTCGCGGTCGTATACGACCTTGGCCAGGTGCTCGATGTTCACCTGGTGCACGATGCCGGTGCCGGGAGGAACCACCTTGAAGTCGTCGAACGCCGTCTGCCCCCAGCGCAGGAACTGGTACCGCTCGCCGTTGCGCTCGTACTCAATCTCGACATTACGCTCGAGCGCGTTCGGCGTACCGAACAGGTCGGCGATGACGGAGTGGTCGATCACCATCTCCGCAGGCGAGAGAGGATTGATCTTCGCCGGGTCGCCGCCGAGTTCGGCAACGGCCTCGCGCATGGTGGCCAGGTCGACGATGCAGGGAACTCCGGTGAAGTCCTGCATCACGACGCGCGCCGGCGTGAACTGGATCTCGGTGTCGGGCTCCGCGTTCGGGTCCCAGGAACCGAGTGCTTCGATCTGTTCCTTCGTGACGTTCGCACCGTCTTCGGTGCGCAGCAGGTTCTCCAGAAGAACCTTGAGGCTGAACGGAAGCTTCTCGTATCCGGCGACGGAGTCGATCCGGAAAATCTCGTAGTCGGTCTCCCCGACTGTCAGTGTGCTCTTGGCACCGAAGCTGTCAACGGTGGACATGTGTGCTCCTTCGTCGGCGGAGGCGGGCAGCCGTGCGCTCCCCATCTTGTTCGTCCCCCCCAAGGCCTGCCAGCAAGGTGAGCCTTACTCGCCTGGGAGAGAAAAGTATCTTGACGTCGAGATAAATCCTATCACTCGGTCCGACTCGGATACAGCACGCGCACGACGAGCCAGGTGACCGCGATGAGGGGCGCGAACAGCGGGATGCCCATCAGCAGCTTCGTCGTCCCGAGCGCGGTCACGTCCCCGGCGAAGTAGAACGGCAATTGGACGATCAGACGAGCCGCGAACAGCGCCGCCCACGCGATCGCGAGCCAGAAGAAGACCCGGCGCTTGCGCGGATCGCGTCTCCATGCCGTCCCCTCCCCCATGAGGAAGCCCACGGCAAGGCCGATGAGTGACCAACCGACCAGAGCCGACACCAGGAACGCCGATCCGTACACCCCGTTGGTGATGAAACCGAGGACGAAATTGTCCTCGGCCCGGCCGGTCCACAGAGCAAGCGCCGCGGCGGCCGCGGCAGCGATCAATCCCCCGAGCGCGGCGTTGACGGAAGAACGGGCGATGAGGCGCACGGCCGTGAACACGACTGCCAATCCGACAGACACCCCCAGCGCGAGCAGCAGCTCACTAGTGAGCGTGTAGAGCACGAGGAACGCGAGGCTCGGCAGCACCGACTCGAGGATGCCGCGCCAGCCTCCGATGGCGGCCCATACCGCGCGCCGCGCGGTCACGTCCTGCGCCGGATCCAGGCCTGCCCGACGCGCAGCCTCGCCGAGAGCGGCGCTCACGGCATCCGAGACTCGGGGCTGCTCGTCGCCGGAGACCGGCTGAGCACTGCCCGGTTCGTGCGCCGGGGCCTGTTCGCGTTCGCCGCCGGTGTTCACGCGTTGCCCGGTGTGGCCGGCATCCGCAGCGGAATCAGGTCACGAGGGGGCATGGGTGTCGTGCCCCGTACGACGACGATCGAGCGGAAGAGGTCTTCGACCTGAGCGGCAGCATCGATGTCCGTCGCCGCCGCACCGCCGATGACCCCGCGCAGGAACCACCGAGGTCCGTCGACACCCACGAAACGCGCGATGCGCGTTCCTGCCGAGGGATCCGTGCCGGCGATGACCGGCACCTCGGCCAGCAGCTCCGGTCCGAGCGCACCCTGGCGCTCCTCGACGCGCCCGCCCTGCTGGCGGATCTGAGCTCGGATCTGCTCCCGGGTCTCGTTCCACAGGCCCGTCGACCGAGGAGCCGCGAACGCCTGGACCTGAAGGGTCGAGCCGGCGTAGTCGAGACCGACAGCGACGATGCGCTTGGTCTGTTCCTCCACCTCCAGGCGCAGGTTCAACCCCTCCCGCGGCAGGATCTTGACCGCGCCGAGGTCGATGTAGGGGCGAACGGCGCGGGCCTCAGCTTCGTCGAAAGGCCCCGACTGCTCACGGTCGGCCGGAGCGGACTTGGCATCCTTCTCGGCGCCGTCTGCTGCCCCTTCGGCGGCCTGACCGTCGATCTGCTCCGTCATTGCGCACTCCGTTCCATGCCGTCAACGGTACCGCCGACGTAACCGGTCGAGCCGAAACCGCCCTCACCGCGCACACTCTCGGGCAGCTGCTCCACGGGGACGAACCGCGCGACGGTCACGGGCATCACGATCATCTGCGCGATGCGGTCCCCGACGGCGATCTCATACGCGTCACGCGAGTCAGTGTTGAGCAGACACACCTTGATCTCACCGCGGTAACCGGCATCGACAGTGCCGGGCGCGTTGACAACTGTGATGCCGTGCTTGGCCGCGAGCCCGCTGCGCGGTACGACGAACGCCGCGTACCCCTCGGGCAGCGCGATACGCACGCCCGTGCCCACCAGCGCCCGCTCCCCCGGCTCAAGGCGAACGGCCTCCGCGGCGATCAGATCCGCGCCCGCGTCACCGGGGTGGCTGTATGTCGGCAGGTGGGCGGCGATAATGGGGATGTCCACGGATGGGGTCACGCAACGAGGGTAGTGCAGAACACGATGGCGACCACGAGAGTCCAGACCGCAGCTGTCTACCAGGAACGGTTGGGGCCGTCATTGTGGGTGATCGTCTCGGCGGCGGTCCTCGCCCCGATGGCCGCGCTCGTTCTGGCTCCCATCGACACGACAGTCGCGCTCATCGTCGGGGCCGCGGTCGGGATTCTGGCGATCGCCGTTCTGGTGTGGCTGAGTCCCGTAGTCCGCGTTTCTGACGGACGCGTGCGCGCGGGCCGTGCGTGGATCGCCGCACACTTCCTGGGTGAACCCGTCGCCCTCACGGGCGAAGACGCGAGGCTGGCACGCGGGCCCGGCTTGGATGCAACGGCGTGGCACCTGATCCGCGGAGGCATCGACGGTGTTGTCGTCGTTCCCGTTGTCGACCCCGACGATCCCGCGCGCGCATGGGTCATCTCAAGTCGGACGCCGGACCGGCTCGCGGCCGCGATCCGATATGCGAGATCGCCCCACTAGAGAGCCCGTACCGGGGCGCGACCTTCGGTCAGGCCGCGCACTCCTTGCAGATGATCCCCACGGCCTCTTCGTGGTCGACCTGTGACCGGTGCTTCACCAGGAAGCAGCTCGCGCAGGTGAACTCGTCCTGCTGCGGGGGCAGCACGACGACGTCGAGTTCGAGGTCGGAGAGATCCGCGCCGGGCAATTCGAAGCCGGACGGGTTGTCCGAGTCATCGACGTCGACCGAACCCGACATCTTGTCGGGGACCCGCTCCTTGAGCGCCTCGATGGACTCGCTGTCGTCGTCGCTCTTGCGGGGGGCGTCGTAGTCGGTGGCCATTCCTGGGGATCTCTACTTCCGTTACGTGATGCTGTGGTGCGGTGCTGCGGGGCCGCGGTGGGCGGCGATAGTTTGCACGACGGATGCGGATTTCGCAAATGCTCGCACCGTGCGCCGACGTGAACGAAACCGACGGCGCGCGACGGATATTCCCTTGGGCAGCCGGCCGGTGTGTCAGCATGGGGCCGACACGCCGAAGCGGCACGGAAGGAGTGGGGGATGGAACAGCTCAAAGTCATCGCGACGGAAGACGATCAGCTCATCCTCGCCACGGAGTCGGGCGACAGGTTCACGCTCGCGCTCGATGACGCGCTGGCATTCGAGGTGCGCCGGGCACGCCGTGCGCGCGATGCCGACGCCACCGCGGCCAGGCCCAGTCCGCGTGACATCCAGACCCAGATTCGCGCCGGCCTCAGCGCCGAGGAAGTCGCCGAGCTTCTCGGTGCGCGAGTCGAGGACGTGCGCCGGTTCGAGGGCCCCGTGCTCGCTGAACGTGAGCACGTGCTCGCCCAGGCGCTCGCTGTCCCCGTGCTCGTGTCCGCGGAGCTGGAACCCGACGGTGAGTCCACATTCGGCGCCGCCGTTCGCGCCAAGCTCGCCGAGGCAGGCGCAGTCGCCGAACGGTGGAGCAGCTGGAAGGACACGACCGGCTGGGTGATCAAGCTCGAATTCCGAACCGGCGAGGTCGAGCGCGACGCGCGGTGGAGCTTTGACCCCCGCCGCACGACGCTGTCTCCGCTCAACGCGGACGCGACCCAGCTGTCGAGGCAGGGAGCGCTGCCGGAGGGCCTCATCCCCCGGCTTCGCGCGCTGGACCCGTCGCCGTCCAAAGACGATTCGCGCTTCGATTCCGGTGCGTTCGGACCGCGCCGGGACGACGAGCAGGCACGGGAGAACGAGCGTCCCGCCGAGCGCACACCCGAACGGGCGAGCGCCGCCGTCCGGGAGGCTGCGACAAAGCGCGCCGCAGACCCCGTCGTGACGACCTCTCCCGAGACCGCCGATCTTCTCGAAGCCCTGCGTCGCCGGCGCGGACAGCGGGAAGCGGCTCCGGACGCCGCGGCCGAGGATGCCGAACGCGCGCCAGTTGCGCTGTTCGACGCGCTCGAGCCGGGCTATGACGAGACAACGACGCCGCCCGCACCCGTGGCGGAAGAAGAGCCTGCTGACCTCGAGGCCACTCAGCTTTCATCGTCGCGTCGACGTGGTCGGTCATCTCTTCCGACCTGGGATGAGATCGTCTTCGGTGCCCGATCCGATGAGTAGGCGTCAGCCGGCGTAGGCGCCCGCGCGAAGAAGCGGCACGACCGCTTCGTCGAGGGTCAGCGATCCGTGCTGGCCAACCATGCGTTGCGCTGATGTGTCGGCGAGGCGGTTGTCGTAGTATGCGACGCGCGCCCTGGCGGCGATGAGCACATCGCCGATCCGTGGCGCCACGCTCTCGTCGACGGTCCCGAACACGCCCGACGCGATCGCTTCGCCGCGGGTCATGACCCAGGCTCGCTCCCCCTCGGCCGCACGCCACACTCCCGCCACCGCATCCGCAGACTGGGGATGGGTGTAGAGGTGCAGCATTCGGGGCTCCCCCGCGATCTGCGCGACGCCCTCCAACCGGGCGTCTCCGTCGTCGAGGAGCACGTGACGGTGCGCCGAGACATCGACCATGCCGTGATCCGCGGTGATCAGGACACCCGCCTGAGGCGCTGCGCGTACGAGGTCACGCAGCGCCCCGTCCACGCGCTCCAGCTCATCGGTCCAGGCCGCCGACTCCCAGCCGACGCGATGCCCGATTCCGTCGAGCTCGGGGACATAGAGGTAGATGAAGCTCCCCGGATGCTGCGCGGCGACGGCACCAGCCCGCGCGATCCGTTCCCCGACGTCGGAAACCCCGATGAACTCGGCGCCGTCGGTCGTGCCGCGGGTGAAGCCCGTCGTCGCGAAGTCCGGCTTCGAAACGACGTACGCGGACCCCGTCCCGGACGGCGACCGGGTGAGCGGCACGGCGCGCTGCCAGTCATCCGGCAGGTCGCCGTCCTCCCACCCGTGGAGCAGATTCGCGATGCGGCCCGTTTCCGGCACACGGACGCGGTATCCGACCATGCCATGCGCTCCGGGATCGGTGCCGGTCAGCAGCGTCGTGAGCGCACTGGCCGTCGTCGAGGGAAAGGTCGTGCGGGCGATCTCACGCGGACCGGCAAGGCTCGCAAGGAACCGTGCGTGTCCCGCACGCGCGCGCAGCTGCGCCGCTCCCACCCCGTCGAGCATCACAAGGATGGCGCTTCGCGCGGGGCGGAGCCAGTCGCCTGCGCCCTGCAGTGACCGGAACATCTCAGGGACGACGCCGGTGAGGCTCCGGGTTCTCGGCGAGTGCGCAGGTAGTGTGATCGGCATCCAAGCCAGTCTCCCACGCGCCCCTTTCGCGGGGGGCCGAGGTGCGTCCATCCGAGCGCTCGAGGTTTCGTCATGCCGTCTTCCCGTCCCACCACACCCGCCGAGGTCACCGAGCGGATCGAGGATGTCGACGTCGCGGCCGAAATGCAGGGCTCGTTCCTCGAGTACGCCTACTCGGTCATCTACTCGCGCGCGTTGCCGGATGCGCGTGACGGCCTGAAGCCCGTGCAGCGCCGCATTCTCTTCCAAATGGCTGACATGGGGCTTCGCCCCGATCGCGGCCATGTCAAGAGCTCGCGCGTGGTCGGCGAGGTGATGGGGAAGCTTCACCCCCACGGCGACGCCGCGATCTACGACGCGCTTGTGCGTCTGGCACAGCCGTTCTCCCTGCGCGTGCCCCTTGTGGACGGCCACGGCAACTTCGGCTCCCTCGACGACGGGCCGGCGGCGCCCCGATACACCGAGGCGCGGCTCGCTGCGCCGGCGCTCGCGCTGACGGAGAACCTCGACGAGGACGTCGTCGACTTCATCCCGAACTACGACGGGCAGTTTCAACAGCCCGCCGTTCTTCCCGCCGCGTTCCCGAACCTCCTGGTCAACGGAGCCTCGGGGATCGCCGTGGGCATGGCCACCAACATGGCACCGCACAACCTCATCGAAGTGGTCGCGGCTGCCGTGCATCTGCTCGAACACCCCGACGCGAGCGTCGAGGACCTCATGGAGTTCGTCCCCGGGCCCGACTTCCCGTCCGGGGGCATCATCGTCGGCCTCGAGGGCGTCAAGGATGCCTACACGAAAGGCCGCGGCTCCGTCCGCACCCGCGCAAAGGTGTCGATCGAGTCCCTCGGGCCACGGCGGACAGGGCTCGTCGTCACCGAGCTGCCCTACCTCGTGGGGCCCGAGCGCGTCATCGAGAAGATCAAGGATGCCGTCACTTCGAAGAAGCTGCAGGGAATCGCCGACGTCACTGACCTGACGGATCGTCACCGCGGTCTGCAGCTGGTCATCGGTATCAAGACGGGCTTCGATCCGAATGCGGTCCTCGAACAGCTGTACCGTCTCACACCGCTCGAAGACTCCTTCGGCATCAACAACGTCGCTCTCGTCGAGGGGCAACCGCAGACGCTCGGGCTCAAGGAGATGCTCGAGGTCTACGTCGGTCACCGAATCGAGGTCGTGACGCGGCGCAGTCGGCACCGACTCGGCAAGCGGCGTGAGCGGCTGCACCTGGTCGAGGGCCTGCTGATCGCCATCGTCGACATCGACGAGGTCATCCAGGTGATCCGCGGCTCCGACGACGGCGAGCAGGCGCGTACTCGCCTGATGGAGGTCTTCGACCTTTCGCAGCCCCAGGCGGAGTACATCCTCGAGCTGCGACTGCGGCGACTCACGCGGTTCTCCCGCATCGAACTCGAGCAGGAGCGCGACGCGCTCAAGGCGGAGATCGCCGAGCTCGAGGCGTTGCTTGCGAGCGATCGCCTGATCCGCGCACAGGTGGCGACGGAGCTGGATGCCGCCGCCGAAGCGTTCGGGACGCCGCGCCGCACTCTCCTGCTCAACGGCGGTCCGGTCACACCGCGGTCGAGTTCGAAGAAGCCGGTCGATCTACAGATCGCCGACACCCCATGCCGTGTCTTCCTCTCGGCAACCGGGCGTATGGTCCGCGCTGACCTGGACGAGGGCGCGCCCGGCCAAGGAATCGTCTCGCCCACCCGCCGATCGAAGCACGACGCGATTCGAAGCGTCGGAGACGCCACCACCCGCGGACACCTCGGCGCGCTCACCACCCGCGGGCGGCTCGTCCGGTTCACCCCCGTCGACCTCCCGTCCGTGCCGGGCAACGCCGTGCATCTGGCAGCCGGAACCCGGGCAGATCAGTACCTCGGACTGTCAGGCGGCGAGCACGTCGTCGCTCTCGTCCCGCTCGAGGGCACGATCCCGCTCGCCCTGGGTACCGCTCAAGGCGTCGTCAAGCGGGTCCTGCCCACCGAGATCGCTGCCCGCGATGAGATTGAGATCATCGCGCTCAAGCCCGGTGACGTGGTCGTCGGCGGAGCGCTGGCACCGGATGACGCCGAACTGCTGTTCGTCACCGATGACGCACAGCTGCTGCGGTTCGACGCCGGCACGGTGCGGACGCAGGGACGTGCCGCAGGTGGCATGGCAGGCATCCGGCTCGCCTCCGGCGCCAGCGTCATCGGCTTCTCGGTGGTCCCGGCGTCGCAGACAGGTGATGCCGTCGTGGTGACCGTGGCCGGAAGCGCCGGGGCTCTGGCAGGTGCCGACGCCAGTTCCGGAAAGGTCTCCGCGCTCACAGAGTTTCCTCCGAAGGGGCGTGCGACCGGCGGCGTCCGGGCACATCGCTTCCTCAAGGGCGAGGATCGATTGGTGCTGGCATGGGCGGGCTCCGATCCGCGGGCGGTGGCACAAGACGGTGCTCCGCGAACACTTCCCCCCGCGGGCGCCAAGCGTGACGCATCCGGCGTCGCGCTCGAGGCGGGTGTCACCGCGATCGGCACCGTCGTGCGATGACGACCGGGCTGGCGCTCAGGACCCGACCAGTGACGGCGATCAGAGACACTCAGCAACGCGCTCAGCGACCGCGCTCAGCAACCGCGCTCAGGCGTCGATGCGCTCGCGAGCAAGCCGATCGGCGGAATCGATCAGGAACTCACGCCGCGGCGCGACGTCGTTGCCCATGAGCAGTTCGAACACGGATGCGGCGGACTCGGCATCCTGCACCCGCACGCGCCGCAGGGTACGGCCAGCGCGATCCATCGTGGTCGTGGCCAGCTGCTCCGCGTCCATCTCTCCGAGACCCTTGTAGCGCTGGATGGGTTCCTGCCAGGTACGGCCGGCCTTCGTCAGTCGGCTCAGCAGCGCGTGCAGCTCCGCCTCGCTGTAGGTGTAGATCGTCTCGTTCGGTTTCGCACCCGGGTGGCGCACCACCACGCGGTGAAGCGGCGGCACCGCGGCAAACACCCGGCCTTCCTCGATGAGCGGGCGCATGTAGCGGAAGAACAGCGTGAGCAGCAGTGTTCGGATGTGGGCACCGTCCACGTCGGCATCACTCATCAGAATGACCTTGCCGTAACGCGCGGTGCTGATGTCGAAGGATCGTCCTGAGCCGGCGCCGATCACCTGGATGATCGACGCGCACTCCGCGTTCGAGAGCATGTCGCTGATCGACGCCTTCTGCACGTTGAGGATCTTTCCGCGGATCGGGAGCAACGCCTGATATTCGCTGTTTCGCGCGAGCTTGGCGGTGCCCAGCGCCGAGTCGCCCTCGACGATGAACAGCTCTGAGTCCCCGACATCGTTGGAGCGGCAGTCCACGAGTTTGGCAGGAAGCGACGACGATTCCAGGGCGTTCTTGCGCCGCTGCGTCTCCTTGTGGGCGCGAGCGGATATCCGCGCCTTCATCTCGGCGACGACCTTCTCCAGCAGCTGCGAGGTCTGCGCCTTGTCGTCTCGCTTGGACGACGTGAACCTCGCGGTCAACTCGCGTGCGACGACGTTCGAGACGATCTGGCGAACTGCCGGTGTCCCGAGCACCTCTTTGGTCTGGCCCTCGAACTGCGGTTCGGGCACCCGCACGGTGAGCACGACAGTCAAGCCCGCGAGAATGTCGTCCTTGTCGAGCTTGTCATTGCCGACTTTCAGGCGGCGCGCGTTCTGCTCCACCTGCGCGCGGATGACCTTCATCACGCCTGCCTCGAAACCCTGCTGGTGCGTTCCGCCCTTCGGCGTCGCGATGATGTTCACGAATGAGCGCATCGTGGTCTCGTATCCGGTGCCCCAACGCACCGCGACGTCGACCTCGCACGACCGTTCGAGTTCGGTCGGCACCATGGCGCCGGATGACTGCAGAACCGGCACGGTCTCGGTGAATGTCCCGGTGCCCTGCAGTCGCCACGTATCGGTCACTGCCGCGTCCGGGGCGAGGAACTCCGCGAACTCCGAGATGCCGCCGTCGAAACGGTACTCCGTTGTCACGGGCGCCTCGGGATCACGCTCGTCGGTGATCGTGATGGCCAGCCCCGGAACGAGGAACGCGGTCTGCCGGGCACGCTGTTGCAGATCCTCGAGTGAGAACGCGGCGTCACGAGTGAAGATCTGACGGTCGGCCCAGTAGCGGATGCGCGTTCCGGTCACCCCCTTGGGGGTCTTGCCGACCACGCGCAGCGTCGAGCTCTTCTCGAAGGGCGTGAACGCCGCATCCGGTGACGGGCCCGCGAACTCCCCCGGTTCACCGCGGTGGAAGGACATCGCCCACGTCTTGCCGCCCCGGTCGACCTCGACATCGAGGCGCTCCGACAATGCGTTCACGACGGATGCCCCGACGCCGTGCAAGCCACCGGATGCGCTGTACGAGCCGGAACCGAACTTCCCGCCCGCGTGGAGTTTCGTGAAGACGACCTCGACGCCCGACAATCCGGTGCGCGGTTCGATGTCAACGGGGATGCCGCGCGCGCGATCGCGCACCTCGACGCTCCCGTCGGCGTGCAGCACGATCTCGATCGTCGAGCCGTGACCGGCGAGAGCCTCATCGACCGAGTTGTCGATGATCTCCCACAAGCAATGCATCAGGCCCCGAGAGTCGGTGGATCCGATGTACATCCCGGGGCGCTTGCGGACGGCCTCCAGTCCCTCGAGCACCTGGAGGTGATGGGCGGAGTATTCGGCGGTCACAATCGTTCAGACTACGTCGCCCGCACCCCACCGCCGGGAGCCACGCGGCGGCCCCGAGCGTCGTACGCGCTCAGCGAAATGTGACCCGTTCACGGCATACCCGAAACATCCCCGTGGTTGTATGTCATGACACCGCCAGGAGTGACGCACCGAGGAGGCATGACCATGGCTACCGTTTCCCCCGCAGAAATCGACGTCATCGAGAGCCGTCTGACCGCCGCCGACCGCTGCGACTCGTGCGGAGCTCAGGCCTACATCGCCGCCGAGGTCAACGGTAGCGAATTGCTGTTCTGCGCACACCACGGACGTCGCTACGAAGAGAAGCTCCGCGAGGTGGCCACGAGCTGGCACGACGAGACCCACCGCCTCAGCGCTGACTGAATGGCTTCGCTCGATCCGCGGACGCGGATGCGCTATCGGGCTGCGCGTGCCCGGCGCATAGACATCCGGGCCCTGTGGCAGCGTGCGCGCGAAACCGCCCAGGAGCATGACAAATGGACTCCGGCGATCCTCGCCGACATGCTCTGGTCAGCTGGCGTGCGGCAGGTCGGTTTCCAGGACTACGTCGACTATGACTTCGCGATTCTCAATCGCGAAGAACGCGCGACATACATGACGCACCCGGTGTCCAACGAGCTCTCGCAGCGCTACGACGATCCTCGCTTTCGCGCTCTCTTTCACGACAAGATCGCGTTCAACCGGACGTTCGCTCCGTTCCTTCGCCGTGAGTGGATGACCATCACGCCGGAGAACGCGGCGGAACTGCGCGATTTCGTCGAGCGCAACGGAACCGTTGTCGTGAAGGAGCCGATCGGTCAAGCCGGGTCCGGCGTGCACCGCTACCACGCCGAAGACGTGACGGACTGGACGATGTTTCACCGCGGCCTGCTCGAGCGCGGCGAACTCTTGGCCGAGGAGGTCATCACGCAGCATCCGACGCTGGCGTCGTTCTGCCCGGGCACCGTCAACACGACGCGAGTGACAACGTTCTTCGACGGCGAGCGGACACACATCCTCGCCATGGCCCAGAAGTTCGGGCGCGGTGCCGTCAGCGACCAGATGAGCTTCGGAGGGTTCTACTCGATGCTCGACGACCACGGAAGGGCACTGGGCCCCGGCTACGACTCACACGGACACGTGCACGAGTTCCACCCCGACACCGGAGAGCGCATTGCGGACTTCGTCCTGCCGATGCTCGACGACGTGACCGCCTTCATCGACGAGGTCGCGCGGGTCGTCCCCACCGTGCGGTACGTCGGCTGGGACATCGTCGTGTCACCGACAGGTCCGGTGCTGGTGGAGGGCAATTGGGCCGCCGGGGTGTACGAGAACAAGCCGAGCGTCACCGGCATCCGCACCGGGCACAAACCTCGCTACCGCGCTGCGATCGGGTTCTGACCCTCAGGCGGAGCGAACGATACCGAGGGGCGTGGACTGGTGTCCCTGGCCCAGGGGGTTATCGCGCAGCACCGCGAGCAGCGTCTTCTCCTCTGCCTTCGACAGGGTCGAGCCGAGGATGTTCCCGCCGAGGTCGTTGATATCGACGATGGCCACCTCAACGCCCTCGGGGAGCAGACCCTTCAGGTGGTGCGCGACGTCTCGAGGGCGCTCCGGGCCGAGCACGACAGCGCTGTTGTACGGGGGGATCGTGCCGCTTGTCGGACCGTCGATCGCGCGAGCCCGGTCACCGGCGATCCGGTAGAAGTCGCCGGAACGCCCGAACGCCTTCGTCACTGCCGAGACCGCCGCGGCGAACAGGATGCGCGGCGTGCCGCACTCGCGCAGGGCCATCTCCATGGTCTCGGGCATGCCGAGGCCGATTCCGTAGGGCGTTCGCGTCACGTACCGCGACAGGAATCGCGCAAGCTTGCGCGGCTCGATGTCCTCGACGGCGAACGAACGCCCCTGAGTGATGGCGACGATCTTCTCGGTGACGAACAGGGTGTCGCCCGTTGCGGCGTACTCGAGGGCGTACTCGCGGATGATGTCATCCAGGTCATCGCCGGGCATCACCACGCGCGTGCGGATCGGAATCCGCCGATAGCGCGCGCCGTCGATCTCGACTTCGAGCGCTTTGCCCTCGTTGGCGACGCCGGTCATTCCAGATAGTCCCGCAGCGACTGCGACCGCGACGGGTGGCGAAGCTTGGCCATCGTCTTGGACTCGATTTGTCGGATCCGTTCCCGGGTCACGCCGAACGTGTCGCCGATCTGGTCGAGCGTCTTGGGCTGACCGTCACCGAGCCCGAAGCGCATGCGGATGACACCCGCCTCACGCTCGGACAGGGAATCCAGCAGCGACTCGAGCTGACGCTGCAGCATCGTGAATCCGACGGCATCCGCCGGCACGACCGCCTCGGTGTCTTCGATGAGATCACCGAACTCGCTGTCGCCGTCCTCACCGAGCGGGGTGTGCAGCGAGATCGGCTCGCGGCCGTACTTCTGCACCTCGATGACCTTCTCGGGAGTCATGTCCAGCTCGCGGCTGAGTTCTTCGGGGGTGGGCTCCCGACCGAGGTCCTGCAGCATCTGGCGCTGCACGCGGGCGAGCTTGTTGATGACCTCGACCATGTGCACCGGGATGCGGATGGTGCGCGCCTGGTCGGCCATGGCGCGCGTGATCGCCTGACGGATCCACCACGTGGCGTACGTGGAGAACTTGAAGCCCTTCGTATAGTCGAACTTCTCGACGGCACGGATGAGGCCGAGGTTGCCCTCCTGGATGAGGTCGAGGAACTGCATCCCGCGGCCCGTGTAGCGCTTGGCGAGAGACACGACCAGGCGCAGGTTCGCGCCGAGCAGGTGGCTCTTGGCGCGCTGACCATCGCGCGCGATCCACTGCAGGTCCAGACCGAGCTGGCTCGACTTCTCGGCCGGGCTCATGTTCGACAGCTTCTCTTCGGCGAACAAGCCCGCCTCGATGCGCATCGCCAGCTCGACTTCTTCGGCCGCGTTCAGCAGCGGAACCTTGCCGATCTGCTTCAGGTAGTCCTTGACCGGGTCGGCAGTGGCCCCGGTGATCTGCGTGGAATAGATCGGGACGTCATCCTCGTCGTTCGAGGTGATGACGATGGCGCCACTCGGGAGCGGCTCGGTGAAGACAGGCTTACCGGGCGTCTCGTCGTCGTCCGAATCGTCGTCGCCGTCCGCGGTGTTCTTCGATTCGGGCGCATCGACCGCGTCGTCGGACGGCGCGGCGTCGGATGATTCGTCGTCCGTGCTGTCGTCGTCGCTATCGATGTCGGCTTCGTCGAGTTCGACGTCGTCATCGATCTCGTCCGACTCGTCGTCTGAGTTCTTCGCGCCTGCCTTCTTCGGGTTGGCCTTGCCTCCCGCGGCGCCGCTACGCTTCTTGGCGGCGGCCGGACGCTTGCGGGCCGGCGTCGTCGCGACCTCGTCGTCGCGCTCGATCTCGGGAGCCAGCTCGTCCGCTTCGGCCTTCTTGGCGCGCGTGCGGGTGGATGTCGTGCTTGCGGTCACGTTTCGCCTCTCAGCGCACGGCGATCTTGTTGCCGCGCTGTTGGTTTCGGACGCTAGTAAGACCCTTGTCAAGTCCCACGGCGTCTCACGGCCAGGGTGACAATGGGTCGAACCACCATTGTCTCATACTCCGCCCGCGCTCCCCGGCCCACTCCCCCGGCCTGCGCGAACGTCTTGTGAAGAGAACCGCGGCGTTGATCCCCGTATTCCCAGACGCCGGAATCTCGCAACCGACCGGCTCGTGGCGGGAGCGGTGTTCAGCCCTTGTCGTCGTCGCCGGCGGGGCGGGTTGCCAGGTAACGCTCCAGCTCGGCGGCGATCTCATCCGCCGTCGGAAGGTCGCCGGTGTGGATGATCGGCGTCGCGTTGGTCGCGCCGGCCATATATGCGTCGTAGCGCTCCTCGAGGGACTCGATCATTCGCTGCAGTTCATCGCTGCCGCTCACCTGCTCCTGAACCTTCTCGAGGTACTCCCGATTCTCGTCGCGCAGCTCTTCACCGGCGAAGACGAGGCCCGTCGCGATCGTGATGCTGTCCAGTGCAGCCAGCGCCGCTGCGGGGAACTGTGTATCTGCGAGGTAGTGAGGGACGAGAAGAACGAAACCCGCGACATCCGCGCCCGTTTCAGCGAACCGGTACTCCACGAGGTGCCCTACGGTCGCCGGTACCTGCGTTTCGGGCTGCCACACCGAGTGCGCAGCCGTCAGCTCGGTCCGCGTGCCGCTGACGGTCGTTCCCAGCGGGCGGGTGTGGGGCACGGGCATCGGAATGGCATGCACCCACGTCACGCTCGAGACCTCGAGTTCGGCCGCGAGGTCGAGGACTGCCGCCGTAAAGGTGTCCCACGCGAAGTCCGGCTCATAGCCGGTGAGCGTGATGAACGGTTGACCGAGCGAATCGTGCACGAGTGAGAGCTCCAGCCGCGGCGGCCGGTAGTCGGTGAGGTGGTCGTGCTCGAAGGAGATCACGGGGCGACGGGCGCGGTAGTCGAGCAGGATGTCGTTCTCGAACACGGCGATCGGCGTCGGCTCCAGCTCTTCCCGCACGTACGAGATCACCCTGCTCACCGCGGATCCCGCGTCCGTGAAACCGGTCAGTGCAATCACCAACGGCAAACCGGCGGGCACCGGCGGAGCGCTGGCGACGCGGTGGTAGACGGGTACCGACAGAGTCATGCCACCATGCTAGGCGCGCGCTCACGTCGACTGCCCCGTCGCGTGCCGCTCATAGCGAACAGGCCCCGACCTAGGATGAGGTCATGGCCTGTCCTGTCGTCGAATTCAGCGAAGCCCCGGTAACCGAACACGACGCAGAGGCGGTGTTGATCGTCATCCCGCTCCTTTCCGCCACGAGCGGGGACGACTGGGCGTCCCTTCCGGGCCTGCGCGAGACCCTCGAGTCGATCGGCTTCACGGGCTCTACCGGAAGCTATGCGCGCGTCGCTGCCCCTCAGCTGTTCACGGCCCCGCTCGCCGTTGTCGGATCCGGTTCCGAGCGGGACGCGGCATCGGTTCGGAACGCCGTGGGTGTCGGATGCCGCACTCTCACCGGGTTCGCTACCGTCGCCGTCGCGACGCCCTTCCACCCGACGCTCGAGGCGACACTCGCCGCGGCCGAGGGCGCCGGACTCGGCGGCTACAGCTTCGCGAGCTTCAAGAAGGAACAGCCCAAGCCTCGCGCCACCCGCGTCACCGTTCACAGTGCCCATGCGGTCACCGACGAGGACGCAGCCCAGGTCCGCGCCGCGATCGAGGCCGTCGCTCTGGTGAAGGATCTGGTGACGACTCCCGCCGCCGCGCTCGGACCGGCTGACATGGCCGCGATGGCACAAGAGCTCCTGGCGGGCCTGCCCGCGACGGTGCGCGTGTGGGACGAAAACGCCCTCGCCGACGACGGATTCGGCGGAATCCTCGGCGTCGGCCGAGGCTCGACGCGGCCGCCGCGGCTCGTGCGCGCGGAGTATGCCCCGGATAACGCGACCCGCCATATCGCGCTCGTGGGCAAGGGCATCGCGTTCGACTCCGGTGGACTGTCGCTCAAGCCCGCTGCCGGCATGGTCGACATGAAGTACGACATGTGCGGCGCCGCGACGGTTCTGGCCGTGCTGCGCGCCGTCGCGGCACTCGGGGCGCCCGTGCGGGTGTCGGCCTGGCTGTGCCTTGCCGAGAACATGCCCTCGGGGACGGCCACGCGCCCGGGTGATGTCCTGAGGATCGCTGACGGCACCACGGTGGAAGTACTTAACACGGATGCGGAAGGCCGGCTCGTCCTCGCTGACGGTCTCGTTGCCGCACGTCGCGAGAATCCGGATCTGATCGTCGATGTGGCAACGCTCACGGGCGCGATCACCACCGCGCTGGGAACACGGCACGCCGGAGTGATGGGCGATGACGATGCTGTGGCTCGATACCTGGCGGCAGCAGGCCGCGTCGACGAACTGGCCTGGCAGATGCCGCTGCCCGACCACATGGTCGACGAACTTGACTCTCCCATCGCTGATCTGCGCAACGCCAAGGTCGGGGATCCCGCCGGCGGATCCCTGTTCGCAGGCCTGTTCCTGCGCCACTTCGTCGGAACGCAGGAGAGCGCGGATGGCACGGGCACTCGCATCCCGTGGGTTCATCTCGACATCGCCGGCGTGGGCATGAACAAAGGAGGCCCGTTCGGATTCACCGACAAAGGCCCCACCGCGGCCACCACCCGCAGTCTCATCGAGTTCGTGCTCAGCGAGGCGCAGCGATGAGCGAGGACGCATTCGACGTCGTCGTTCTCGGCGGCGGATCCGGTGGCTACGCCGCCGCACTTCGCGCGCGAGAGCTCGGTCGCACGGTCGCCCTCGTCGAACGTGACCAGGTGGGCGGAACCTGCCTGCACCGTGGCTGCATCCCCACCAAGGCGCTCCTGCATGCCGGTGAAGTCGCGGATGTCGTTCGGCATGCGGACCACCATGGCGTGCGGGCGAGCTTCGAGTCCGTCGACATGCTTGCCGTGCACGAGTACCGACGCCGCATCGTGAGCAAGAAACACGCCGGACTGACGAGCCTGCTCTCTTCGCGCGGAGTCGTGACAGTGCCGGGCGAAGGTCGTCTCGAGCCCGATCGCCGCGTCCGTGTCGGAGAACGTGTTCTCACCGGATCAGACATCGTCCTCGCGACCGGGGGCCGATCCCGGGAGCTTCCCCAGGTCCCTGTGGGAGGGCGAGTGCTCAGTAGTGATACCGCGCTCGAACTCGCAGAGGTTCCGCACTCGGTCGTGATTCTCGGCGGCGGAGTGATCGGAGTCGAGTTCGCCAGCCTTTGGCGGTCGTTCGGGGCAGAGGTCACGATCGTCGAGCCCCTCTCGCGCCTCCTGCCCGCAGAGGACGAAGCCAGTAGTGCGGCGCTTCTGCGTGCCTACCGCAAGCGCGGGATCGAAGCGACACTCGGGGTGTCATCCACCGAGGTGATCGCCGGGTCCGATGAGGTGACGGTGGCCCTTTCGAACGGCTCGAGTCTCACCGCCGACGTCGTGCTCGTCGCCGCGGGCCGTATGCCTCGCACGTCCGGTCTGGGCTTCGAGGATGCCGGCGTCGAGCTGAGCGACGGATTCGTGGTGACGGATGCCGAGCTACGCACGACCGCCCCGCATGTGTGGGCGGTCGGGGACATCGTCCGCGGCCCTCAGCTGGCGCACCGTGGGTTCGCCCACGGCATTGCTGTGGCAGAGCGCATTGCGGGTCAGTCGGTGGCTCCCCTCGATGACACGACGGTTCCCCGCATCGCCTACTCCAGCCCGGAGGTCGCGTCCGTCGGCCTGACGGTGGCCGCGGCGATCGAACGATTCGGCAAGGACGCGGTGCAGGTCGCCGAGATTCCGCTAGCTGCCAACGCGAAGAGCGAGATCCTCGGAACGTCCGGGTTCGCGAGGGTGGTGCGCCGCCGCGACGGCCCTGTGCTGGGCGTGCACATGGTGGGTGACCGGGTCGGCGAGCTGATCACGGAGGGCCAGTTGCTCGTCGGGTGGGACGCCCATCCCGAAGACGTTGCGCCCTTCATCCACGCCCACCCGACCCAGAGCGAGGCGCTCGGTGAAGCGCTCCTCATGCTCTCGGGCAAACCGCTGCACGCGCTCTGACGACGCTGCCACGGGAATCACTAAGCTGGAAACGACATCGGCATGCTGAAGGAGACAAACTGATGAGCACTTCCGTGGTCCTCCCCGCACTCGGCGAGAGTGTCACCGAGGGAACGGTCACCCGCTGGCTCAAGAAGGTCGGAGACACGGTTCAGGCCGATGAGGGGCTTCTCGAGATCTCGACCGACAAGGTCGACACCGAGATCCCGTCGCCCGTCTCGGGCGTGATCGAAGAGATTCTCGTAGACGAAGACGAGACCGTCGAGGTCGGGGCGATTCTGGCCAAGATCGGCGACGGTTCGTCCGCGCCGTCCTCGGATGCCCCTGCGCAGGAGGCGCCCGCGGAAGCGGCGGCGCCTGAGCAGCCTGCGGCTCCGGAGCCAGAGGCCACTGCGCCCGCAGCAGAGCCCGCGCCCGCCGCGGCACCGGCTGCGGATGCTGCACCCTCGGGTGAGGGCAAGGACGTCGTGCTTCCCGAACTCGGCGAAAGCGTGACCGAAGGCACCGTGACCCGCTGGCTCAAGTCCGTCGGCGACGCTGTCGAGGTGGATGAACCGCTGCTGGAGATCTCGACCGACAAGGTCGACACCGAGATCCCCTCCCCCGTCGCCGGGACCATCCAGGAGATCCTCGTGCAGGAGGACGAGACCGTCGCGGTCGGCGCGACCCTCGCCCGGATCGGTGATGCGGCTGCGTCGACGCCGGCCCCCGCCGAGGCCCCCGCACCGAAGGCCGAGCCCGCCCCCGAGGCGAGCACGCCCCAGCCGGAGCCGGAGAAGCCCGCCGCACCCAGCCGCACGGCCGAGACGCCGGCGACCTCTTCCGAGGTCACCGAAGCGGCCGCCGCCGACGCCGGGACTGAGGGTGAGGGTGAGGGCAAGACCTACGTCACGCCGCTGGTACGGAAGCTCGCCCAGGAAAAGGGTGTGGATCTGTCGAGGGTGAAGGGCTCCGGCGTAGGAGGACGCATCCGGAAGGAGGACGTGCTCGCGGCCGCCGAGTCGGCGACTGCTCCTGCATCCGCCTCGCAGGCCCCTGCCCGTGCCGCGCGCGAGGTCTCCGAGCTTCGCGGCACGACGCAGCCGATGTCGCGCCTGCGGAAGGTGCTGTCGGAGCGCGCGGTCGCGTCGATGCAGTCGACGGCGCAGCTGACCACCGTCGTCGAGGTCGACGTGACCAAGCTCGCGTCGTTCCGCGATGCCGTCAAGGGCGATTTCCAGAAGAAGACCGGCGACAAGCTGTCGTTCCTGCCCTTCTTCGCGCTTGCCGCCGCGGAGGCTCTCCAGGCCTACCCCGTGATCAACGCCACGGTGGACGAGGGATCGATCGTGTACCCCGCGACGGAGAACCTCTCGATCGCCGTGGACACCGAACGAGGGCTTCTCACTCCGGTGCTGCGGGATGCCGCGACGAAGAACCTCGCGCAGATCGCACACGAGATCGCCGACCTGGCCGCGCGCACCCGCGAGAACAAGCTCAAGCCTGACGAGCTCGCGGGAGGAACGTTCACCCTTACCAACACAGGCTCACGCGGCGCGCTCTTTGACACGCCTGTCGTCTTCCTGCCGCAGTCGGCGATCCTGGGCACGGGAACCGTCGTCAAGCGACCCGGTGTCGTCCAGGTCGACGGCAAGGATGCGATCTCGGTGCGCTCGTACGTCTATCTCGCGCTGTCCTACGACCACCGGATCATCGACGGCGCCGATGCGGCACGCTTCCTCGGCGCGGTGAAGTCGCGTCTGGAAGAAGCGGACTTCACTGGCGACCTGGGGATCTGACAACTGACGGAGTAGTTCAGGGTCGCGTCGTGCGACTACGACGATGGCTGCTGCGCGAGGTCGAGTACCTCCCGCAGCAGCCATCTGTCATCATGTCGGGCCACGACGATCAGTTGCGGCGCGTAGCCGTCAGCCTCCGCGCGGATCACGGCGACATCGCCGTATTCATCGACGAGGTGCAGTGAACGCTCGATGGCGGGCGCCGTAGCGGCTCCCGCCGAGACGGTCAGATCCGCACGCTCGGCAATCGTCTGGATGCAGGCGGCATCGCCCCCACACGTGGTCACGGCATCCAGCATCTGCGCGGTGACGCGCGGCAGATCCGTCGCGGCCGCTTCCGCCTGTTCGCCGGCGCTGTCCGGAGCGCTCGCCAGCGACGCGTCCGGGCTCGCTGTGCCGCGTGGGTCGGCGACCGCGACCTCCTCCAGCGGACTCTCCGATCCGGGGACGAAGACCGTGAACGCTCCCGCGAGCACCGCCCCGACGACTGCCGCCGCGGCCAGGATTCGCCCACGGCGCCGTGGGCGATTGGTCACCGGTGTCCGGCGCAATGCGCGCAGTGCGCCGCGCGCTGACGCGGCCACGTCGGAGAGTGTTTCCTGCCAGCCGCCATCCCCGCCGCGCACGAGACGATCGAAGGCCCCCGGCTCGATGTCCCGCGATGCGACCGGTGAGGATCGCCACGCGGCATCACCATCCGCCGCGCCCGCGGAGGGTGGGAGCCGCATCGGCGCGTCCGCATCAGAGCAGGGACGCAACGGCCCGGGCTCGGCCCACTCGAAGACGGCACGTTCACAGGCGTCGATCCCGCCGCTGCGTGCATCGTCCGCGAGCACGAGTGCGATGATCGCCTCCAGTGCGGCGCCGCCGTGAGCATCATCGACGCGGAGGCGACGCAGGATGCGGCACGCACCCGCATCCGCCCGTTCTCCACCGGGGAGGATCGCGAAGACGGGTCGGGCGGTCGACGACAGCCACCAGGCGCCGCACGCTTCGTGACCCCCGGCGGTGCGCAGCTCAGATACTCCCCGCAGAAGACTGATCATGATGGTGGCGCACTCGGCAGGCGTCAGCGGCGCACGCGCGGCCTCCCTCGCGTCGATGTACACCTCGAGGGGCTCCCGACAGGCTTCGACCAGCGCTCCGGTCGCCGCATCCGAGCCTGAGGCCCCCATGTGCACGGCGTCGATCGCCCGAAGCACATGGGTGTCCTCCCGAGGGGTCCAGAACAGCTCCCCGACGGGTATCTGATCCGGGTCAACGAGCAGATGAACGCCGGTCGGGCTGCGAACGAGCGTCCCCGCGTACGGCGACTCGCGGACAGTCACGCGCCGCAGCGGTGTGAACGCGATCAGGAGAGGATCCTCGGTCCACGCGGGCGTTGTCTCGCTCATGTGTTCAGCCTGGTCGGGGGCGAGGGGCTACGCGGCGCCGGCAGCGCGGATGCGGACAAGGACAGAACCACGCGTGCTGGGGAGGAACGCTGAGGGTTCTGCGCCTACCCGCCGGCCGTCGACCAGTGACGACCGTCGCGCCCGGGTAGTCTGGAGGGATGGCAGCACGCGCGTCCTCCTCGAGCCGGAGACCGGGATTCTTCTCCCAGCTCCGAACCCTCTACACGTTCACGCAGCAGACCTACCGCGGTCTTCCCTGGATGCTCGTCGGCGTCGTACTCGCCGGCACAGCGCTGGGTGTCGGTCTCGGATTCTTGATCCCGCCGGTGGCTGTCTGGAGTGTCATCCTCTGGGGTGTCACGGGTCTGCTCTTCGGCATCCTGATGGGCCTCACGCTCACCACCCGACTCTCGACACGTGCCATGTACAAGCGGATCGATGGTGTTCCCGGTGCCACGGGACATGTCATCTCCACGTCGCTCGGACGCGCTTGGCAGGCAAACGAGACCCCCGTGGGCGTGAACCCGAAGACCCAGGAAGCGGTCTACCGCGTCATCGGCCGAGGCGGCGTCGTGATCATCGGCGAGGGCGCACGGGGTCGCCTGACCCGCCTGGTCAACGACGAGCGCCAGAAGGTGGCTCGAGTCGCGTCGGGCGTCCCGCTGACCGTGCTCTACGTTGGGCACGGAGAGGACGAGGTGCCCATCTCGAAGCTCGCGACGACGATCAAGAAGCTTCCCAAGAAGATCGACCGCGCCACGATGGCCGCAGTCATCAAGCGTGTCGACTCGGTGTCCCAGTCGCTCACCTCGCTGCCGATTCCGAAGGGTATCGACCCCACGAAGGTTCGGGCACCGCGCCCTCGCTGAACCCGCCCGGTCGCTTCGCTGGCTCTCAGCGGCTGCGGAGCAGAACGGTTCCCGCCGCCTTGTCGTGCAGTCCCCGTTGGTCGGCATCCCAGATGACGGCGGGGATGACGATGATCAGCAGAAGCGTACGGATGATGGGCCGCCACACACCCACCCAGCCGCCTCCGACGCGCTGGAGGGTCAGACCGAAGATGCGATGACCCGGGCTGCCCTGCAGTGTCGGGAGAAACGCGATCTGGATCAACGCGAAGATGGCGAGGATCGCCAGCGGATCCCACGCGAAAAACCCCGAGATGAGGTAGGCCGCGCCGTAATCGACGAAGAGGGCACCGACCCGACGGCCGAGGCGCCCGATCGACCCCGGACCAGACTCGGGCACGCCGAGCCGCTCGCCGGGATAACTCTGCGAATCTGACGTCACTGCATGAGCCTATCCGGGGCCCTCGTAACATGCTCGAAACAATAGGGACACGGCAGGGCAATCCCCACCCACTAGCGTTCTGGGAAACCCGACACGGGTATCACCACGCCCTACCTCTGGAGTCTTCATGTTCAAAGATTCATCCGAGGTGCTGAAGTTCATCAAGGACGAGGACGTCAAGTTCCTCGACATCCGTTTCACGGACCTCCCCGGTGTGCAGCAGCACTTCAACATTCCGGCATCCACCGTCGACGAGGACTTCTTCACCGTCGGCCAGTTGTTCGACGGCTCCTCGATCCGGGGGTTCGCGAACATCCACGAGTCGGACATGCAGCTGATTCCGGACGTGACGACGGCGTACCTCGACCCGTTCCGTGAGGCGAAGACGCTCATCATGGTCTTCGACATCTACAACCCTCGCACGGGCGAGATCTACCACAAGGACCCGCGCCAGGTCGCGAAGAAGGCGGAGAAGTTCCTCGCCTCCACCGGCATCGCCGACACCGCCTACTTCGCGCCCGAGGCGGAGTTCTACATCTTCGACGACGTGCGCTATGAGGTGACGCAGAACTCGAGCTTCTACTCGGTGGACTCGTCCGAAGGCGCCTGGAACACCGGCCGCGAAGAAGAGGGCGGCAACCTCGGCAACAAGACTCCCTACAAGGGCGGATACTTCCCGGTCTCCCCCGTCGACAAGACGGCCGACCTCCGCGATGACATCTCGCTGAAGCTCATCGAGGCGGGCCTCCAGCTCGAGCGCGCCCACCACGAGGTCGGCACCGGCGGTCAGCAGGAGATCAACTACAAGTTCGACACGATGGTCCACGCGGCCGACGACATCTTGAAGTTCAAGTACATCGTCAAGAATGTCGCTGAGCAGTGGGGGAAGGTCGCGACCTTCATGCCGAAGCCCCTGTTCGGTGACAACGGCTCGGGTATGCACACCCACCAGTCCCTCTGGCTCGAGGGCAAGCCGCTGTTCTACGACGAGGCCGGCTACGCTCAGCTCTCCGACACCGCCCGCTGGTACATCGGCGGTCTGCTGGCACACGCGCCGTCGGTTCTGGCATTCACCAACCCGACGCTGAACTCTTACAAGCGTCTGGTGAAGGGCTACGAGGCACCGGTCAACCTGGTCTACTCGGCCGGTAACCGTTCGGCGGCGGTCCGCATCCCGATCACGGGGTCGAACCCGAAGGCCAAGCGTCTCGAGTTCCGTGCTCCCGACTCGTCAGGAAACCCCTACCTCGCGTTCGCTGCGCAGCTCATGGCCGGTATCGACGGCATCCTGAACCGCATCGAGCCGCACGAGCCCGTCGACAAGGACCTCTACGAGCTTCCTCCCGAGGAGGCGAAGCTCATCCCTCAGGTGCCGAACTCGCTGCTGGACTCGCTTGAGGCCCTGCGCGCCGACCACGAGTTCCTGCTGCGGGGCAACGTGTTCACGCCCGAACTCATCGAGACCTGGATCGAGTACAAGTTCGAGAACGAGATCCAGCCGATCAACGCCCGTCCTCACCCCTTCGAGTACGAGCTGTACTTCGGGGTCTGATTCCGGGAGGCCCTCAGAGCCACACTTCCGGTTCTTGAGACCAGCAATTTACTGAGCCCCAGGCGGCAGTTGCCGTCTGGGGCTCAGTCTATCTCTGGACGTTTACGGACGGCTACGGGTAGTAAACGGACAGGTTTTCGGACAGCGTGTGTGCCCGCTTCTGCGCACCCGAACAGCGCGCTGACTCAACGGGTCGCTACTACAGCAGTCCACCGACAGGAGCCCGGGTGAGTTCAGACGCGACGGCATAGCTGACCGCTGGCGCCGCAGCCCATCGTTCCGGTGGCAACGCGCCGAACATCAGCTCCAGCGCGAGCCCGACTTCAGTATTGAGAAGCCCCTGCAAGGTGAGCGGCAACGAAATCGACGCGAGCGCGCTGCGCGATTGGAGGTTTCGCGCCGAGGCATCCGTCAGTGCGTTAGCGCGAAGCTCTTCAAGAATCCCGTCGAGCACACCCTGCACTTCAGCCGAGACGCCCAACTCTCCTGAGTGGGGCGCGATGAGGTCGGCGACGAGCAACGGCTCACCGGGAGCAACAGGCTGCTTTGCAGCATGGGTGTCGGGGATGGCTCCACCAAACGCCGCTTGCCGGATCAGGCTCTGCGCCACATGTCGTGCGGCGGGAGTTCCCGCAAGCGCGGTTTTCAGGGCGTTGCGGATGTACATGAGGTCGTTCTTGCTTGCTGATCCCGCCGCGGAGAGCCCAACTGCTAGCGCACGGTCATCGATTGGGACGGTCCCGGTAAGGCAGCGCAGCGCGACGTCGATGAGCCTGCGCTGCCACCGCGGGGTAGTGGCGGCGAGACCATCATCGAGCAGGAAAGCAGCGACTTCCGGGCCGACAGAACAGAGCCACCCCGGCCAGCCCTCTCGCTGGTCGACTCGCTCGACGACCTCGGCCACGAGATCACGGCGATGGTCTGGTCCCTCTGCGAACAATCGGCCGGCGATGAACACGAAAGTGTTCCGCCAATGCGGGCTCGATGCAATGGCCATCATGCGCACACGCACCTGCTCGTCGGTGCCGCTGCTCAACGCGCGTGCAGCCATGACTTCCTGGAGGCTACGGATCTCGAATGACACACCATCGTCCTCCGCAGGGACCAAGAGAACAAGGCGCTCTGTCGCGGCCTGCACGATCCGATCAGCGATGCGTTCGATCCCTTCGCCCGGCTGGTAGCCGACCTCGACGAGTCGCTGCATAGCGAGCCCGCGCAGCTCAGGCTTGCTCATGATGGCCCGCGAATCGGTCGCGGTTTCGGCGTGCACCTGGAGCGCAAGTCCGACAGTCTCGTGCAACTCGGTGATTGCTCGTCGCTGCTCTGCGAGCAGAGGGGCGAGTGTGGTTGTCTTTGCGGACTCGCGCTCGTAGATCGTCTCGAAGTAGCGCCAGAACAGTTGGTATCGGTCAGCGGGAAGTACGCCGAACCGCTCCAAGATGAGCGTCATGATGAGCACCTGGAGCGGCGTCTTCATCAATCGCAGCATCGTTGCGTCCGCGGCGTGGCGTTCAAATCGCGAGATGACTTGGTCTCGCCGATCCAGGTCATCCGCAAGTCGCCTCGTCGTGACATGACGGCCGTATGAGAGCGCGGTATCGGCATCGAGGTACCGCAAGCTCAACTGCCGGAACCTCTCAGGCATGATCTGCTCGTCATCGCTGGTGGGACGTGTCGTGATGATGACAAGGAGGTCCGCATCGCCTTGATCGGCGTCCTCCACGAAAGCTCGAATCTCATCGAGCACGCGAGGACGGACTTCAGGCGCTGTCACTTCATCCAGGCCATCCAAGATGACGAGACTCGGCCAGTTCACCATCCATCGCCGAAGCGTGTGCGGCTTGATCTCGATCTCAGCACGGGCAGCGACCCGCTCGCTGAGCCAACGCAACAGACTCTTGTCACCACTAGGCCCGATAGCGTCCGCATACTCGGCAAGGTTCACGCGAATAGGCCAACGATGGTTCCGAGGTGACTCGACCTGAACACGTCGGAGTGCGTCGGCAGTACCGTCACGCACGTCAGCCGCAGTCGGCGTCAGCAATTCGTCGGATAAGAATGCCACTCGATACATCTGGGTGAGGAACAGCGTGATGGTGCTCTTCCCGCTCCCTGGCTGACCCGTTATCACGAGGTGCCTGGCATCATGTGCGAATGACGGCTTGAGAACGGACTCAGCGTGCAGGATCACCTCCTTGAGCAGCGACGCGTCCGAGTCCTCTGTGCCTTCGGCTTTCAGATCGATGAAGACCTGCTCGACTGACTGCCGACTCGTCCCGCCCGCCTCTCTGAAGTTGACCCAACGTTCAGTACCGATCGTGTTCAGCGCATGAGCTTTGAGGACAGGCTCAAACTCGTCAGGCGTCAGCAGACCATTCAGCGAGTTGAGCCGGGCAAGAATATCGCCGACCGTCAGCAGTCCCTTGAAGGCGGTTCGAACTCCGTCGAATGCGGTGAGCAATCCATTGAGCTGGTCACGATGCCAGACCTTCCCGGCCCTCATCCCACGCGCGCGAAGTGAGTCGGGTTTGCCGTCGCTGCCGATCCTCGAGTCTGCGATACGTTGCGAGATGAACGAGTTGATCTGGTCGATGCCGCCGGTCCCGGAAACGCTACTTAGGCGGGCGTTCGTGACGAAGACGACATACTGCGGCAGCTGCCCCCGCCGGCTGTCGTCGCTCATCCATGCGTCGAACTCGTCCGAGATCTCCTTGCGCAACCACGCGGCATTCTGCGCAGGAGTCCCCAGCGTCTCCTTCTGTTTCGCCTGGATCACGACGTATCCGTCCCACGACTCGGCACCGAACCCGGCCGTCGCGGACCAGTTGACTTGGCCTCTGTAGGTCGCTTCTCGCCCTCCGTCGGGGCCTGAACCGAATGCCTCTACGCCGTTACCCAGCACCTTCAGCACGAGCGCCACGGTGAGTTGCTCGAAGGCACGGGGACTCAACTCCTCGAGCGGATAGTCCTGCGCCATAGGTGAGAGCCCCCTGCAAAGTTGCCGTCTTCCGATCTTCGCACCTTGCAAGGACAACGATCCTTGGCGCGCGGGCTTGTCGAACTCCCTGTCACCTCAGACGAGCAGAGGGCACCCTGTCGTGTGCTCGTCAGGCGCGCGACGAGGTGAGCAGCGGGGCGTCCTCGCTGATTGCGTACCCCGCCGACTCACGCTCGGCGAGTCGACGGTCACGCCGTTCGGCGACGCGCGCCCGGATCAGGACGACGAGCGTAATCGGCCCGTTGACGAGGAACTTCAGCGCGTTCCAGATGAAGAGCAGCACGAGCAGGTTCAGCCAGCCCGGCCCGCCGTCGGCGATCCAGACGGTCAGGAGCCACGCGCCGAGCAGGTACGGCGCGGCGATGAGCATGGCGGGCACGCCCCACTTCAGTCCGCGGCGCGTCCGCACCGCGTTGAGCAGGATGTTCGTCGGCATGTACGTCCGCAGGAACAGCCGAACCCGGATGCTGAGATTCCAGAGCAGTCGGAGCATGATGTCCGCCTCCTGAGAGGGTGCGTAGCTCCGCCGAGGAGGTAGATCATGTGGTGAGCGTCCCGAGGGGACCGTCGCAAGCGACCTAGAAATCGTGGCTACTACCTCGACACCCAGGGTACGCCCGACCTCGGACACACGGAAGGGCACTACAGGCGTGGCGCGGATACCCCGACTGCGCTGACCGTGGACTCCGGTTCTGCTGCGCGTGCCGCGAGCTGTTGTGCGCGCAGGATCGCGGCGCGTGCTCGCGCGGCGTCTGTGCGCTGCCGGGCGTCGTCGCCGATGAGTCCGAGCGCGCTGGTCTCGGTGATGCCGTAGGTGTCGCGGTAGGCCGCGACGGTGCGCCCCTCGCGTCGCCAAATCGCGGCAAGTTGCGGATCGGCGGGCTTTGGGCCGAGTTCCGCGGCCCATGCCTCGGATGCCCCAACCGCTTCGGCGACGAGTGCATCGGCGCGCTGCTCGATGAGTACGGCGCGTTCGCGGAGCGCGGCGCGCATGTCGTCGTCCATCGTGCCGAGAGCCGGGGTGATGAGTCCGGCGATAGGTAGGGCGGCCTGGCGCACGCGCCCGGCACCGTCCGCTCGGCCGAGGGCACGGATCACCCGTTCGTGGAGCACCGCGGCCACGTCGCCCGCGTCATCGAGCGGGCGCGAAGCGACGAGCGCGCGAAGCAGGCGCTCCGTGTCGTACCCGTCCGCCTCGGCGCGGCGCAGCTCGGCACCGAGCACACCGAACGCGGTCGATCCAATGGCGGCGTCGGCTTCGGCCGCGGTGAGTCGGGTGGCGCGCACGAGGGCTTCCCAACGTGGTTGCTGTGCGGCGGCGGCGATGGTCTCGTACTCGGCGGCGAGCTGGCCAACCGAGCACCAGGCGTCCTGCTCGGCGGCGATCATCTGACGGGCGGAGAGTTCCGCTCCAACGTGCTGGAGTACCCCGGCGAGCACCTTGCGGGCCGCGACTGCGGCGGTGTCCTGAGTGGGAGGGTGGATGTGGTCGTCGTCGGGACGGTTGATCGAGACGTAGGCGGTGTTCCCGACCCTTCCGCGGGTCATGGCGACGTAGAAGTTCTGGCGCGTCGCGCCGGGTTCGACGAGCGTGTGCCCGGTATCGACGGTAACCCCTTGCGCCCTATACGCGGTGACCGCGTAGCCGAGTTCGACGTGCTCAGCGACGTACTCAGCGGGGAGGCGCACGGTCGCGCCCCAGCGCCGTCCGGCGAGACGTACCCGTAGCGATCCGTCGGCGCCAATGGCGGTGATCGTCCATCGACTGCCGTTGCGCACCCAGCCGCGGCCGATGCGCAGCTCGCGGTCATTGCGGCGGGTGATGATCGCGTCCCCGACGGATGCCTCGGTATCGTCATGCAGCCGCACCTCGGCGCGCGCGTCGACCTGCCCGGCGAGGACGAGATCGGCGCGGGCGCGCTGGTTCAGGGTGGTGACCATCGCACTCGACTCGGCGATGAGGATGCTTGCCAGTCCAGCGGCGCGGTCGCGTTGCCACGCAGCGTAGGCGGCATCAGCCATGCGCTCGGCCTCCCCTGCGTGGATGCGCCCGTGGGCCTGGTAGGTGTCGATGGCTTCGATGCGCCCGTGGCGCAGTTCGAGGGTGGCTTCCTTTTCCCAGGCTGCGGCGATGCGGCGCACGTCCGTCAGCTCGGGCACATCGGCGCGGTCGGCGACGAGCATCCCGAACGCTCCCCCGGCGTCGACGGACTGGAGTTGCGCGGGGTCGCCTACGAGCAGCACCTTCGCTCCGGCGTCGGCCGCGATGCGCACGAGCCGGTCGAGCGCGAGCGTCCCGGCAAGGGATGCCTCGTCCACGATCAGGAGCTGCCCAGCGGTAAACCCGGTCCCGTGGTCGCGGTAGGTCTGCCACCACTTCGCGGTGTTCTCCGTCGGGATGCCGAGGTCACCGGCCAGCACTTCGGCCGCGACCGCGGACGGTGCCAGGCCGACGACTGAGCCGAGCCCGCGCTCGGCCTCCCACGCGCGCCGCAATGCGCGCAGCGCGGTGGTCTTGCCCGCCCCCGCGGGGCCGACGAGCAGGTCGAGCATCCGGCCAGACGACGCAATCGCTGCGAGTGCGGTGCGCTGGTCGTCCCCGAGCGCGCGCCCACCGTGAGGTTGCAGCGCGTGCGCGATGGTTGCGTCGGCCAGGCGCGGTGCAACCTGCTCGCGGGAACGTGCAAGCAGCCGATCCTCAGCAGCGAGCACCGCGGCACCGCTATAGCGGGCGGCGTTGCGAGGCCGGAACACGCTCGTCCCGTCCGCGCGCTGGAACGCGGCCGGACTGGAGGCAAGCTCGGGCGGGGTGAGCCGGATGGACGCCTGCTCTGCGGCATCGACGATCATGCCAGTGATCGCCTCGCGGTCCTCCGTGCCGGTGAAGCGCCAGCCCATCGTCTGCCGTGCTGCCTCGGCGTAGAGGTTCCAAAGATTCCACGTCGTGCGCTTCTCGGCAACCGCGGCGACCACCGACGCGCCGAGCCTTGCGATCCGCTCCAGCGGCACATCCTCCGCGCGCAGGAGCTTCGCGGGCTCGACCGCGACGGCTTCTCGCGTCCATTCGGTTGCGTCCCGGCCCAGCAGTCGGCTCGCGCGGGTGCGCCACTCCTGGGCGAGGTCGGCGAGCGGGTGGACTTCCTTGTCGGGCCGGGTTGCCAGCGTCGCCTGCTGTCGAAGCCGGATGATCGTCTCCCGCGACGGCGCGTGCCCGTGCGCCATCTCGTACTCGGCGATCAGTCGGTCCTTCTCGATGTCGATGTGCCGGGACCGGGACGAGAACTCCGCGACCAGTTCCTCCGGCACCGTGGCGACCGCCCACACCGGGTTGCGGTCGGCTCCCCGCTCCCGCTGCTCCCAGCCGACGCCGAGCGCGCGACTGAGGTGGTCGGCGAAGACCGCGTTGTGCAGCTCGCTCAGCGCCACGGTCGCCGCGTGCAGCGGCCGGCTGTCCAGCGACCGCCACTTGCCGTCGAACACGGTGCGCACCTTGTTGCTCATCACTACATGCGTGTGCAACTGCGGATCGCCCGCCCGCGAATCGAAATGATCGAACGCCGTGGCGATCAGCCCCGTCACTTCGACCTGCGCAACCGCGCCGTCGCGGGTGGTTGCGCCCGAGCGCGTCGCCGCAACCGCCCGCTCCATGAACGCAACGACCTCTGCAACGGCCGCATGGTGCGCCCCTGCGATCTGCGCCTGAGTCGCTGCGTCCGCAAGACCCCACACCACCGACGCGGACTTCGGCAGTGAGAACGTGAAGTCAAACCCCGCGACCGCCCGCCGCGACCTGCGCGCCGATTCCTCCGCCTCGATCACCGCGACTGCCTCGGCGCGCTCCGCCGCGCCCAGCGCCGGATCGAGCCAGGAGAGCCGCGTGGCGATCCGATCCTCAACGGCCGGGAACACCGGGTACGCCTTCCCCAGCGGATCGCCCGTCACCGGGTCAAGGCCCATGCCCAGCAGGAGCTGGAGCTGCGCCTCGGACACCTGCGCACCTTCGTGGATCTCGCCGTTCCCGAGCGCGGCAAGGCCGCCGCCCATCCAGCGGCCGGTTGGAGTGCCCGCCTCGGCGTAGTAGTGGGTCAGCGGTGTCGAGAGCGCCCGCTCGCCGTCGGCGGATGCCACGGTGCGCAGCAGGTACTTGTAGCCGTCCCCCGCACCCATGACCCGCATCGAAACCGACACCCGGCACCGCCTCTCTCGTCAAAGAGGTGAGCCACTGAGCCCGCCGTCAGGCGGGGTCAGCCTCGATGTGCCAGACGTGTACTGGTCTCTGGAGAGCGCCCGAGGTCGTGGTCGCGGCCGGCACGGCCATCGTGCTGGTCAACTCGGTGGTGCACGCCCGCAGTATTTTCGAGCTCGGCGACACGGCGCTCGCGCTGGCGTCGCCTGCTACGGCGTCGGATCGCTGCTCGTGGCGCTCACCATGCCAAGCATCGTCGAGCGGATTGGCGTGATCCGCACGATGATCGCCGGCGTCGTCGTCATCGCCGTCAGCCTGGCAGGCGCCCTCGTCGTGACTGTCGTCCCGGTGACGACGGGAGCCGGGTGGATCGCGCTGCTGATTCTCTGGGCAGTGCACGGAGCAGCGACGTCGCTCGTGAACACCCCGTCGTCGCGACTGCTCGCTGACGCGTCCACGCCGCAAAACCGCAACCTCGCTTACACCGCGCAGTTCGCACTCTCGCACGCCTTGTTCCTCATTACTTACCCGATCGCGGGTTGGGCGGGGGCGATCAGCCTCACCTTTGCTGCGGCCACTCCTGCTGGTGTGGGAGTGACTGGCGCTGTTGCCGCAGTCGCCCTGGCCATGATCTCAGGGCTGCACGCCGCAGCGATCACGTCGCCTCTGGCTAGACGCCCAGATCGTCACGTTCCGCGTGGCAGGTGCTCGAGGTGTCCGATGGCTTCGTCGAGGAGTTCGGTCACGTGGTCATCGAAAAGCGTGTAGTGGATGTGGCGGCCGTCGCGGTCGCCGGTGACCAGGTCGAGGTGCCGCAGCAGCCGTAGGTGGTTCGACACAGTTGTCTGGCCGACGGCGAGTCGCACGCTGAGTTCGGTGACGGTGCTCGGCCGCTCTCGGAGCACACTCAGGATGCGCAGGCGCACCGGCGACGCCAGTCCCTGCATGATCTCCGCCAACTGCTCCGCATCCGCAACCGACAGCGGCTCCGATTCCTGCTTCTGGCTCACGGTCATCATTGTGCCCCGATCGCGATAATCATTCACAACTACAACATATCACAATGTTGTGATGTATTGTCGTTGACATGAACGCTTCTCCGACCACCGCCCCTTCCACCGCGGATACGCAGGAGCACGCGCACGGCTCCGCACGGTGGGAGCTGTGGTTCGCAATCGCGTCCGGCGTCACCTACGGGGCCGGGATGATCGCGGAGTTCGCGCTGGGGCTGCCGATGCTCGGCTGGCCGCTGGCGTTCTTCCTCGCCACGTACTTCTTCGGCGGCTTCTTCACCGTGCGCGCCGCGATCGCTTCCACGTTGCGCGGACGGTTCGAGGTCGACTTCCTCATGCTGGTCGCAGCCGTTGGTGCCGCCCTGATCGGACGCTGGGCCGAGGGCGCGGTGCTGCTGTTTCTGTTCAGCCTCGGGCACGCGCTCGAGGAGTACGCGCTCAGCCGGGCCAGCAAGTCCATCGAGGCCCTCGCTGAGCTCGCGCCCCGCACCGCGTTGGTGCGACGCGGTGACGGCGAGCCGGTCGAGGTGCCGGTGGAGCAGATCGCGGTGGGCGACATCGTGGTGATCCGTCCGAACTCGCGTATCCCCTCGGACGGGTTTGTGATCTCCGGGGTATCTGCCGTGGACCAGTCCGCGGTGACCGGCGAGTCGATCCCGGTCGAGAAGGAGGCCGTCTCCGACCCGGAGCGGGCGATGCGCACCGTCGACACGCTCCCTGCGGCGAACCGGGTGTTCGCTGGCACGGTGAACGGGTCCGGGGTGCTGGAGGTCGAAGTGACCGCCACCGCCGCGGACTCGACGCTGAGCAAGGTCGTCGAGCTGGTCCGCACCGCCGACCAGGCGGCCTCCCCCACTCAGCAGTTCATCGACCGGTTCCAGCGCTGGTACGTGCCCGCCGTGATCCTCGGCGTCGCCGCCACGCTGCTGGTGTCGATGTTCGCGTTCGGTCAGGCGTTCCCGGATACGTTCTACCTCGCCATGACGGTGCTGGTCGCCGCCTCCCCCTGCGCCCTTGCGATCGCAACCCCCGCCGCGGTCCTCGCCGGGGTCGCCCGCGCGGCCCGTGCCGGTGTGCTGGTCAAGGGCGGTGCCCCGTTGGAGACGCTCGGCAGGGTGAAAGCGATGGCGTTCGACAAGACCGGCACCCTCACCTGGGGTCTGCCCCGCGTCACCTCGGCCACTCCTGCCGCCGGCGAGGCCGGCGCGGCACTGGTCCCCACCCTGGTGGCCGTGGAGTCGCTCAGCGATCACCCGCTCGCGTCCGCGATCGTCCGCGACCTCGGGGACCAGGTGCCCGACAGCGCGAGGCTGGAGGCGACCGATCTGAACGCGGTCGTCGGCCGAGGCGTGCGCGCCACGATCGGCGGGGAGCCGGTCGAGGTCGGCAACCTGCGGATGTTCACCGACCAGCAGCTGACCCTGCCGGTCGAGCTCGAGGACGCCTACGAGCGAGCGAGGGACTCGGGGCAGACGCTGATGATCGTCCGCCGCGCGGGTCGGTTCCTCGGCCTCGTCGGGGTGATGGACGCCTCCCGTGCGGAGTCCGCCCAGGTGCTGCAGGCTCTGCGCGGCGCGAACGTGGGGCAGCTGGTGATGATCTCCGGGGACAACCAGCGTGTCGCCGATGCGGTCGGTCGCGAGGTCGGCGTCGACACTGCGGTCGGAGAGCTGCTGCCCGAGGACAAGGTCGCTCAAATCACTCGGCTCGCCGGAACGCACCGGCCGATCGCGATGGTCGGCGACGGTGTCAACGACGCTCCTGCGATGGCGCGTGCCGACATCGGCATCGCGATGGGCGCCGCCGGCTCCACCGTCGCCCTGGAGACCTGTGACATCGCGCTGATGAGCGACGACCTGGGCCGTGTTCCGTTCGCGGTCAGGCTCAGCCGCGCCACCAGCCGCATCATCCGGCAGAACCTCATCGCCAGCCTCGCCATCGTCGCGCTCCTCGTCATCGCGACCTTCATCGGGCTCAACATCGGCGCCGTCGTCCTCATCCACGAAGGTTCCACCCTCATCGTCGTCGCCAACGCTCTCCGCCTGCTGAACTTCGAGCGCGGCAAGGAGCACCACGGCATCGACCACGAAGACAAGCCCACAGCCTGAGCGACGGAGCAGCTCCTGCGCCAGTCTTAGGACGCGAAGGGCATCGGTGAGCGACTCGCCGGTGCCCTGGCTACATCGCCCAGCAGGAGTGCACGGTGCCGGTCGTGGCCTGCGCGACGGTGGGGATGGTCTCGACGAACGTGCGCGTGATCGTCTCGGCGGCCGCGTATTCGATGACTCGCCACCCCACGACGCCGAAGTCCTCGTCGAGCGCTTGCAGCGCGCACGCGAAACCGGAGCCGGAGGGTGGGGTGGCTTGGAAGGACACCGTCACGCTGCGTTCGTCGACGAGCTCGAAGCCGGTCTCGTCGTATCCGACGTCGTCGAGCGAGTTGGAAACGGTCAACCACGACAGCGCCACGACGGACGCCACGGCCAAGACAACGACGCTGACCCAGAACGCGCGACCCCGCAGGGGTCGCGCGCCGCGGCCGTAGCGTTCTGCGAGCTCCTGCTCCGTCGTCATCTGGGTCTCTTCTCCCGCGAGTTCACGGCCGGGGTCAGCCGCGGTGGCGGGCGTCGCGCTCGGCGAGCTCGAGCAGGCGCGCGTTGTACTCCTGCAGCTCTGCCTCGGCGGTGCGGTCGGCGTGCCGGTCGCGGCGCCTGGTCTCGCGGTCATCGCTGCGGCTCCACTGGATGGCGACCGTGATCGCGAGGATCAGCGTGGGGATCTCGCCGATCGACCACGCGATTCCGCCGCCGGTGTACTGGTCCTCCAGCGGTGTCGCACCCCAGGTGCGACCCATCGAGCCGAACCACTCGGCGACCAAGAGCCCCGACTGCATCATGATGGCGATCCCGAAGAAGGCGTGCATCGCCATGATGCCGATCAGCAGCAGCAGCCGGCCCGCGTAGGGCAGCCGGTACGGCACCGGGTCGACGCCGATCAGGGAGAGCACGAACAGGTAGCCGGTGATGAGAAAATGCGCCACCATCCACTGGTGTCCGAGGTGGTCGTACAGCGACCAGCGGAACAAGTCGGTGTAGCAGAAGATCCACAGCGACCCGATGAACAGCCCGGCGGCGACGAACGGGTTGGTGAGGATACGGGCAACCGGGGAGTGCACGGCCCACAGGATCCACTCGCGGCCGCCGCGGGTGCCGTCCTCACGCTTGCGGATCGTCCTCGCGGCGAGCGTGACTGGAGCGCCGGCGACCAGCAGGACGGGGATCGCCATCGTGAGCAGCATGTGCCCGACCATGTGCATGCTGAACAGGTAGTCCTGATAGACGTTGACGACGCCGCCGGTGACCCACACCAGCAGGACCATCCCGACGACCCACATGATCGTCCGGTGCACCGGCCACGCATCGCCGCGACGTTGCAGACGCCACACCCCGGCGAGGTAGAAGAACACCGCGAACCCGGCCACGACCGCCCAGAGCAGGTCGATGTTCCAGGCGGTGAGCCACCGGTCGATGGTGAGCTCCGCCGGCAGCGGCGCCCCGGTGAGCCGTTCCGCCGGCGACGGGGTCACCGGAAGCGGGGTCGGGTTCGGCGGAGGCGTGCGGGCCAGCGCGGCGGCGGCGCCGCTGGCCAGACCTATGACCGCCAACTCAAACACGACGAGGGTCCAGAAGGACCGGCCGACACGGTCGGAAGTGCGCATCGTGCCGATCAGGCGGGCGCGATACCAGACGCCGAAGAAGCCGAGCGCGACCAGCGCGACCACCTTCACGGCGAGGATCATCCCGTACGGGGAAAGCAACGCGGTCCAGTCCTGCAGCCCGATCGCGGCGCGCACCGTGCCCGACACCGCTACGAGCACGAACGTGGCCAGCGCGATGCTCGAGTAGCGGGCGACGACGTCGGCGAGGCGGCCCCGCGAAAGCAGCGGGCGGACCACGACGAGCAGCAGGAGCCCGCCGACCCAGACCGCGGCGCCGATGATGTGCAGGATGAGCGCCATCATCGCCTCGTGGTGGAACGCGTCGTCGCCGGAGTGCCCCTGAGTGCCCATCGGCACCAGGGCAGCGACCGCGAGGGCCGTCACCACGAGTGTGGCCGGCCAGGACCGCACCGCGAAGGTGAGGACAGTGAGCGCCGCGCCCGCGACCGTCGTGATCAGCCAGGTGCGGCCCACCTCGGTCTCCACGAGGAACCGGCCGATCTGCGCGCCGAACACCGGCCCTGCGTCCAGCGTGGGGTTGAACACGTTGACGAAGGTGAGAAACCCCGTGACGCCGGCGGCCACGGTGAACACGGCGGCGGCGATCGAGGCGGTGTCCAGGACGACGTCGAACTCCCGCTCACCCGCCCGCAGGGTGAACAGGGCCGTCACGAGCACGCCCACCATGCCTGCGGCGGAAAGGTTCACGATCAGCTTCGCGATCGGGAGACCCCACCGCACGAAGGGGCCGGCATCTCCAAGCTGCAGCCCGGCTGCTCCCCCGCCGAACGCCAGCCCTGCGAGCAGCGCGACGAGCGCGGTCCCGACAAGGATCGCGGGGCCTGCAGCGCGGAGGGCGCGCGGAGTGAGCCGCAGCACGGTTGCACCCTGCGCGGAGGGGTGGCGGGTGGTGGCCGGGGTCACGTCAGCTGAGGCCGGAGTAGGCGTGGAGTCCTTTGAAGAACATGTTGACAATGGTGAAATTGAACAGGACCGTGATGAACCCGATGATGCACAGCCAGGCGGAACGGGTGCCGCGCCATCCCCGGGTCGCGCGGGCGTGGATGTAGCCGGCGTAGAGCACCCAGATCACGAAGGTCCACACCTCCTTCGTGTCGAACCCCCAGTACCTTCCCCAGGAGTCGTTGGCCCAGATCGCGCCCGCGATCAGCGTGAAGGTCCAGAACACGAACCCGACGATCACAAACCGGTACGCGAGCGACTCGAGCGCGTCCGCGGGCGGCAAGGTGGCCAGGAAACGGGGACCGCTGCGCCGCACGTCATCCCCGGTTATGGCCGTGGTGCGGCGTTCGCGGCGGGCCTGCAGGAGCTGGGTGACGGCGAGGCCGCAGGCGATCGCGAACAGGGCGGTGGCCAGCGAGGCAACGAAGACGTGGATGACCAGCCAGACGCTCTTGAGCGGGTCCATCAGCGGGACGACCTCGACGTAGAACGTGATCGTCGCGCCGCCCAGCAGCAGCACCACCATGCCGATCAGGAACGCGCCGAGGAAGCGGAGGTCATAGCGGCGCAGGACGGCAAGGTAGACGGCGACGATCAGGACCGTGCCGGTCAGGGCGAACTCGTACATGTTCGCCCAAGGCACCCGCTCTGCGGAGATCCCCCGCAGGATAGTGCCGCCCAAGTGGAACAGGAACGCGAGAACTGTCAGCGCCGTCCCGATCCGCGCCCACACGAGTCGTGAACGCTGCGCCGGCGGCACCCGCATGTCCCCGGGCGGGGCGGGGGGAGGTTCCCCTCCCCCGGAGTCCGCGGCTGCCGCTGCGCCGACCAGTGCGGGCTCACGGCGGGGCACGCTGGCGGGGACGGAGCGTTGGGCGAGGTCGATGGTGTAGGCGATGAACGCGAGCAGGTAGGTGGCGATCGCCGTCCACACCAGCAGCAGCGAGATGCCGTCGAGGGAGAGCGGGTCAGTTCCGGTCATGGCGGGGGTGTCCTCTTCATCAGTGGGGGTGGCGGGTTCAGCCTGCGTTGGTCTGCAACCAGACCAGCGAGTCCACGGCGGTGCCGTCGATGTAGACCTCGAAGTGCAGGTGGTTGGCGGTGGAGCGTCCGGTGCTGCCGACGAGGCCGACCAGCTGCCCGGCGGTGACGGTGTCACCGGCAGCGACCTGTCGGCTTCCGGTCTGCATGTGCGGGTAGACCGTGCTCACCCGCTGGCCGTTCAGGACGGATTCCACGACGACGGTGACGCCGTAGCCGCCGTAGCTGTCCTGCGAGATCCTCACCACGCCGTCGAGGGAGGCGTAGACGGGGGTGCCGCCGGCGGCGACCATGTCGGTGCCCATGTGTGCGCCGCCTCGCGCACCGAACCGGTCCGTCACGGTGAAGGGGCCGCCCACCGGCCAGCGCACCAGTCCACTGCCCGACGGCACCATGCTGTAGTCGAACGGGACGGACGCGACGCTAGCTGAGGCGCGTGCGCGGGCGGCGGCGGCCTCCGCCGCCTTCTTCCGGTCGATCTCCTCCTGAGTGGTGGCCGAGTAGCTCTCCCGGGCCAGCTGTGTCCTGGTCGCGTCGGAGGCGACGACGAGGGACTGGGCATCGTCGGAGGCAACCTGCTGCAGGGTCAGCGGCTCGGGGGCCGTCGTCTGCCAAGCGCCGTAGGCAGGTAGGGCGACGGTCGCGATCAGGCCGCTGACCATCGTGAGGACCGCCAAGCTCCGCACCGGGCGCAGCATCCTCGAGTCGCGCGGCGGCACGCTGGAGGCAGAGAGTTGCTGGGTGCGGGTGGTGGCCGTGCGGTGCGAGGCGGTGGCCTTGCGGAGGCTGCGGCGTGTGGGGGGCGTCTGGGGCTGGTCGGCGTCGGGTGCGGGGAGCTGTTCCGTCATGATGTCCTCCTTCGTGTCGGGTCAGATGGAGATGCCGCGGGCGGCGAGGAAGTCGATCGGGTTGACTGGGGAGCCGCCCACGTAGGCCTCGAAGTGCAGGTTGCAGCCGAACGCGTTTCCGGTGTTGCCCTCGCTGCCGATCAGGTCGCCGGCGTTCACCCGTTGGCCGTAGCCGACGAAGAACCCGCCGGGGCGGATGTGGGCGTATCCGGTGCCGATCCCGCCGCCGTGGTCGATCTTGATGTAGTTGCCGTAGCCGCCGTTGTATCCGGCGTAGACGACGGTGCCCGCCGCGGCCGCGTAGATCCCCGCGCCGCAGCCACCGCTCAGGTCGACGCCGTAGTGGTAGCTGGTCGAGCAGTACCCGTTGCCGCATTGCGAGCTGCGGGGACCGAACCCGGAGGTGCGCGGCCCGGAAGTGGGGCGCGCCCACCCGGAGCTGACCACACCGCCCCCTCCGGATGCCGCGGCCTGACGTTGCGATTCGGCTCGTTCGGCGGCGCGGCGGTTCTCCTCGGCGATGCGGGCGGCCTCGACACCGGCCTGGTAGTCGGCCACGGTTTTCGTGGTGGTGTCCTGCAGGGCGGCGAGCTGCGCCTGCAGCTCGCCCAGTCGGAGGGTCTGCTCATCCAGCGCGGTCTGCGCGGCGTCGGCGGCCTGCTGCGACTCGAGCCTTTTTTGCTCGGCGATCTGCTGCAGCCGGTCGCGCTCATCGCGAGCGACCATCGCCTGATCGCTCAGGCCCTGGGCTGCATTGCGTGCGGTGAGCGCCGTGGCGTAGACGGTCTGGTTGCGTTCGAGGAGCTTGTCCATGAGACCCAGGCGGGCGAGCAGGTCGTCAGCGGTCGCCGCGGAGCCCGACAGGAACAGCTCCACCGCTGCGGTGTCGCCGCCGTTGCGGTACAGTTGCGCAGCCACCCGTCCCGCCCGATCCGACGCGGCGGCCGCGGCGGCCGCTTCCTCGTCGGCTTGAGATTGCAGGGAATCCGCACGGGATGCGGCGGCGAAGTAGTCCTGTTGGGCGGTGTAGAGCGCGTCGGCGGCCTGCTCGGCGAGAGCGCGGGTGCGTTCGACCTCACCTGTGAGGCTCTGGATCAGCTCTTGGATCCGGGCGATCTCCGCGGCCTTGGCCGCTTCGTTCGCTTTCGCCGCCTGCACGTCGTCCCACGACGGGTACGCCGCCGCAACCGCAACGGGCAGGTACGGATCTGTGAGGATGCCCGCGGCGACGATGCCGAGAACCCCCAGCCCGAGCGCCCCGCGACGGGTCATTCCCGGCCACAGGGCGCGGCGCTCGACCGGTGACGGAGCGCAACCGCACTCCTCCCCCATGCTCAGACGGGAGGCGCCTGGTTGAACCTGCTGCCTATGTCGCATCTCGATCTCCCCTCACTCGTCCGACCCGACCACCGGAGCTGCTCCTGACGCGACGATCCCCCTCGCCGGCAGCCCCTCGCATCCGGCGGCGGTGGAGGACGCCGAGCGCGACCAGAACCATGACGGCCGCGAGAGGGAGAATCCCCGTGACCCACGGGCCGACCATCACTGCCGGGGTGAGCCCGGTGCGCAGCGGCACGGTGGTGACTCGGCCGGCGGCGGTGTTGACGTCGACGGTGTCGATCGTGGTGCCGTCTGGTGCGATGACCTGGCTGGTGCCGACGGTGGAGACGTTGACCACGGTGCGTCCGGTCTCGATCGCCCGCATCCGTGCGAACGCGAGTTGCTGCATGTTCTCGTCGGTGCCGCGGAAGTCGGCGTTGTTGGTCTGGAACACGTACAGCTGAGCGCCGGCGCGGGCGCCGTCCCAGATGACGGTGTCGTAGATCACGTCGAAGCAGATCGCCAACCCGACCCCGACGTCACCGACAGTCACTAAGGGCGGGTTGGTACCGGGGGTGTATTCGCGTTGGATGAGGCTGACCAGGTCGGGGGCGAGGAGCTCGTACAACCACCGGTCGGGCACGTACTCGCCGAACGGGACCGGGTTGACCTTGTCGTGCCACTGCGGCTGCGCGCGGTCTCCGGTCCACAGCAGCGAGGTGTTGAACACATCCGCGCCGCGTGTCGTGGCGGCGTTCAGGAGCAGCGGTGCGCCAGCGTCACGGACTACCCGGTCCAGGGTTGCGGCGGTGGCTGGGGTGGCGAGGGGGTCGGAGTCGACCGAGCCCTCGGGCCATACCAGCAGGTCCATCGGCTGCCGGAGCAGCGGCTCGGTGGCGGCGGTCTGCGCGGCGAGCATGTCGCCGGGGTTCCGGGCGTCGAAGTAGCCGGCGGGGCCGTTGCCCTGCACCCACCCGACGGTGAACGTGCCGGCGCCCGTGGTGGGGAACTGCGGGACCGCGACCAGCAGCAGCAGACCGGTCGCGGCGGGGAGGAGACCGCGCGAGAAGCGGATGCCGCCGGAGCGGAGCCACTGCAGGAGCGCGGCGCAGACGGCCGCGAGGAGGAAGGACAGCCCGGTGACGCCGGTCCAGGACGCGAGCTGGGGCAGGGGGCCGTCGACTTGGGTCATGCCCAGCCGCGCCCACGGGAATCCCGAGTACGGCCATGCCCCCATCGCGACCTCGCGGGTCGCCCAGAGCCCGGCGACCAGCAGCGGCACTCCGACCAGCTGCCCCGGCCCTTGGGGGCGGAACCGTGCGGTCCACCGGTAGGCGAGGGTGATCGGGAGGGCTCCGAGGCCGAACAGCACCGTTTCCAGGCCTGCCAGCGCGATCCACGGTACCGGGCCGAGGAACTCCCCCACCCAGACCAGGTGGGTGAAGTAGAACGCTCCCCCGAACACCGTGCCGGCCAGCAGCGCCCCGCCGATGCTGCGGCCGATCAGGGTGGCGAGGGCGAGGGTGACGCTGACGAGGGCGAGCGGCCACCACCCCAGCGGCGGCGACGCGAGATCCAGCGCGACTCCGCCGGCCGCGGCGACCGGCACCGCTGCCCACAGCGGCAGCACGGGACTCAGGTCACGGGCGTCCGTCCTCCCACGGGCGGCAGGCCCTGCGGCGAGAAGGGGTGTGGTGGTGTGCATCCGTCAGGTGTCCTTCTGGCGGAGGGTGTCGAGGTAGGCGTTGTAGGCGTCCAGTTCGGGGTCGCCGTGGGTGTCGGCGTACCGGGCGTCGGCGGCGTCGCGGGCAGTGTCGTGGCGGAACCACCTGTGCATGACGAACATCAGCATCAGCAGGGTGGGCGCCTCACCGTAGGACCAGGCCAGGCCTCCGGCGAGCCACTGATTCTCGATCGGGTCGATTCCGAGAGCCAGCGTGGGTGCGGCGAAGTGGTCGACCAGCAGGGTGGTGGCCATCATCAGGAACACGCCGAAGAACGCGTGTAGCGCGGCTTCGGCGAACACGTCCAGGGCGCGGCCGCCGTGGCTGAGGCGGACCGGCAGCGGGTCGGCGGAAAGCACCGGGATGGTGAACAGGATCCCCGCCACCAGGAACGCGACCTCGAGGGTGATGTGCCCTCCGGGGGCGGCGAGGATGAGGTCGGCGAGGTCGGCGAGGTAGAGCCCGTAGAACGCGAACAGGTACAGCGGCAGCGCGACCCAGGGACTCAACGCCCACCGCGCGGCCCGGCTTCGCAGGCCGGCGTGGGCGGCGCGGAGGACGAGCCGCCCGACGCCGTGGTGGGGGGTGGCGCGCAGCAGCAGGGTGCCGGGGGAACCGAGTACGAGCAGCGGCGGGATCGCCATCATCAGGGAAAGTTGCTGGAACATGAACACCGACAGCAGCGCATACCCGTACGCTTCGACGCCGAGCCCGGTGACCGCCGCCAGGAGGAGGCAGCCCAACAGGAAGCTGACGGTGCGCCATACCGGCCAGCGGCGCCCCCGCGTCCACAGCCGGATCGCGCCGGTCAGATACCCGGCGGCCAGGAGCGCGGCCAGGGTGGGCAGGACCGGGAACGGCAGCGGCACGGGGGTGAGGAACCCGAGCAAGGTCGGCGGGGTGTCAGGGATCCACTCGTTCACCGCCGCTCCCCCTCCGCAGTCTCGGCCGTGTAGGCGGTCGCGTGCTGCGCGGCGAAGTCGGCGACGGCTCGGGCGAGGGCGGGATCCTCACCGCGGGCAAGTCCGGCGTACTCGACCTGCACACCCTCCGTGCTGGGCCGGGCTTTGACCCAGAACCGGCGGCGCGGGACGAAGAGGCCGGCGAACAGCCCGAGGGTGGCGAGGATCGAGAACGCGAGCACCCAGCCGCTGCTGGGGTCGCGCTGGATCTGCAGCGACGCGAACCGCTTCACCGGATCGGTGTCGCCTGCGATCTCCCACGTGACCGTTCCCCACCCGTTGGGCAGGTCCACCGTGTCGCCGAGGGTCAGTTCCAGGGAGTCGAGGCCGGTGTCGCCGCCGGTGTGCTGGGTGAGCCCGTTGACATCGAGCGTGTACACCGACCGGGGTGTGCCGTCGTCGATGCCGAGATCCCCGCTGAACACGTTGAAGGTGATGACTGGGTTGACCACGTCGGGGTAGACCGACGTGAACGCCCCGGATGGCAACACACCCTGGGTGGGGTAGAAAAACCCGACCAGGCCGAGCTGCTCGGGCAGCCCGTCCGGGATCTTGACGATCCCTAGCGAGGTCATGTTGGAGTCCTGCGGCAGGAACGGCTGCGACTCGCTGAACACCACCTCCCCCGCCGCGTCGCGGACGGTGAGGGTGGGTGCGTACCCGTTGCCGAGCAGATAGATGCGGTCGCCTTGGACGGTGATCGGATAGTTCACCACCACGCTCTGCGCCTGGTCGTCTTGTCCGGGCTGGCGGATGGTGACGTCGGCGGCGAAGTCACCGGCCTGCCCTGCGCCGGGGGTGCCGGGCAGCCGGTAGGAGACCTGGAAGTCGTCGAGCGTGAGCGAGTAGGGAGCAAGGCCGGTGCCGTCGATGAACCGGCCGGGGTTGAACGAGGAGTAGTCGCTGAGCGCGTTGACGAACGTGGTGCCCTCCACCACGACCCGCTGCCCGGTGTATGCGAACGACCCGCCGATCGCGACGGAGACGAGCACGCCGACCAGGGCGACGTGGAAGAGCAGGTTGCCGGTCTCGCGCAGGTAGCCGCGCTCGGCCGACACCGACACCCACCCGCGGCCGTCGTACCGCTGTACCCGGTAGCCGGCGCGGCGCAGCTGCCGCTCGGCCACCCCGATCGCGTGTTCAACAGGATCGGGAGATCCGTCGGCGGGAAGGTTCGCTTCCTGGAATTCCGAGAGCCGGGACAGGCGGGCGGGGGTCCGTGGAGGCTGGGAGCGGAGCGCTTTGTAGTGGTGGCGGGCGCGAGGGATGACGCAGCCGATGAGGGAGGTGAACAGCAGCAGGTAGATCGCGGAGAACCACGGCGACAGGTACACGTCGAACAGGCCGACCGCGTCCGCGAGGGGGAAGACGTCTGGGTTGTTGCGTTCCCACTGGATGACGCCGTTGGGGTCGGCGCTGCGCTGCGGGAATAGGGAGCCGGGGACGGCGGCGATCGCGAGGAGGAGCAGCAGCACCAGGGCGGTGCGCATGCTGGTCAGCTGCCGCCACGCCCACCGCAGCCACCCGGTCACACTGAGCGCGGGCTGGGTGATCTCGGGGGCGTCAGAGTCGGCGTGGTCGCCCGGCCGCAGCGGGTCGAGCGAGTTCTCGGTGGTGGTGTCAGAGCGGGAGGGGGACATTGATCACCACCTGTTGCAGGGCGGACATCAGCGCCGTCCATAGCCCGGTCACCATGAGGAGTCCGAGGAGGACGAGCAGGCTGCCGCCGATGATGTTCAGGGCGCGGATGTGGCGGCGGAGGAACCCGACCGAGCGGGATGCCCACCCCCAGCCGAGGGCGAGCAGCAGGAACGGGATGCCGAGGCCGAGCGAGTACGCCAGGCCGAGCAGCCCGGCGCGGGCGGGGTCGCCGAGGTTCCACGACATCGACAGGATCGCCGCGAGCGTGGGGCCGATGCAGGGGGTCCAGCCGACGCCGAGCGCGAACCCGAGCAGGGGCGCGCCGATCAGGCCGGCGCGGCCCTGGATGCGGGGGCGGAGGGTGCGCTGGGCGATGCCGAAGAACCCGATGAATACCAGCCCGAGCAGGATGATCACGACCCCGAAGATGCGGGTGAGGGTGTTCGCGTATTGCAGCAGCAGGATCCCGAACGTGCCGCCGAGGATCGTGACGGTGACGAACACGACCGTGAACCCGGCGATGAACAACGCCACCCCCACCAGCAGCCGCCTCCGTTCCCCCGCGGCGGTGCTCGCTCCGGCCGTCGACGTCGACGTGGAGCTGTGGGCGTCGGTGGCGCCGCCGAGGTAGCCGAGGTATCCGGGCACCAGCGGCAGCACGCACGGGGAGACGAAGGAGACCAGCCCGGCGAGCACGGCGAGCGGGAGCGCCACCCACAGGGCACCGTCCACGACCACCGCGCCCGGGTTCACGAGGACTCGACCAGGGTGTCGTCGACGAGGGTGGACAGGATGGATGCGCTGGCCAGCTGTCCGATGACCCGGGCGGCGACCCTCCCGTCGCGGTCCAGGACGAGGGTGGTGGGGGTGGCCTGGATGGGGGTGACCTGCGCGAAGGCGAGCTTGACTTGCCCGTCGTTGACGTCGATCACGCTCGGGTAGGTGACGTTGTTGTCCTGAGCGAACGACAGGGCGGTGGCGGGCTGGTCGTAGGTGTTCACGCCCAGGAACGCGACGCCCTGGTCCTGGTACTCCTGCCACACCTGTTCGAGCAGGGGTGCCTCGACGATGCATGGTCCGCAGGCGGCGTACCAGAAGTTCACCACCAGCACCCCGCCCCGGTAGTCGTCGCTGGACACCGTCTCGCCGGTCTCGGTGACGCCCTCGAACACCACCGGGTCGCCTCGGTCGGCGGCCGGGATCTCCACGACCTGGAAGTCACCGGCAATGTAGCCCTTCTCGTTCCCGTCGCGGTACTGCTGAGCCAGGCTGTCGCTACTGGTGCAGCCGGTGAGGGCGACGGCGACGAGGGCCAGCGCGGCGATGAACGGGGTGGAGCGTCTCATGCGCGTCTGACCTTGATCATCGCCCCGGCGACCAGGAACACGATCGCGGCGACCGGCTGCGCAGCCATCCAACCCGACCCCGCAAACGGGAACGGGAACACCGGGTTCCACAGCACCGCGATCACCGCGAACACCGGCGCCCACCACCACTGCCGCGCCTGGATTCCGAACCAGCCGACGATGACGGCCAGAATCGACGCGACGAACAGCGGCACCAGGTACCAGTCCCCGCCCTGCAGCACTGGCGCAAGGAACAGCACGGCCGCGGCGAGGAGGCTCGGGGCGAGCGCGTTGCGCTGGTACGTCGACGGGGCACGCTTGTTCGCCATCACAGCCCGCCTACCGATGAGTTCGAGCTCAGCTGCGCGCTAGCGGCGCCGCCGGTCGCGGCCCGGCGGCGGATCCAGAGCACGATCGCCAGGATCAACACGCCGATTCCGAGGGCGACGTCGGCGAGGTTGCCGATGAACCAGTTTCCGTAGGCGAGGAAGTCGGTCACGTATCCGCGGCCGAAGCCCGGCGGGGCGAACAGCCGGTCGATCACGTTCCCCAGGGCGCCGCCCAAGATGAACCCAATGCCGGCCGACCACCACACGGAGCGGGCTCGCAGCGCGGCGATGAACAGCACCACGATCGCGGCCACGCCGAGCAGAGTGAGCAGCCATGTGAAGCCGGACCCGAGGCCGAGGATTGCACCGGGGTTGAAGGCCAGCTGCAGGCCGAACACCTCGCCCAGCAGCGGGATACGTTCTGTCTCGCTCAGCCCGGACAGTGCCGCCGCCTTGCTGGCCTGGTCGATCAGCACCACCCCTCCCGCGACCACACAGGCGATCGCGAACAGGCGTGCCCGGGCGGGTTTCGTCGGAAGTGCCGTGTCAGAAGTCGAAGAGCTCACCGAGGAATCCCTCCCGCTTGCGGCGGCCCGAGCGGCCATGCTGATCCCTGTCCCGACGGTGATCGTCCCGGTCCCGACTGTGGGTGTAGTCGCGGGTGTCGTATCCGCTGGTGCGCGGATCACCGGAGGCGCGGTCGATGATCTTGTCGAGCTCGCCACGGTCCAGCCAGACGCCGCGACACCGCGGGCAGTAGTCGATCTCCACGCCGGATCGCTCGGAGATGAGCAGGTCCGTGGCGTCGACGGGGCACTTCATGATGGTCTCCTTCGGGTGTGACGGCTCGGGCCGACCGGGTGGAGTTCACGTATCGGTGGCACGGTTCTGCGCCTGTCCGGACGCCTCCGGCGTCTCCCTGCCGGAGGCCGCAGCGGCTGCGACTCGGTCACGGCGGCGACGTTCCCGCGCCACCATCAGGACGACCACCAGCGCGCCGCCGACGATGACAACGCCGCTGACCACGGCCAGGATCGGCAGGAACGCCCCACCCCCGGAGGGGCCGCTGTGCACGTCCGAGCCCGCGGCCTCGGTGGCGGTGGCGGTGGCGGTCGGAGACGGTTCGGGGGTCTGCTCCGACGTCTCTCCGGGGGTGGGGCTGCTGGTGGGTGTCGTGACGGCTTCGACCGTGTACGTGTACTGGTCGCTGATCGGGTGCCCGTCACTGGAAACCACTCGCCAGAGCACGGTGAACACGCCCGCGCTCTGGCTCGCCGCCAGCGTCTGCGTCACGGTGGTCCCGTCCACGGCTGGCTCCCCTTCGGCGACGTTCTGCCCGTCCGGGGAGGTCACCTCGATCACCACGGCGCTGGTCGCGGTGAGCAGCTCTCCGCTGAACGTGAGGGAGATCTCCGCCGGGGACACGTCGACCGTGGAGCCGGCCTCGGGGGTTGATGAGATCAGGTTGTCGTGCGCGGCGGCGGGTGCGGTGCTAGCCAGCAGTAATCCGCCGGCCAGCAGCAGCACCGTCAGTCCGCCGAGAAGGGTTGACGCGGTTCTGCGTGTCGGGTGGGGGTGTGTGATGTTCATGGATGGTGCTCTTTCAGGGGCGGTTGATGATGTGGTGAGCGATCGCGGTGGCGTCGCGCCACACGCCGGCGATGGTGTCGGAGCCGCGGCCGCCGTACTGCGGCATCCCCGCGACGAACAATCCCGGTACCCCGGTCATCGTGCGCCGCGCCCGGTCCTCCCGTGCCTCGTCGGGGAGCCAATCGTCGCCGGGCAGGTAGCCGGTCGCGAGAATCACCGAGGCCGGTTGGGCCTGGCTGCCATCGGCGAAGCTCACCGTCGTTCCGTCCGCGGCGGTGGCCGCGGGGCGGAGGGTGACCCCGGCGCGGCGCAGCTGCTCGTAGCTGTCGCCGAACAACGGTTCGGGGCGCCGCTTCCGGGACAACCATGACGCACCCTCCCCCGCACCCGTCGCGTAGCCGGCTGCGGGGCGATGCCGGCGAGGTGTTCGGGTCGCGAGCGTTACCGTGTGCGAGGCGGACAGCTCTCGGGCCAGCTGCACGCCGCTGTTGCCGCCGCCGACGATCAGTACATCCCCGGTGGGGATCTGCCGGGGGTACAGGTAGTCGCTGCTGTGTAGCACGACACCGGGCACGGTCAGCGCGGGTGCCCACTCCGGGATCCGCGGATGGGCGGCGGCGCCGGTCGCGCACACCACGTTGCGGGTCTGCACCTCCCCCGCCGTCGTCGACAACAGCAGTGTGGAGCCGTTGCCGCGGTGCTCCACTCCTATCGCGCGGATGCCCCAGACCGTCTCGACACGCAGCCCTGCCTCGACGAAGGTGAGGTAGTCGACCATCTCGTCGACCCGGGGATGCCGGCGCTGGTCACCGGGGAGGCGGCGCACCGGGAGGCTGCTGTGCCGGGCATCGCTGAGTAGCGTCATCGAATGCCACCGGGACGCCCACGGACGCTGACCTTTCGGAGCGGCGTCGATCACCACGAACTCCTGTTGCGGCCGCAACCCTTCCGCGCTCAGCGCGGCTGCCACGGCGAGACCGGCTTGCCCGGCGCCGACGATGATCGCCCGTCGGTGCGACAACCCCGCCCGCATCAGGATTCACCGTTCACCGCGGCCTGGATCGCGGTCTCAAGGTCATCCCACTCCTGCAGCTCCTGCAGCTCGCCGTCCACGAAGAACGTCGGCGTGCTGCCCACGCCGAGTGCTCGGCCCTCGTTGAAGTCCAGCTCCACCCGCTCCGCCGTGGCCGGGTCCGCGACCGCGGCGTCATAGGCAGCCATATCCAGCCCGAGCTCCTCCGCGAAGCCGCGGAACAGATCAGCACGGGACTCCTGCGCCTCGCCCCACTCCGCCTGCGTCTCGAACAGCCGGTGATACATGTCCTCGAACCGGTCCTGCCCTGCAGCGGCCTCCGCGGCGATCGCCGCGTTCTTCGAGTTGAAGTGCCCCGGTAGCGGGAAGTACCGGACCACATACGTGATCTCCCCCGCGAACTGCTCCCGCAGGTCTTCAACGATCGGGTAGAACGCGCCACACGCCTCGCACTCGAAGTCGAGGAACTCCACCACCGTCACCGCCTCCGGGCCGCCGTCGTCGAGAACGTGCGAGTTCTCCCGCACAACCGACGCGGCCCCCGGACTGGCTCCCCCCTCGGGCGGTGGGACTGGACTCCGGTTGACCAGGGCATAGACGACTGCGGCCAGCACCAGCACAACGGCGACCGCGACGGCGATCAACGTCGCCTTCACAGGGGTTTTCATCGGGTACTCCAAACACTTCACACGGCACAGGACAGAACCCGGGCACAGCCCAGGGTGAACACCGCCCAACAGGCGGCGTGCCGGATATCAGGTTCGGGAAAGACCCAACTGCGGAAGAGACAAAACACTCACCCGCGGACGCGCGAACGGTGCAGGAAGCAACAACGAATGGCGCGGCTGCCGCTCAGGTGTCGACGGAGGACGACGTTGCCGCAGCAGTCGGGTGAGTACGAAGAAGACTAGGCCACACAGCACACCCAGCACACACAGCGCGACGCTCGCCAAAGTATCCGATTGGAACGCTCCCTCGGCGACTGTCTGGGGCTCAGAGTCGGACGCGACAGAATCGACGTGCGGGTCGATCAGGGCGCTGACCACCAGCGGAACCGGGGCGGAACCTTCGCCCTCGACGTGACCAGCGACGGAGATCCCGAGCATCAGCAACAACGCCAAACCGATGCTGGTAATGAGCCGCATTATCAACAGACGCTCATTCAGCACCACGGAACGCGGAGTCCGGGCCAAAGAGACCATCCCCCGCATTATACCGTGAAGCCACGTTCAGCAGCTCAACTCGCCCCCGGAGGAAGGCCTGAGTGCGTTCAATACGGGACGTGCGCGGTAAGCCAAGTGATCACCGCGCTCTGCCATCGGTCGGGGTCGGAGTTCCACGACAGCGTGTGTCCTGCTTCGAAGACCTCCAGTGAGACAAGGCCAGGCCGAGCATCTCGGAGTGCTCGTGAGAGCCGTATCGGTACGGAGTCGTCGTGGGTGCCGTGAAGGATGAGCGTGGGCGCGGTGAGTTCCTCGGCACGAACCGTCCAATCGAAGGATCGGAGCGGGATGCGCTCGGGCAGGCCGACCATGCGGGTCAGCGGGCGGAGCGTCAGCCACGGGATCGCGAGGCTGCCCGCGGCTGCGGGGAGTCCGCTGCGTGTGCAGTTCGCTTTGATGACTTCGGTCCAGTCGAGCACGGGTGAGTCGAGCACGAGACCTGCGATGCTGCGTCGATATAACGGGTGGTGAGCGAGCTGGAGCGCGATGGCCGCACCCATCGACCACCCGAACAGCACGATCTGCCGGGCTCCGTGCCGCATCGCGTACTCGATAGCGGCTGCGGCGTCCTCGGCCTCGGTGTAGCCGAGTGTTGAGCGACCGTTGCCGACTCCCGGACCTTCACCGTCGGCTCGGTAGCTGATAACGAGCGAGGTGTAGCCGCGCTCGGTGGCGGCGAGCACGCCGCGAAGTGTTCCGGCTCGGACGCTGCCGAGGCCATGTAGGTGGATCGCCCACGTCGACTTGGCACCGTCGCCGTCGATGCGCCAGGCGGGGGCAGCCCCCGCAGGGGTGTCGATGGTGACGTCGTGCGCGTGAAGGCTGGCGTCGTTCGGGGTCGCGTAGTAGATGCCGCTCCAGGAGACATGATCGCCAGCCCTGAGAGTGAGCCCCGATGCCGTGCTCGTCACCCGTCGCGCGATCTGAGTCGGTCCACGGTCGAGCACGTCTTCAGAGAGTTGCGCCCAGCCTCCGTTCTCGAACCAGATGTTGTACGCGCCTTCGGCTGCGGTCAGGCAAGTTCGGTCGAGCACGATGAGAGGGCGGTCGCCGTCGCGCTCAACCTCGCGGACGGTCAGGTCGTATCGCCGCGTGCTGGGGGCTGTCAACCGCCGCGCGATCGCCCATCCGACACCCAATGCACCTGCTGCGACGAGCCCGGCACCTAGCGCGACCCGGCGCATCACGAACTGCCGCCCTGGTCGACCCGGCCTCCTGGCGAAGCGGTGGTCCGTGTCGCTCTCGTGTCGAGTCCGAGGAGGTGACTCTCGGCGCGATTCAGCAGGGCGCGCTCGGCTGCGCTGATGTCGAAGGTGACGCGCGGGTCGATCATCGCGTCGCGGATCTCAACGATCTCTCGGTGTAGACGGCTCTCCAGGTCATCCGCGCTCGCAGCGAGCGGGTCTGCTTGGCTCAGCCCAGGCCGCACGAGGGACGCCCGCTTCCAGAGAGGCTCCAACTGTGTCGCGAGGCCGACGGTGCGCTTCCGGCGCATGTCGTGCTGTGCGCGGCGGACGGCCGGCTGCGCGGCGAAGCCCGCGCACAGGAAGAGGAACGCGAGTAGAGAGAGCGGTTCGTAGGCGTGTTGGACGGCGCGCATGAGATCGAGATGTCCTGTGACGTGTGCGACATCCATGATGAGCACGGCCAGGCACAGTGCGCCGCCGAACGCCGATCCCAGGCTCAGCAGAGCCGCGGGGAGACGCTGGATGCCGGAGCTGCGCAGATATTGCCGCGCGGCGAGGATCATCATCGTCGTGATTACGAGGAAGAAGTAGCTGAAGTTGATGATCGAGTAGGCCGCTGCTGCGGGTTGCGCGCCGAGGTCGATCATGAACCGAGTCGTGGTTGTGCCTCGGTCGATGAACACGAACGTCGTGGTGATCGCAAGAAGCGAGGTGAGGAGTACCGGGATGCCCACGGCGACCCGCACGAGCCTGGGGCGGTACTCGTCGGCCTTCATGACGCCTCGACCGAGAAAGAAGATCCCGGTCATCAGCAGCCCATCCGAAACGAGGGTCGTGACGTTCATGCCGCCAAGAAGCGGATCGGTGGCGAGGTAGATGGCGTCGACGTTCAGGGTCATCGCGACGGCAATCGTGAAGGAGGCGTAGGTGATGCTTCGATCCGCCCGTTTGCGGCGGAAGATGAGCAGGCTCGCCACGAGCGCCCACATGAGCGTCGCCACGAGCGCCTGGATCACCCGAAAATCTCCGAATAGCGGGACTCGGCGAACACCGATCCTCGGATGCCCGCGGCCAGCCGATCTGCGAGCGACTCGGCGGCGATCTCCGTCTCACTGTCAATGTCCTGTCGCTTGAGCAGGCGTCCGCGCGTGTGAGGAGGGATGTTGGGCAGCAAGACGTCCCCGGCTGTGCAATCGTCGCCCTCCGTGTGACCGAGGATCATGTGGGCTAGCTCGTGAAGGACGAACTGCTGGCGGTGCAGTGCAGAGTCGCTGCGTGCGTGGAGCACGAAGTCCTCGGTGTCGGTGACCAGCCAGAGCGCACAGATGCCGTCGCGGGTGTCGAGGTCGGCGAGTTCGACGACGCGCAGCCTACGATGGCGCCGTTCCTGTATGGCCTGGAGAAGGTGCGCAAGCGTGAATCTGCTGCCGAGCCGCAGATCGGAGACGGCGGCCGTTACGGTCTCTTCGGTGTTCACGTTTACCCCCTCTCGGCCGAGCAGCTACTGGTCTCGGCTCCGTGGTGCGCGACACCCGTCAGTGCTCGGGTGTTCGCATCATTTCCTCATCCAAGAACTTGCTGATGGCTTGGAGCGCCTTCGGCGAGATGTCGCCGAGCGTGCGAGCAGCGTAGGACTTCACCTTCGCTGCACGCATCGAACGCACGAGGTCGAGTTGGGCGGAGACCTTCTCCGGGATAGCCACGCCGCTCTCCCCGGCAAGAAAGGCAGCATCAACGCCGAAGAAGTCCGCGAGTCCCTCGAAGATTGCGGTGTCTTGAACGTATCGATGGCCGTTGACCATGTACGTCCATCGTGATCGAGACAGGCTGATGCCACGTTGTCTCAGATGCTCCGCGATCTGCGAGTAGGTCGGTTCGGAACCGGACTCGGCGACAGCGACATCCATCAGAAGTCGCAGGCGTTTGGCGAGGTCGTGAGCCGCAGCCTGACTTTCGTCTTCAGTCATCGTCGCTGACCCCCTTCCCTTCGGGAGGGCCAAGGCATCGACGTAGCCCAGGCCCAAGGGTAGTTGTGCATGCTCAATCTACCCGTTGAGCATGCGCAAATCAACCGTTGCGCATGCTCAACGTGCGGTGTTAGAACGGAATCGCGGGAGAGTTTGAGCATGCTCAACACGGCTTCCCGGTGAGCGGGAGGGGACGATTCCATGAGCACGGCGCGACCCCGGAGCCTGACTGCGTTGCCCGTCGGACGGCGACCGTCTCTTGGGAACCCCGGCGCACCTGATCGACAAGAGCCCCACGGCTCACGACCAGGTCAGAGGAGGTGCCGAGATGACGATGCCGGAAGTCTCGCGTGGAGAGCGCCAGCCGATGGATGCCGCCGCCCTGCTCGCCTCGCTCACCGGCCTGTCGCCGAGCGCCGCAGCGTGTCGCTACGCCGAGGCAGGCATCCCGGTCTTTCCCTGCGTCACAGGAGGCAAGCGCCCGCTGACCCAGCGGGGATTCCACGAGGCGAGCACCGAACCGCGCCAGGTCGCTCGCTGGTGGGCGCGGTGGCCGCGCGCCAACATCGGGATGCCGACGGGCCAGATCTCCGGGCTGGAGGTCGTGGATGTCGACGTGCACGGGGCGATCCGCGGCTTCGCAGCGTTCGAGCTGGCCCGGCGCGAGGGGCTGACGGATCGCTGGGCCGCGTTCATCCGCACGCCCTCGGGTGGAGTCCATGCCTACTACCCGGCCGATCCCGAGCTGATGCAGCCGTCCTGGCAGGTGGCGCGTGCTGGCATCGACTTCCGGGGATCGGGCGGCTACGTCATCGTGCCGCCCTCGATCATCGCCACCGATGCGGGGCCGAGTGCGTATGCCCTCATCGGCTCCGGGCGAGGCGATGCGGTTCCCGTCGATGCCCGCGCGCTGCGGCAGTTCCTCGATCCGCGACCGGCGCGCCCGATGCCCGTCATGCCTGTCGAGCGAACGGACGGCGTTGACGTGGAGCGGATCGCCCGCTGGGTCGAGATGCGCGGCGAGGGCGAGCGCAACCGCGGCCTGTTCTGGGCCTCGTGTCGACTCATCGAGGCGGGCATCCCGCCCGACCGCGTGCGTGCCGCGCTGGGGCCGGCTGCCGAGCGCGCAGGCTTGCCCGCGCCGGAGATCGAGACGACGATCCGCTCGGCGCACCGCGTAGCGAGGGGCGCACCGTCCGCGCCCGCCGCCAGTTCCGTGCCCAGCCATGCAGCTCAGCCTTCATCGGGTCAGGTGCTCTCGTGATTCCCGGCAGCACGCAACAGCCGCGCGGGCGGATCGCCGTGTGGACGGCGGTAGCTGGGACCGTATTCATCGCCGCGGCCGCCTTCTGGCTGTCGTTCACGGCGCTCGCCGACCTCGCGCGACGCTCCGGCGTCGATGAGAGCCAGGCGTGGGCGTGGCCGCTCATCGTGGACGGCATCATCGTCGTCGCCACGGTGTCCGTCGTCGCGCTCGCGGGGCAGCGTGCCGCCTGGTATCCGTGGCTGCTGCTCATGGCCGGTGCCGCGGTCTCGGTCGCAGCCAACGCGATCCACGCGGTCGTCGCCGCTGACGCCGACGTTCCTTCTGCGCTCGCGGGATCGGTCGCCGCAGTTCCGCCGCTCGTGCTACTGGCGATCACGCACCTGACGGTGGTGCTCACTCGACGGTTCCGTGGAGAGCCGCCGACGCAGACGGCCGAGTTGGTGTCGAGCGCGGTCGAGTACCTGTCGCCGGAAGCGCCTGCGCACCTTGCTCCTAGAGAACTCGCTCTGCGGATGAAGGAGGACGGCATGACGAACACCGCCATCGCTCGTGCGACCGGGGTGCATCCGTCCACGGTCGGCCGTTGGCTGGCGACGCCCGCGCGCGCCTCTGCATCGGAAGGAGGGGCGCTGTGAACGATGAGCTGCCGGAAGACGAGCACGCCCGTCGGCTTGCCGATGTCCTCCACACGCTGAAGCCGACTCCGAGCGAGGCTGCTGAGATCTCGGAACTGGCGCGCCACACCGACCCGTGGCTCGCCGCACAGACGTGGCGCGACGGCCACCCACTCCTGAAGCGCCTGAGCGCAGAGCACGACCGCAGCCAGGTGGTGTGGGTGCGCCCGACCGAGTTGCTCCCGTCCGCCTCGGCCCGCATGATCGGACGCGGCATCGACCTGCGCACCGAGCTGGCACGCCGCGTCGAGGAGCGTCGGCAGACCTCGCCGCAGGCAACTCCGGTGACCCGGCCAGGCATCCGGGCGCGTGCCCAGGGCATCGCGCCGCTCTCCGCGTTCGGGCAGTCGCCCGCGCACCAGTCCTCTGTCAGCCGCGACCCGCTCCGCCGCCTGTGAGCGCGCCATGTCTGCCCAGGCCGCTCCCACGTCGTTCCGCACTCCGGAGGGACTGCGCGCGCTCCTGGAGCGTCTGCACGACGATGGGAAAGGCGCGTGGCAGCGCGACGTGGATGTCGCGGCGCTCATGGAGTACACGGCGGGTCGGTACGCGAGCCTCGCGCGAAAGCACGGCCTCGACCCGTGGGAGGCGGCGAGCGCCGCGTTCGACGCGATGCTCACCCCGGCCGTGCGCAACGCGGAAGATCCGTGGGCAGTCGTCACCCGTGCTGTGCAGGTCACACTGATCGCCGAGGAACGAGGCAACGGACTGCTGTGCTCGACGCATCAGGCACGCAGGCCGCAATACAGCGGTTTCCACGACCCGGAGCGGTTCAGCGACCGGGAGAACCCGCTCACCGACTACCACGAAGCGTTGCAGGTCGCGCCCGCGGGTGAGGACGAGAACGAATCGGACGACGAGGCATTTGCCGTCGTCCGTGCAGTCGAGGACGCGATCAAGCTACTGACGCTGCTCGACTGGCCGGAGCAGACGGCGCGCGCGGCCATCGAGCACATCTGCACTCGACTCGGCGAAGCGCCGTCGCGGGCGAGCGCAGCGGAGTCGCTTCGGCGAGACCCACACGCTCGGGCCGTGCTCGATCTGTCGTCGACGAGCTGGAACGCGCTGCTCCGTGCGATCCTCGGCAACCCCGATCCCGATCAGGCCCGCACCGCCGTCGGCCGCGGCGTGCTGTACCGCCTTCTTGTCGGCGAACCCCTGCGCGCGCTGCTCACCGATGACGACCTCGTGCTGCTGCTCGGCCTGAACGCGCCCACTCCGGCGGGGGCGAGGTGAGCGCATGGCGGCGAGCACCGGGCACATCGAGCTGGAGCGCACCATCGACTCCATTGTCGTCGGCAGCCGTCATCGCGTGGAGCTGGGCGACATCGACGCACTCGCAGCATCCATCGAACGTGACGGACTGCTCCAGCCCCCGACCGTGACGCCGGAGGGGGTGCTCGTGTGCGGCGCTCGCCGCATTGCCGCCCTGCGCAAGCTCGGCTACAAGAAGGTCAACGTGTTCGTGCGCTCCGGGATCAGCGACCGGCTCCAGAGGCTCATGGCTGAGCAGGCCGACAACGTGCTGCACAAGCCGTTCACACAGACCGAGGCCGCGGCGCTGTACCGCGAGCTGAAGACGCTCATGGCCGAGGATGCCGCCCGTCGTCAGGCGGCGACGCAGTTCGGTGCGGGCGGGAATATCGCCGGAACGACCGGTGGTGCCGTCACGGCACCACCGCTGATCGGTGCCCCTGGCAAGTCCCGTGCGCAGGCCGCGATCATGGTCACCGGGCGCAAGTCGTACACGAGCCTGGAGCAGATCAACGATCTCCAGCGGATCGCGAACGACCCCCGCCAGCCGGAGGATGTGCGCAGCTTCGCCCGCTCCGAACTCGACGCCATCGACCGGGGCGCGTCGATCACCACGGCGCACGCCCGCACCATCGCCATGCTCGCGATCCCGCAGGATGAGCCCGAGCCGCCCGGCGAGCTGGAGCTGCTCGCTCAAGAGGCGCTGGAGCGCGCGAAGCAAGGACGCAAGCGCGGCCCGACTCCCGCGCCAGCGACAAGCCCCGTGCCGGTTCGCTACCCGGTGCGGGCGTTCACGCTCACCTGGAACGACCTCGATCAGTGGTGGTCGCACTACGACCCCGCCGAGGTCGGCACCGCACTGAGCGACGAACAGTGGGAGCACGTCGAGACGATCCTCGACGCCACCGTCCGCTTCTTCGACGCGGCCCGAGCCGCCCGCGCCGCCCGCCAACGTCTCGCCAAGGAGAGTGCCTGATGCCGCAGACTCGCTTCCCCCGTCGCCTCATGATCCTCCTGATCGTCGGTGCCGCCGTGCTCGCCGTCCTCGTCGGAGTCGGGCTCTACGGGCTGTTGCTCGCGCCTCGCTCCGACCCCTCGCCCGGAAACACCGCGGGCGATCCTCCCGGCGCGTCGACCAGCACGCCGTCGCCGACATCGAGCACGCCGCGCGTCGTCCGTGAGTCCGACGATCCCGAGACGTTCGCGCGCGCCCTCGCCACCGCGCTGTTCGCCTGGGACACCGCGACCGAGTTCGGGCCGACCGATTATGCGCAGGTCATCGTGGATGTGGGCGACCCCTCCGGCAATGAGACTGCCGGGCTCGCCTCTGACGTGCGCACATATCTCCCGACCGCGGACGCCTGGGCGCAGCTCCGCACGATGCAGACCCGCCAATGGCTCGACATCAACGACGTGCTCGTGCCGGACGAGTGGGCGACTGCGCTGGAGCAGGCAGCCGAGGGACAGATCCTTCCGGGCACCGTCGCCTACACGATCACCGGCATTCGACAACGCGAGGGCATCCACGGCACCGAGCCCGTGACCAGCTCCCACGAGGTCGCGTTCACCGTCTTCATCACCTGCGAGCCGACCTTCGATACCTGCCGCGCGCTTCGCATCTCCGAGCTTGACAACCCCCTGCGCTGATCGGCATCCGCATGAAGAAGCTCGTTGCGGTCATCGCCATCCTCGTCGCAGTGCTCCCCATGGGCCTCGTCGGCGTGGGTCTGCTCGTGTCGCCTGCGGCCTTCGCCGCGTGCTTACCTTCAACCTCGCTTGTCGTCGGGCCGATTCCCGAATCGCTCACGTCGACCACCCGCTCGGGCGCGACCGTGACGCTCGAGCGTCAACAGCTCACGCACGCCGCGACGATCATCACGGTCGGCGCGCAGACCGAGGGCGTGGGGCGCATGGGCGTCCTCGTCGCGCTAATGGCCGCGCTCACAGAATCCCTGCTGCGGATGCTCGCCAACCCGAGCGCCGTTCCGGGGTCGGGCGACTACCTGAACGACGGGGCGGGCAGCGACCATGACTCGCTCGGGCTGTTCCAGATGCGCCCGAGCGCGGGCTGGGGCACCGTGGAGGAACTGATGGACGCCGAGTACCAGGCGCGGGCGTTCTACGGCGGGGCGAAGGGACCGAACTACCCATCGCCGCGCGGGCTGCTCGATATCCCCGACTGGCAGAGCCTAGACCCCGGCGAATCGGCGCAAGCGGTGGAGGTCTCTGCGAATCCCGACCGCTATCAGAACTATCAGCCGGTCGCCGAGGCGATCCTGGCGGCGCTCACTCGGCGCGCCGAGGCGACGCCCGGCGGCACGCCACTCGGCGAAGTTCACGAGACGACTTCCCTGGTGTTCCCGCTACCGAACGGGACGTGGGTGAACACGAGCGACTTCGGGTGGCGCGAAGACCCATTCACGGGGGAGCGAGCGTTCACTTCAGGCACCGACTGGGCTGCCGACGACGGCACGCCGATCCTCGCGCTCGCCGATGGCGTGGTCAGCTTCGCCGGGCCGTCGGGCGGTTACGGCAGCCTCATCATCATCGAGCACACCATCGGCGGCGAGCGCATCGCCTCCGCCTACGCGCACATGTGGGATGACGGCGTGCTCGTCAGCGTCGGGGACCGTGTCGTCGCAGGCCAGCACATCGGCAACGTCGGCTCGAATGGGAAGTCCACCGGAGCCCACCTGCACTTCGAGATCCGCCCCGGCGGCGCGAACAGCTCGGCCGTCGACGCGGAACCGTGGCTTGCCGCGCACGGTGTGCAGAACCTCGACGCCGCGAGCACCGCGGCGCTCTGCTCAGCCGAAGGTGCTGCGTGACATGGACGTGTTCCCGGACTTCGGAGCGGTCGGCGGTCAGGCCGAGTTGCGCGCCATCGTCGGCGCGCTGCTGACCATCGCGCTCATCTTCGCCGTACTCATGCTCGTGATCTGCGCCGCAGTGTGGGCGATCTCGTCGGCGAACGGCAACATCTCGTCGGCCGTCCGTGCGCGCACCGGACTCCTCGTCTCCATCGGCGCTGCCGCCCTCGCCGGCCTCGGCGCCACCTGGGTCAACTTCCTGCTTGGTGTCGGCGCGAGCATCTGACGCGCCGGGCGGTGACTCCGGCTCAATGTCGCTGGTCCGCCGTAGCGTTCAGCACATGAAGATCGAGTTCGACTCGCGCGCCTACAAGAAGCTGCTTGCTGAGGTAGCTGAGTCCATTGAGGCCGCGGACAAACAGTTTCGAGAGACCCATGCCGGGCTCCCGGTAGATGTGATCGTCGCCGACTTCGCAACGCATGGACCGAAGGTGGACCTTCCCGAGGCCAAGCTTCAGGAGTACGCGGAAGCCGTCTCAACGGGCGCACCCTTCAGATGGGTCATCAGCTAAAGAGCGCGACGAGCGCGAGCACCTGCGTCGACAGGATGCCGCCAAGGGCGCCGGATGACACGTCCTTCAAGAACCCGCCGAGCGCGACTAGCGCCTGTTTCGTGCGCGTCGGCTCCTGTGCCGACACTCCCTGCCGGGCCTCGTCAACCATCTGCGCGACCTGTTCCGACTCGTCTGCCGTCAACGCCCCGATCGCTTGCGTCACAGCATCGAGCACGGCCGACACCTTGTCACCCCATGCGGGGTCGCTGACCGTGAGCGCCTGGTTCACCTGGGAGCTAGCAATCGAGACGTTCGCCGGGCCTTGGACATGCGTCTCGAAATGCTGCGTCGGCGTCGGATGCACCGGGTCGTGAACCGAGCGTCCCTGCTCGACGGTGTGACGACCCTTCGCGGTCAGCCGCGGACGCAGCGGGGCTGCATACTGCCATGCTTCCGGCCCGTCGATGTACGCCTCCTGCTTGAGCCGCGCGCCCGCCTTCATCAACTCGTCTGCTGTGTACACGACGCCATGAAAGTGCGCGCCGCCGCGCAGGAAGTCATCAGGCGTCGGCCCGCGCCCGTTGACCTCGATCTCGTCATACAGCCAGCGCAAGTAGTCGTCCTGGAGTTGGCGGCGTCGAAGAATCACATCACGCCGCGCCTGATCGAAGCTCTCCGCCGCGGACTTCCCTTCGGGCGTCACGAACACGCCGTTCAGCCCGGCCAGCGAACGGTGCGCCGTGAGCAGACGTTCGCCGTCAAGCAACTCGAGTTCGTTGACGACATCTTCACGGCTCAAGGCAAGCTCGGCTCCGACGGCTTCAGCGATGCGGTCAGTGGCGACAAACTCACGGACTTTTCCGCCTGCCAACTCGATGACGCCCGCGAGCAGGCGCAGACGCCGTGCACGAGTTCCGGTTGGCAGCGCCGCAATGGTGGTCATGTTGCCGAGTGTACGGACGACTACCGACGTTGCAGCGCGACCTATCCGTCGCTCAGTGACTGCCCCATCGCCCACAGACGTGCCGCCGCGCGCAATTCACAGCGCGCCCGCTGACGCTCCCGGCGACGTTCGCGCCGGTTTCCCTCCCCGCCGTGGCACATCTGGCAGGAGCAGACGGCATGGCCGTCCCAGCGATGCTCCCAGTGGCAGTGACCGGGGCCGCGCCAAAGCGCGTCGGGCGCAAAGGGCGACGGCAGATCGCATACGCCGTCGGCGTGGTCGTGGATTTCCGCATGACCGATGTCACCACGGGCGACACGGATACGAAGCGGAACATGGGCGTCGGTACGAGACACTGCGGGGCCTCCGAGGGTGCTCAGTGCCCCGGCCCGCTGCCCCTCGGCGAAGGACGAACCAGGGCTATAGGTTGAGCCCCTCGCGCGGTCGTGTCCTCATGCCGTCATCGTGCCACGACCCGCCGACATCGAGCGTCCGGTGCAACGTGCCCACCTAACTCCTAACTGCGAGAGACCTTCTCTAGCCAGTCCCAAGGAGCGCACAAGTGATCGACATCGACCCCAATACCGACGGGTTGCCCGGCATCGAACAACTCCGCGTCATCGTCGGCGCGGCCATGACGGTGGGGCTCATTCTCGCTGTCCTCGCCCTCATCATCTCGACCGTGGTCTGGGGCTACGGGGCCAACAGCTCGAACCCGCACCTCGCCGGTCGGGGGAAGGTCGGTGTACGAGAGCGTGTGGGCGGTGTTCGACTCGACAACGCTCGTCGACGTCACTGGAAGCCAGTACGTCTCGGTCTACAACGTGCTGTTCGGGGTGGCGATCTTCGTCATGCTCGTCTTCTTCTGCCTCCAACTCATCACCGGGCTCGTGCATCGAGATCCGATGGCACTGTCGCGCGCGGGCGTGGGACTCGCCAAGTCGGTGCTCGGATCGTTCGTCGCCATCACCCTCACCGCGACCCTGTTGGAGGTCACCGATCAGCTCACCATCGGCATCGTGCAGGCGACTGGCAACACGATGGAAGGCATCGGCGACCGCATGGCCCTGCTCGCCGCTGGGCTGACGACGATCAACATCGCCTCGCCCGGCGTCGGTGCGATCATCACGATCTTCCTTGCCGGGCTCGGCATCGCGGGTGCGGGCATCGTATGGTTCACGCTGCTCATCCGTAAGGCGCTGCTGCTGGTCGCCATCGTCTTCGCGCCCATCGCACTCGCCGGGTTCACCTGGGATGCCGCGAAGGGTTGGTTCGGACGCTGGGCGGCGTTCGTCGTGGCGCTCATCTTCTCGAAGCTCGTCATCGTCGTCGTGTTCCTCGTCGCCATTGCGCAGATCAGCGCGCCCATCGACCTCGACCTCGCCTCGATCAGTGACCCGATCTCGGGCGTCGTGCTGATGTTCATCGCCGCGTTCGCGCCGTACCTGACGTACAAGTTCATCTCGTTCGTGGGCTTCGACATGTACCACGCGATGTCGAGCGAGCAGGAAGCGAAGTCGGCGCTCAACCGACCCGTCCCGCTGCCGGTCAAGGCTCAGCCGAACGCGGCAAAGTCCGTCCTCGGAGGGCAAAGCGGCGCGAGAGGCGGGACTCCTCCCGCGCCGAGCACAGCTCCCGCTGCAAGTGGCGCAGCAGGCGGCGCTGCGGGCGCAGGTGGCGGGGCGGCCGCTTCCGGTGGCGGGGCGGCGGCGTCGGGAGGCGCGGCAGGTGCCGGGGCAGCAGCGGCCGGGCCTGCGGCCGCCGCCGTCGTCGGGGCGCAAGTTGTCAAAGCCGCAGCGACAACTGGGCCGAAAGTCGGTGCCGCGGTCGGCGGCGCAGCAGCCGGGCACGCAGAGACATCAACGCCGCCGATACCCGTGGCACCGAGGAAGGGGTAGAACATGGCCACCCGGCACCCTCCGGCTCCCGAGCAGCAGCTCTCCCCCGTGCAGTTCTCCCGACTCGCGCACCGTGGCATCCTGCTCGGACTGTCGATCTCGCAGTTGATCGTGCTGGGCATCGGCGTGGTCACGGTCGTCGCCACGATCTACACGGGCGGTGGCATGGGGCTGGTCTGGACATCCCCGATCTGGCTCAGCTGTCTGCTGCTCGCGGTCGTCCCCGTGGGCGGGCGCAAGCTCGTGGACTGGCTGCCCATCGTGTCGCGCTGGATGTGGCGGAGCACCGCTGGGCAGTTGATCTTCCGCCGCCGCGTCATCAAGCCGCGTCCCGTCGGCACGCTCGCGCTCCCCGGCGATGCGACCGCGCTGCGCGAATGGGTCGATCCCGAGACGGGCGCGGCGATGGTGCACGACCCCCACGCTCAGACCCTGACCGCGGTGCTGGGGGTGACGCACCCGGCGTTCGTGCTGCTCGATCCGGGCGAGCAGCAGCGGCGGATCAACGGCTGGGGTCGGGTGCTCGCTACCGCGTGCCGCTCAGGCCGGATCGCCCGGCTCCAGGTCTGCGAGCGGACGCTGCCGGACTCAGGCACGGGGCTCGCCGAATGGTGGGCCAGGCACGGCACCGACGATGAATCCTGGCCTGCGACCACCTACCGGGAGCTGATCGAGCGTGCTGGGCCGACCGGCGAGCGCCATGCGACGACCATCTCGATTGCGCTCGATATGAACGCCTCGGGACGCCAGATCCGCTCAGCGGGCGGCGGCATCCGTGGAGCTGCCGCCGTGTTGCGTCAGGAGATGACCACGCTCGTTACGGCGCTGCGAGCTGCGGACCTCGCCACGACCGGCTGGCTCGCGCCCGGCGAAGTCGCTGTTATCCTGCGCTCCGCTTACGACCCGGCTGCCGCGCCCGCGCTGGAGCGGCACGCCGACATCGGCCGCTCCCTCGCAACTGCCGGGCCAGTCGCGGTCGCCGAGAGTTGGGATCGGGTGCGTACCGATTCGGCCCACCACACCGTGCTCTGGCTCTCCGAGTGGCCACGTTCGCAGGTCTACCCCGGATTCCTCGCGCCGCTGCTGCTGACCTCCGGCGTGCAGCGCACGTTCTCGCTCATCTGCACGCCGGTTCGCGCCGATGTTGCGGCCCGAGACCTGCGGAAGAAGAAGGTCGGTCTGCTCTCCGACGCGACCCAACGTGCGAAGATCGGGCAGGTCGAGGACGCCTCGCGCACGGCTGAGTACCAGGACGTGCTCCAGCAGGAGTCCGACCTCACCGCGGGGCACGGCGTGCTCCGCTACACGGGCCTCATCTCCGTCTCCGCGCCCACGGTCGATGAGCTGGATGCCGCCGTCGCCGCCATCGAGCAAGCCGCGGTCCAGGCGTCCTGTGAAACGCGCAGACTCGTCGGCCAGCAGGCCACCGCATTCGCCGTCGCCGCGATCCCGCTCTGTCGGGACGTGTGACGCACCCAGCCCTCGACCCCGGAAGGAGTAGCCATGCCAACCTTCAGCAACCCCGTGCAGGACGCCACGGAGACCCGCCAGGCGGTGCGGGCACTCGCTCATGCGAGCCGGGCCTTCGCCGACCCCGAGGACACCTATGAGGTGGTCGGCGAGCTGCTAGGGACGCTGCGCTCCCTGGAGCAAGTGCTGGAGCAGGTTGCGGCGGCGCATGTCCTGCACCAGGACAAGGCGTTCCTCGACAACGGCGACCACGAGGCCGGGGTTGACGAGGCTTGGGCCGCCGCCAACGCACTGCGTAGGGCCGCAGAACTCGTCCAGTCAGCCGAGACCGCCGTCGATCAGGCGTCGCAGCATTCGAGCTACATCGCGTGGCACCCGGCACCTGTCGCCAGTCGACCTGAGTTGGACCCGTTCTCCCGCGACCCGTTCGAGGCACCCCCGATCAGCTCCCGGCGAGGACTATCACTATGAGCCCCGGCGACCGCGAGCGCCTGCACACCGCGGTCCTGCTCGACCCGGCGGGCGAGCGCCGCGCCGCGCGGAAGGCGCGACGGCGGGCGGCGAGCAAGATCGAGACTGCCGACCGCAAGGCCCAGCAGGAGCGGGCGCGGGCGACATGGGAGGCCGAACGCGAGGCAAGGCGGGCGACAACTTACCTGCCACCGTCCGGCGAGACGCGGCCCGCGGCACTCCGCACGCCCGGCCGTTTTCGGCTGCCGCGCCACCAGGACACAAGCGCGACGCTGGCAGGGGCGTATCCGTTCCTCGCCGAGGGCGGGCTCGGCTCCGCTGGCGTGTTCGTCGGCCAGGATCTCTACAGCGGGGCTTCATTCGTCTACGACCCGTGGGTGCTCTACGCGCAGGGCGTCATCACCGCACCGAACATCGTGCTCGCGGGGATCGTCGGCTCCGGCAAGTCCTCGCTCGCCAAGAGTCTCTATACACGGTCAATCCCATTCGGTCGGAGGGTGTACGTCCCCGGCGATCCGAAAGGCGAGCACACGGCCGTCGCTGAGGCGGTCGGCGGTCGGGCGATCATGCTGGGGCACGGGATGTCTACGCGGCTGAATCCCCTCGATGAAGGGCACCGGCCTTCGGGCCTCAGCGATGCCGAGTGGCAGAGCCAGGTCACCTCCCGACGACGCGACCTGATCGGCGCACTCGCCGAGACCGTCCTCGACCGCGGCCTCACCCCACTGGAGCACACAGCCGTCGACATCGCGCTCGCCGATGCGGTGCGCTCGGCCGAGGTGCCGATCCTTCCGATGGTGGTCGACCGCATCCTCGCTCCGAACGCTGAGAACGACGATGGCAGGCTCGCCGAGGACGGCCGACTCGTCGGACACGCGCTGCGGAGACTCGTAGCCGGTGACTTGGCGGGACTGTTCGACGGCCCGAGCACCGTGCGCTTCGACCCGTCGCTGCCGATGGTGTCGCTAGACCTGTCGCGGGTTGCGGAGAACTCGACGCTCATCTCCGTGCTCATGACGTGTTCGTCGGCGTGGATGGAATCGGCGCTGCTCGACCCGGCGGGCGGCCCGAGGTGGGTCGTGTACGACGAGGCGTGGCGGCTCATGTCGCATCCGGCGCTGCTGCGCCGGATGGACGCACAGTGGCGGCTCGCGCGGCACTACGGCATCGCCAACCTGCTCATCTTCCACAAGCTCAGCGACCTCGACAACGTAGGCGACCAGGGCTCGGCGATGCGCGCACTCGCCTCGTCGCTCCTCGCCAACGCGGAGACGAGGGTGATCTACCGGCAGGAGAGCGATCAGCTCGGCGCGACCGCCCAGGCCCTCGGGCTCACCGGCACCGAGCAAGGGCTGCTCCCCGGTCTCGGCACCGGGCAGGGGCTCTGGCGGATCAAGAACCGCTCGTTCGTCGTCCAGCACCAGCTCCACCCTGCCGAACTTGCGATGTACGAGACAGGTCAGAAGGCGAGAGGTGACTCCCGTAAGTTCAGGAATCCTGAAGCCGGTTGAGGCTGGAACTCACGTCCGGTTTCAGCGCACTTGGGGAGTTCCCGCGGTTGTCGCGCTCGTGTCTATGCGGGGGTGAGGCTGCGGCGCTGCGAGGCCTCCCATGCCTGGGTCGCGACTTGGACGGCGTCCCACGGGGAGCCGAGGGGCGGGGTGTAGGAGAGGTCGAGGTCGTCGAACTGCTCGATGGTGAGTCCGGCGTAAAGGGCGGTGGCGAAGGTGTCGATGCGCTTGGCGACCTCGGTGCCGCGCCTGCCGACGAGTTGCGCGCCGAGTAGGCGTCCGTCGCCGGTGTCGCCGGTGATACGGAAGTGGATGGGGTGCGCACCGGGGTAGTACCGCTTGTGGTCGTCCGCAGCCGCGTCGATGGTCGAGGGCGTGTATCCGGCGGTGATCGCCTCGTGGTCGCGCAGGCCGGTGCGGGCCGCGATCAGGTCGAAGACCTTGACGACCTGGGTGCCGACCGATCCGGCGAAGGCGCGGTTGCCGCCGAGGGCGTTTTCTCCAGCGATGCGGCCCTGTTTGTGGCTCGTGGTGCCCAATGGCAGGTAGGTCTGCCCGAGGAGGCGGTGGTGCGTGATGATGCCGTCGCCTGCAGCCCAGACATGCGGAAGCCCGGTGCGCATGTGCTCGTCGACGACGACCGCGCGGCCCGCGCCGAGGCTTGCCCCGGCCCGTTCGAGCAGCTCTGTGTTCGGCCGGACACCGACCACGACGAGGACGAGGTCCGTGGTCTGCGTGAACGGCTGGCCGTCGCGGGTGCCGGTGACGGCGAGGCCGGCCGGGGTCTTCTCGATCCCGGTGACGGTCGATCCGGTGACGACCTCGACGCCATGAGTCGTGAGCTCCTCGTGGACGAGGGCACCGAGTTCAGGGTCGAGGGTGGAGAGCACTTCGGAGCCGCGCTGGAGCTGGGTGACGGTCATCCCGCGGGTGATGAACGCTTCGGCCATCTCGAGGCCGACGTAGCCGGCGCCGACGATGATCGCCGAGGCCGGTTGCCGGGTGGTGAGGTCGTGGTCGAGGGCGAAGGTGTCGCCCATCGAGTGGATGACATGCACCCCGTCCGCCGGGCCGAGCGTGTCGAGGCCGGCGATGTCTGCGTGGGACGGGAGCGCACCGGTGCCGACGATCAGCTCGTCGTAGGCGATCCCCTCCGACGACCCGTCCGGGTTGCGGACGGTGAGCCTCTGCCCGTTGACGTCGATGCCCGTCGCATAGGTGTTCAACCGCAGACTCATCCCGGTCGCTTCCAGGTCTGCGGCAGTGCGGTGCGCGAGGGACTGCCACGGCTGGACCTCGCCGGTGAAGTAGTAGGGGATGCCGCAGATGGAGAAATTCGGGTACTCGTCCGCGACCACGACAGTCACGTCGGTGGTCGGGTCGAGTTCGCGGGCGCGGAGGGCGGCGGAGATGCCGGCGTCGGAGCCGCCGATGGCGATCAGGTGGGTCATTGGTGGGCCCTTCGATTCGGGAAGAGCAGGAGAACAAGGACGGCGCCCATGGCGGCGCCGACGAGCTGTGCGGCGAGGAACCACACGGCGGCGGTCGGGGCGATGCCGGCGAAGGTGTCGGTGAAGATCCGGCCGATCGTCACCGCGGGGTTGGCGAATGAGGTCGAGGAGGTGAACCAGTAAGCGGCCCCGATGTAGGCGCCGACCGCGGGGGCAGCCAGGGCGCTGCGGCCGGTGCGGGCCAGGGCGAAGATCAGCAGGACGAGGCCGGCGGTGGCGACGATCTCGCCGAGCAGATGCCCTGCCGAGAGCCGATCCGTCGTGGCGATCGTCGTCGGGGTGTCGAACATCAGGTCTGCCAGGACCGCGCCGCCGATCCCTCCGGTGATCTGGGCGACGAGGTATGCGGTGATCTCGGTCGGACGGTGGCGGGTGCCGAGGAGCCGGTCGGCGAGGGTGACGACCGGGTTGAGGTGAGCCCCGCTGACGGGCTGGAAGATCAGGATGAGCACGGCCAGGCCGAGCGCGGTCGCCAGCGAGTTCTCCAGCAACTGCAGCCCGACATCGCCCGGCGACAGGCGCTGGGCGGCGATGCCGGAACCGACCACGACGGTCACCAGCAGACCGGCACCGAGGAACTCCGCGACCGCGCGCCGCCACAGCGGGGCGGGCGTCGGTGTCGTGCTCTTTTCGTGGTTCACCTTAACGACGATACATTGCTCAGTCACTATTGAGGTAATGAACATTGAGCGAACTGACCTTGCGGGGCGGGTGGCGCGGTATGCGGCGCTGGCCGATCCGGTGCGGCTGCGGATCATGGACCTACTGACCCTGGGCGATGTCGCCCCGGTCGAGTTGCAAGCCGAGCTGGGGATCTCGTCCAGCCTGCTCGCGCATCACCTGAACCAGCTTGAGCACGCTGGGCTGCTGGTGCGCACTCGGTCGGAGGCCGACCGGCGCCGCACCTACCTGCACCTTGCCCCCGACGCGTTCTCTGGGCTGACCCCGTCGGCGGCGCTCGGGGTGCGGCGGGTGTTGTTCGTCTGCACCGGCAACTCCGCCCGCTCCCAGCTCGCCGCCGCCCTATGGCACGACGCCAGCGACGTCCCGGTCGCCTCGGCCGGCACGCACCCGGCGGACGTGATCGAGCCCGGCGCGATCACCGCCGCGAACCGGCACGGCCTCACCCTCCGCGCCGCGCGACCGCGCGCACTGGAAGGCGTGCTCAATGCGGACGATTTCGTGGTCACGGTCTGCGACACCGCCCACGAGGAACTCGCCGGCGCGGGAAGGGTGCATTGGTCGGTGCCCGACCCGGTGCGCGACGGGTCTGATGCCGCGTTCGATACAGCCTTCGAGGACCTCGCCGCGCGAATCCAGAGACTCGCCCCGAGGCTGACCACGACGAAGGGATGACGACGCTACCGTGCCAGGGCGATCGCTGGGCCGATGGCCGCAAGCATCAGCTTTTAATCTGCAGCGCGCAGTGTGGGTGCTCAGGAGACCGCGTCAGCTCTCGTCTTTGCGGAGCAGGAGGACTGCCGCGGCGATCGCGGCGGTGACGATGACGATGTCGGCGACGTTCCCGATGAACCAGTTGCCGTAGGCGAGGAAGTCCACGACGTGCCCCCGGGCGAATCCTGGTTGGCGGAAGAGTCGGTCGCCGGCATGTGAAGCGGCGGCCCCGCCGAGCGCCCCGATCACGATCGCCCATCCAGGGCGTCGGACTCGGAACGCGAACACGATCGCGGTGACCGTGGCGGCGACAGCCGCCAATGCGAATACCCAGGTGGAGCCCTCGCCGAAGGAGAACGCTGCGCCAGGGTTGTAGGCGAGTTGCAGGCCCAGCAGGTCGCCGATCAGCGGGATGCGCTCGTACTCCGACAGAGTGGCCTCGGCCCATGCTTTTGTTCCCTGATCGACCAGGATCGCGACCAGGCCGATCAAGAGCGCCCAGACCGTAATCCGCCAGCGCCCTCTCTGCGGCTGAACTCTCGACGCGGGCTCGACGTCGGTGTTCGCGTCCTGGGTCATGCGAGAACCTCGAAGAGGCGGACGAGGACGCCGGACTCGATCAGGATGAACAGGCCCAGGCCGATGAACACGACGGGTACGAGCCAGTGCTCGACACGTTCCAGCGTTTCGGTAACGGCCTTGTGGGTGCCGATCAGGCGTCCGGCTGCACACCAGACGGCGACGAGGATCAGGAAAACGACGATCATGATCGCAACGTCACCGGGTGTGCTGGTGCGGAAGATCGGCGTGTAGAGGGAGATGTTGTCCGCGCCGTTGGCGATGGTGATCCCGGCGACGCCCCATAGTCCGACCGCGGTGATCTTGTCGTCATCGTCGTCACCGTTGCGGCGCAGGCCACGAATGAGCGTCCAGATGCCGATGCCGAGCGGGATGAGGCCGAGGAAGCCGACCCATTCGTCCGGAACGATGGTGAGACCGAGTGCGGCGATCACGCTGATCACGACGAGGGTGATGAACCCGAGGTACTGACCGGCGACGATCTGCCATGGCCGGGGCTTCCCGCGTCGGGATGCGAGGAACAGCACGGTGAGCACGACGATATCGTCGATGTTGGTCGCCGCGAACAGGCCGATCGCGGAGCCGATGGTTGCGAGCATCAGCTCTCCACCCGTGGCGTGCGGGTGCGCGCGGCGCGCAGGCCGTTGAGGATCACGATGACCTCCGCGACCTCGTGGACCAGGACGACGGCCGCGAGCCCCAGGACCCCGAAGAGGGCGAGCGGGAGGAGCGCGGTGATGATCAGCAGCGACAGGATGATGTTCTGGTTGATGATCCGCCGTCCCCGCCGCGCGTGTTCGAACGCGCGCGGGATGAGACGCAGGTCGTGGCCGGTGAAGGCGACATCGGCGGACTCGATCGCCGCGTCGGAACCCGTCGCACCCATCGCGATGCCGATGTCCGCGGACGCGAGGGCAGGGGCGTCGTTGATGCCGTCGCCGATCATCGCGACGGATCCCGCCTGCGACAGGTCGCCGATCGCGGTCGCTTTGTCCTCCGGGCGCAACTCCGCACGCACGTCACTGATCCCGGCCTGCGCCGCCAAAGCGCGAGCAGTGCGGGCGTTGTCGCCGGTGAGCATCGTCAGGCCGAGGCCCTGACCATCGAGGGTCCGGACGACTTCAGGGACTTCCGGGCGCAGTTCGTCACGGACGCCGATCGCCGCGACCGGCACCCCGTCGCGGTGCACGATCACGACGGTCATGCCCTGCTCTTCCAGACCCGCGACCTGGTCACCGAGGTCGCCGGCGTCCAGCCAGCGGGGACTGCCGACGGTGATCCTCAATCCGTCGACGGTGCCGTCGATGCCATGCCCGGCCTGCTCGGTCACGTCCGCAGCTGCCGGAGTCCCCGGGGCCGCGGCGCTGATCGCAGCGGCGAGGGGATGCGTGCTGTGCTGCTCCAGCGCCGCCGCCCACGCCAGCGCCTGGGTCTCGGTCACGCCGTCCGCGGTAAGGACGGCAGTGACCGCGGGCTCGTTGCGGGTGAGGGTGCCGGTCTTGTCGACGGCGACGTGCCGGACCGTGCCGAAGCGCTCGAAGACAGCACCGGACTTGATGATCACGCCGAACTTGCTCGCCGCGCCGATCGCGGCGACGACCGTCAACGGAACCGAGATCGCCAGCGCACACGGAGAGGCAGCGACCAGCACGACGAGCGCACGGGTGATCCACACCTCCGGGTCACCCAGCAGCGACCCGATGATCGCGACAAGCGCGGCGAGGATCAGCACACCTGGGACGAGTGGGCGTGCGATCCGGTCGGCGAGACGCGCACGCTCGCCCTTCTCGGTCTGCGCCTGCTCCACCAACTCGACAATGGTGGTGAGCGAGTTGTCTGTACCCGCCGCCGTCGTCTCCACCTCCAGAACGCCGGCGCTGTTGATCGCACCGGCCGACACCGCATCACCGGGCTCAACCTCGACGGGGATCGACTCCCCGGTGATCGCCGAGGTATCCAGGCTGGACCGCCCCGAACGGACGATCCCGTCGGTCGCGATCCGCTCACCCGGACGGACCACCATGACCTGCCCGACCGTCAACTCCTTCGCCTGCACCTGCACAGACACGCCGCCCTGCAGCACAGTCGCGGTCTCCGGCACGAGCTTCAGCAGCGCCCGCAGCCCGCCCCGGGCGCGATCCATCGCCTTGTCCTCGAGCGCCTCAGCGATCGAGTACAAGAACGCCAGCGCCGCGGCCTCCTCCACGTAGCCGAGGATGACCGCGCCGATCGCGCTGATCGTCATCAGCAGGCCGATGCCGAGCTTGCCCTTGAACAGCTTCCGGATCGCGCCAGGAGTGAACGTCGACGCCCCGGCCAGCAGTCCGGCCCAGAACAGCACCAACGCCGGGATCTCGAGGCCGGACCACTCGAGAATCAGACCCGTCAGGAACGCGACACCGGAGAAGACCGGCAGCAGGATCTCGCGATCCTTCCACCACGGCCCATCATGGTCATCATCGTCGTCGATCTCCACCTCGTCGACTTGCGACCCCGTCACCGCGCTCACGCGTCTACCCCCGTATCGCAGCATCCGGGCACCGTGCACGCAGAATCCACGCACGGCGCATCCTCATCCACCGCGAGCGTGACGTCGATCAGAGACGTCAACGCAGCCGCGAGGTGCGGGTCCGCGATCTCATAGCGGGTCTGCCTACCCTCAGGTTCAGCAACGACGATCCCGCAATCACGGAGACACGTGAGGTGGTTGGACACATTCGAACGCGTCAACTCCAGCTCTCGCGAGAGCACAGCAGGGTAGCTCGGGTGCTCAAGCAGCGTCATGAGTATCCGGGAACGCGTCGGATCCGCCATGGCCCGGCCCAGCCGGTTCATCACATCAAGTCGCGAAGCAATAGTCAGCATGCGGTGACTATACAGTCACCGGTGACCTATGGGCAAGTTGTCGACTCTTGTGTTCATCCGCTCTGGTGCCGCTCGCGCACGATGCGGGCCCGGAGGAGCCGCGGGATGAGCCGGACGAAGACGACCATCACGATGAGCTCAACGAGGGTCTGCGTGACTACGACGAGTGGGGCAAGGTCGAACGCGGCAGGCAGAGCGAGGACGAGCGGGAGGACAACGAGGGAGTTGCGGGTCACACCGCTGAACACGATCGCCCTGCGCGCCGGCACATCCAGCCGGGCCACCCTCCCGGCCACCGCGCCGAGGGGAACCATGACCGCCGCGAACAGGACATAGACGGGAATGGCGAGCAGCAGCGCGCCGAGTTGCTGTCCGACGCCGGTGATCTGGGAGGCGACGACGACGGCGAGGGTGAGCATCATCAGCGGCACCATCGCCCCCAGCACGACCTCCTGCACCACCACTCCCCAGCGCGTGCGGGCGGCGGCGAGCTGGGTGAGCCCGGCCGCAACCAGCGGCAGGACGATGAGCAGCAGGAACGCTTCGACGAATGGGGCGAGGTCGATGACCTGGACGAACTCGGGACCGACGAACAGCAGCAGGTAGAGCGGCAGCAGGAGCATCTGACCCAGCATCAGGATCGGGGCGGCCGCGAGTAACCTGTCCTTCGCACCGCCCGCGATGCCGGTGAACACGATCACGTAATCCACGCACGGGGTTAGCAGCACGAACAGCACGCCGACCAGCAGCACCTGGTCGTAGGCGACGATCCGCGACAGCAGGAACACCACCACGGGCACGAGGACAAAGTTGACGACGAGGATGGTGGCGAGGAAACGCCAGTCGCGGAACGCCTGCCCGATCCTCGCAAACGGCACCCCGAGGAAAGTGGCGTAGAGCAGCAACCCGAGCACCGGGTTGATCGCGACCTCCGCCGGATGACTGACCGCGGGGGCAAGCAGGCCGGCAGCCGCGCCGAGCACGAGGGCAGTCAGATAGAGCGGCACCTGATACCGCTCCATCCACACCACGCCCGCTCGCATGACTTCATCCTTCCAGTTCCAATAGGTCACTGCTGGCTGTATGGTCAGCGCATGCTGACTCTTGCTTCACGAGCGGACGTGATTAGCCGGTGCCCGGCTGCTGCGACACTGAGACCTCCGCCGTATGAATGCGGCGACGCTGACCGAGGAGCCGGGCGTTCCTCGCGGTGCGAGTTCAGGATTCGCGAACGCACGCCACGATTCGTGACGAACGGGCACGATTCCCGACGTTTCGCTGAGATTCATCGACCAGCCGACACGTGAGGCGCACCTAGTGTGCATGAGCCATCACGGACTAGACCATCCGCACGAACTCACGGCAGTTGGGGCTGCGTGAGATGACCACTACCCTTTCGCGGCGTCGCCGCGCTCGCCGGGAGAGTGGCGGGCAGGAGGTCGCTACTGCCGTCCCGCCCGTGCTGCCGGTCGTGACGATGACGGTGCAGCCGGACGCGACGCTGCGCGTCGTGGTCGACGGGGAGCCGTTCGACCCGCCGCCCTTCGCCCCGTCGTGGCAGCGGCACTCCTTCGCGCAGATCATCAGCGAGGTCGTCGAGCAGCGTCACTCGCCCGCGCGCGTCGTCGTGCACGAACTCGATGGCACCGTTTACACGGACATCGTGACCGCTGCGCTCCACCCCGCGTCCCTCGACCAGTCCCCGCCCGCGGAACCGCCGGCCTCGGTTGAGGATGGCGACTCTGCGCAGGATGCAACGGAGCCTTCGCACCCGCTCGCACTCCAGAACGGCGAGGGATTCGTCCCCGGCGAGGAGGTTGCCGTGGCGGTCATCGTCCGGCACACCGGCGCAAGCAGCGAGGGAGCGGCAAGGGCTCAGATCGAGCCGGGTCTGCTCGATCTGAGCCCCACGCGCGAGGTCATCCTGCTCGGTCGCGTCTCGGGCACCTGCATCGTCGGACACCCGGCATGACCAGCTCGTCACCTCGAGCCGGGGTGTTCGGCGACGAACTGACGAACCTCGCCCTCGGCGCGCTCATCGGTGCGATGCTGCTGGCCGGTGCGCTCCGCTTCGCCGGGAACATCGCTGCGTTCGTCACGGGCGCACCCCAGCCCGCGGCGGGTCTCGAAGCGGGAGTCGGAGTGGTCTTCCATGCCGGCGACCCCGGCTCGGCACTCGGCTCCGCGTCGCTCAGCCCCGTCGCCTACTGGATCACCGCCGCACTCCTGCTCGCCGCCGTCGGCACCACTGTGTGGTTCATCTGGCGATGGGTGCGCGAGCTGGGCAAGCGGACCAAGGCCGACCCGAACCGGATCGAGGGAATCGCTGATGCGCGCGACGTGCAGCGCGCCGCATCCGAACGTGACCTTCTGCGTCGCGCGAAGACGCTGCGCCCCTCGCTCACCGACCCGAAGCCCGAGGAGGTCGGCTACCTCCTTGGCACCTCGCGCGGTAAGCGCGTGTGGACATCCGTCGAGGACTCGATCCTGCTCATCGGCCCGCCGAGATCCGGGAAGGGCGCGAACATCGTCATCAACACCATCCTCGACGCGCACGGTGCGGTCATCACGACCTCGACCCGGCCGGACAACCTCACGGCGACGCTCCGCGCTCGCCAGGCGCGCGGCGGCCCGGTCTCCGTGTTCGATCCCCAGCATCTCGGCGAGGGTGTGCCTGCGGGTCTGCGATGGTCGCCGATCCGCGGGTGCGAGGTGCCCCTGACGGCAATGATCCGCGGCACAGGTCTCGCCGCGGGAACCGGGCTCTCCGGCCCCTCCGTCGAGAACGGCGGATTCTGGGAAGGCAAGACCCGCACGGCGCTTCAGGCGCTTCTGCACGCTGCGGCGCTCGATCACCGGCAACCCGCCGAGCTGTTCCGCTGGACGCTCGACCCCGCGGCTGCGGCGGATGCCGTCTCCATTCTCGCCTCGCACCCCGAGGCCGCGACGGGATGGGCCGAGTCACTCGACGGGATGCTGCAATCCGACCCGCGCACGCGCGACTCAATCTGGCAGGGCGTCTCGCTCTCACTCGCCTCCCTCGCCGATCCGCGGGTGCTGGAAGCGGTCAGCCCCAGCGAGGACGAGCAGTTCGACCCCGAGGCGTTCCTGCGCGACTCCGGCACGCTCTACCTCCTGGCGACAGGTGCCGGGGCCGGGGCGTCCTCGTCGCTCGTCGCGGCGTTCATCGAAGACCTCGTAGAGACGGCCCGGCGCATCGCCGCGCGCTCGCCGGGCGCGCGACTCGACCCGCCCGTGCTGCTCGCGCTCGACGAGATCGGGAACCTCGCGCCTCTGCCTTCGCTCCCGGTCCTCATGGCAGAGGGCGGCGGTACGGGTCTCACGGTGATGCCCGTGTTCCAGTCGCTCGCCCAGGCGCGAGGTCGTTGGGGCGACGACGCCGCGACCGCGATGTGGGACGCGAGCATCACCAAGATCGTGCTCGGCGGCGGGACGGACACACGGCACCTCCAGGACATCTCCACACTGATCGGTGAACGCGACGAGACGACTGACTCCGTGACCATCGGCGAACGCGGCTTGCGCTCGAGTCAACGCTCGATCCGTCGCGTGCCGGTCATGAAGGTCGAAGACATCCGCACCCTGCCCCAGGGCACTTCACTCGTGCTGCTGCGCTCCGCGCCGCCGATCATCACGACCATGCGCTACTGGCTCAACCGACCGGATGCCGAGATGCTGCTCGCCCAGCGCGCCGAGGTCGAGGCGCTCATGCAGCCGGGCACCGCTGGGATAGGTGAGGCAACAGTCATCGGCGACTGACCAACTTCGCGTGACCGCCAGATCGGCGCCCACCGCGGACGCTAGATCGGCCAGTCTTTGTGCAGCTCCGAGCCGATACCAAGGGAACTCAGGTCCGCGGTGACGGCATGCCACAAGTCACTGAAGATCTGGTCGGCGTCGCCCGTCCAGTCGTTTGGAATCGGGGTCGGCGAATCGACGGTGCACGAGACGACGTATCCCGGAGCCGAGGAGTCGTCCCAAGACAGCGAGACGTTGAGCCTCGCGTTCTCCAGCTTCACGTCGTCATCACCGTCGCCGAATCTGTCGGCGACGTACTCATAGTCGTATGAGAACTGGTACGAGTCCTCCTGCTTCATCGAACGCAGGTACTCGTCTTCATCCTCGAACTCTTCGCGGGTCGAGTGGTCACGAACGACACTGGACGACCTACCTCTCGCATTCTCTGCCCAGGCGACGCTCGCCTCTCAGCACTGTCATCACAGTAGCCGGGCGCGCGGACGGTCGAGCCTGCGCACCTATCGGGTAGCAATCCTCTCTCGGCAGGAGAAGTTAGGAGCATCCCGATGCGAACCAAAGAATCCCTGTGGGGCTTCTTCGCCAGCGACCCGCAGTTGTCCTTCAACGAGGACGGTGAGGCGCGGCTGTTCGCCTGGATCGGTCAGGAGCAGTTCGAGCGCAACCCGGACGGCTCGTTCGCCCAGGGCGAGACGAAGTTCTACCCGTTCAAGATGTTTCGGCGCAGCGCGGAGCACGCCTACGAGAAGTTCGCGCGCGGCGACAACTTCGTCGCCAGCGGCCACGTCCAGAAGTTCAGCTACGAGAAGAACGGCGAGACGGTCAGCGGCGAGGAGTTCATCGCCACGCACATCGGCCCCGACGCCGCCCGCACGAGCTACGCCGTCGACCGTGGCCGCTCGCGGTCGCAGCAGGTCGAGAGCACGACCATCGAAGCGCCCGACCCGACCCTTCCGCAGCAGCCGTCGCCCCGTCCGATGACGCTGTGAGGCCGCGTCATGACCACCGAGACGACGCTGTTCCCGCCAGACGATCCCGACTTCGACGTGCCCCCGCCCGAAGAGCCGGAGCCGGTGACCCCTTCGCCGAGGCCGGCCAAGGAGGCGGACCCCGAGACGGAGGATACGCCCGAGCCGCCGCGCCCGGTGAACTGGAACATCCTGACCGCGGCCGAGGCGCAGGTGGAGTGGTTGGAGCTGAACGCCTTCGTGAACTGGGTGCGCCACGAGTTCGGGCTGAGCGTGAATGTCGTGCCGCCGTACTGGCACCGGCACCCGGAGCTGGTGTGGCCGCTGTCGGCGCTGCGCCAGCACTACCTGAATGCCTACGACAAGAAGCAGCACGGCTCGGCACCGTTCGGCTGGTGGCGAGATTTCTGGGCCTTCATGCCGCAGCTTCGGGACGCGGTGACCGCGTGCGGCACGAAGCTCAACACGGATCGCCCGACGCGGCAGGCGGTGTGGCCGGGCGAGGACGAGCGCCCCGCTCCCGTGGAGACGGTGATCCCCAACCGGGACGCCGACTTCACGCAGTTCGTCAAGGAGGACGTGGCGCGCAGGCAGGCCATCGAGGACGAGTTCTACGCCCACCTCGCGGCGGAGCAGTAGGGCGCGGGCGGTGACGGCGAATGGCGTGGCAGCGATCCCGGAAGCCCTGGCCGGGGCAACTGGAGTTCGATCTGTGGGGGCTCGACGACCCTGCGGCCGACGCCGCGCTCACCGCCGCTCGGGAGGCTGGGGCAGGTGATGAACAAGTACGGGCAGATCGCGCTGTCGCATTGGCAGGCGACGGCCCCGAGCCGGGTGGCGGAACTGAACGATCCCGCGGCGTTCTTCGAGGCGATGGGCCTGGAGATGCAGGCGCAGGTGACGAACCTCGCGTCAATGCTGGCGGGAAGCGACCGGCAGGGAGAGACTTTCTTGCAGAAGGTCGCCCGGCTGACAGCGGCCCGGAGGCAGGCGGAGGAGGTCGTGATGTCGCAACTGGCGTGGCTCACCGATCCGAGCCTGCCGCTGGATCAGGCGCGGGAGGAATGGGAGCAGACCCGACCCTCCGACGAGAACCTGATCCTCTGGGCGGAGCGGATGCAGGACTGCCCGGATTCGATGCCCTCCTCCGTGGAGCTGGAGGAACTGGCGAAGAAGTGGGCGCTCAGCGTCGAGTTCCTGCTGGAGCTCGTGGCGACGGAGCCCCCGCGGGAGTACATGCGGGCGAATCAGGCGGCGCTCGCCGAGGCGGCGACGATCCGCTTCTTCCGCGAGCTGCGGTAGCGCCCCGCTTCATCCCCGCCTCGCAGGACGACCTCGGGCCGTCGGGCGCGAAGGCACGCTATCGGGCGAACGTGGAAGCCATCCAGCTCATCCACGATCTGAACTCCACGGGTCGCGCTGCATCCCCGGAGGGGCAGCGCGTGCTCGCCCGCTGGTCGAGCTGGGGCGCGATCCCCGAGGTGTTCGATGACCTGAAGCCCGAGTGGGACGCCGAGCGCGCCGAGCTGCGCGAGCTGCTGAGCGACGACGAGTGGGAGGCTGCGGGGCGGACGACCATCAACGCGCATTACACCGACCCGATGATCGCCCGGCAGGTGTGGCGACTGCTGGACGGGCTGGGGTTCCGCGGAGGTGCGGTCCTCGAGCCCGGCTCCGGGGCGGGCACGTTCATCGGCCTCGCGCCGGAGTCGGCACAGATGACCGGAGTGGAACTCGACCCCCTGACGGCGGCGATCTGCGCCGAGCTGTACCCGCACGCGACCGTCCGTGCCGAGTCCTTCGCCGACACGCGACTGCCCGAAGGACACTTCGACGCCGCCATCGGCAACGTGCCGTTCAGCAACCTCACCCTGCACGATCCGCTTCACAACGCGACCCGGCAATCGATGCACAACCACTTCATCATCAAGTCGCTACGCCTGACCCGGCCGGGCGGCCTCGTCGCGGTGCTGACCTCCCACTACACGATGGACGCACAGAACCCCGGGGCGCGGCGGGAGATGAACGAGCTGGCCGACCTCGTGGGCGCGATCCGCCTGCCCACCGGGGCGCACCGCCGAGCCGCAGGGACGGAGGTCGTCACCGACCTGCTCGTGTTCCGGCGGCGACCGGACGGCGAGCAGATGCGCGACGACGCCTGGGAGACGGTCGCGCAGGTGCCCATCGACGACGTGCCGATGCGGATCAACCGCTACTTCGATGAGCACCCGGAGCAGATGCTCGGGGAGGTCGGCGTCGGCCACGGGATGTACGACGCGGCCACGCTCACCATCACGACCGACCTGGCGGACCTGGAGGCGGAGCTCGCCGTCGCCGTCGACCAGCTCGTGTTCTCCGCTCGCCGTGCCGGGCTGACGATCACGGAGCGGACCGCCGAGCAGCAGGCGCGCCGGGCCGCGTTCACGCCGTCGGCGCCGGAGTTGTGGGACGGCAGCATCGTGGCGAGCGAGAGCGGCGGCTTCCGCACCGTGGTCTCAGGCGGGCTGGAGCCGCTCGCGGTGCCGAAGTCCGCCGAGCGCGAGCTGCGCGTCCTGCTGCGTCTGCGCGACGGGGCATCCCGCCTGCTGACCGCGGAGGCTGCGAGCGTGGACGACACGCCTGACATCGTGCTCACCCGCACGACGCTACGTCGCGACTACCTGAAGTACGTCGGCACCTACGGGGCGCTGAACCGCTACACGCTGCGCCCCACCGGGCGCACGAACGAGGATGGCGAGGAGACCTTCGCCCGCATCGTGCCGACCGCGATCCGCCTGCTGCGCTCCGATCCGTTCGGTCCCCTGGTGCTCGCACTCGAACAGTTCGACGACGAGGATCAGTCCGCGTCGCCTGCCGCGATCATGAGTCACCGCGTGGTGGTGCCGCGCGCCGAGGTGCAGGGTGTCGACAACCCGGCCGATGCCATCGCGGTCAGCCTCGACCGCACTGGCCGCATCGACATCACTCTCGTCGCCGACCTGCTCGGCATGAACGACCGCGAGGCGCGCGAGGCGCTGGGAACGCTCGTGTTCGCCGATCCAGTCACGAACCAGCTCATCCACGCGCCGGAGTATCTGTCGGGCGACGTGCGGGTCAAGCTCGAAGCGGCACGGCTCCGCGCCGAGGACAACCCGGAGTTCCAGGTCAACGTCGATGCGCTCGCTGAGGTGTTGCCCGCGCCGCTGGGCATCCAGGACATCCACGCGAAGCTCGGCGCGGTCTGGATCAGCGCCGACGTGCACGAGCAGTTCCTGCGGAGCACCCTGCGCGCGCCCGACGTTCGCGTGGAGAACCCGCTGCCAGGCATGTGGGAGATCCGCGGCGGACGGCAGGGGCTGCCCTCCACCTCGGAGTGGGGCACACCGCGCCGCCCCGCGCCGGACATCGCCCAGGCCGTCATGGAGCAGCGGACGATGCTCGTCTACGACGAGGAGAAGGACATCGACGGCAAGGTGCGCCGCGTGCTCAACCCCGTCGAAACCGCCGCCGCTCAGGAGAAGGCCGACGCACTCCAGGAGCGGTTCAGCGATTGGGTGTGGGAAGACCCGGCCCGCGCGCAGGCACTCGTGGACGAGTACAACCGGCGCTTCAACTCCATCGTGCTCCGCGACTACACGGATGCCGGGGCGTATTTGTCGTTGCCCGGCCTGGCGTCGAACTTCGAGCCGCGCACGCACCAGCGGGCCGCGGTCGCGCGCATGGTGTCCGAGCCCGCCGCGGGTCTGTTCCACGAGGTCGGCGCGGGCAAGACCGCGGAAATGATCATGGGCGCAATGGAGATGCGCCGGATGGGACTCATCAGCAAGCCCGTCGTGGTCGTGCCCAATCACATGCTGGAGCAGTTCGGGCGCGAGTGGCTGCAGATCTACCCGCGCGCCCGTGTGCTCGCGGCGTCGAGCCTCGATCTCACGGCAGACAAGCGGCGGCTGTTCGTCGCCCGCGCTGCCGCGAACGAGTGGGACGCGATCATCGTCACCCAGGGCGCGTTCGCCAAGATTCCGCTGCGCGCCGAGACGCAGGCACAGTACATCCGCGGGCAGGTCGAGGACGTGCGGCGAGTGCTGGGCGAGGCTACCGGCGAGCAGCGGATGAGCGTCAAGCGCATCCAGCGCAAGCTCCTGGCGATGGAGAACAAGCTGAAGGAGCGCACCGATACCGACCGCGACCGCGGCGTCTGCTTCGAGGACACCGGCATCGACTACGTCATCGTCGACGAGATGCACATGTACAAGAACCTCGCCACGGAGTCGAACATCCGCGACGCCGCCATCGAGGGCTCGGATCGCGCGAGCGACCTGCACATGAAGCTCGAATATCTTCGCTCGGCAGGACGCGAGCGGGTTGTGACCGCGGCGACGGCGACACCCATCTCGAACTCGATCACCGAAACCTATGTCATGCAGCGATACCTGCGGCCCGACGTGCTGGAGTCGGCGGGTGTCGGCGCGTTCGATGCGTGGGCGGCGACGTTCGGCGAGCTGGTCACGCAAATGGAGATCTCGCCGACCGGCAGCACCTTCCGAATGAAGACCCGCTTCGCCCGGTTCCAGAACGGGCAGGAGCTGCTGCGTATGTGGTCGGTGTTCGCCGACGTGAAGACCGCCGACGACCTCGACCTGCCCGTGCCCGCGCTCGTGCAGCGCGACGACGGCAGCCGCGCGCCCTCCACCGTGCCGGTGCAGCCGACCGTCGAGCTGGAGCAGTACGTCGCCTCCCTCGCCGAGCGCGCCGAGAAGGTCGCCACCCGCCAGGTGCGGCCCGACGAGGACAACATGCTCCTGATCGCCACCGACGGGCGCAAGGCCGCGCTCGACATCCGCATGGTCGTCCCCCGCGACCCGTCCGGGCCGAGCAAGGTCGACGTCGCCGCCGACGCGATCCACCGCATCTGGGAGCGCACCCGAGACAACGAGTACCTCGACACGCTGACCGGGCAGCCCTCCACGGTGCGCGGGTCGCTCCAACTCGTGTTCTCCGATATCGGCACCCCGAACCAGGACAGGTGGAACGCCTACGACGAGTTGCGGCAGCAGCTCGTGCAGCGCGGTATCCCCGCCGAGCAGGTCAGGTACATGCACGAGGCGAAGACCGATTTGGAGAAGGCCCGCCTGTTCGCCGCGGCCCGCGCCGGCCACGTCGCCGTGCTCTTCGGATCGACGGAGAAGATGGGCGTCGGCACGAACGTCCAGGCCCGCGCCATCGCACTGCACCACCTGGACTGCCCGTGGCGGCCCTCCGACATCGCGCAGCGCGACGGGCGCATCATGCGGCAGGGCAACCAGAACGAGGAAGTGGCGATCGTCCGCTACGTCACCGAGCGTTCCTTCGACTCCTACATGTGGCAGACCGTCGAGCGGAAGGCCGCGTCGTTCGCGCAACTCCTGCGCGGCAAGATCAACGCCCGAGAGATCGAGGAGATCGACACCTCCGCGCTGTCCGCAGCCGAAGCCAAAGCCATCGCCTCCGGCAACCCGCTCCTGCTGGAGCACTCCGTCATCCTCAACGAGGTGAACCGGCTCCGCCGCTTGCAGCGCGCTCACGAACGCAACGAGGACATGCTCGTCCACACCGGCAACCGCGCCCGGTCAGCCGCCGAGCGCGCCGCCGCGGACATCCGCGGACTGGAAGCCGCTGCCCCACGGATGATCGACACGAGCGGCGACAGGTTCCGCATCACGCTCGGCGCACGCGACTACGACTCCCGCTCCGAAGCCGCGCACGCCCTCGCCGCGTGGATGGGCGACTCCGGGCTGAAGTGGCTGCCCGGGTACGGGCACAAGGACTTCGGGATCATCGGCCGCATCTCAGGCTTCGACATCCACGTCGAGGCCCGCTCCGGGCTCGCCGCCCTCGATGTGACCGTCTCCCTGCCCGAGGTGCCCCGCTCGGGATTCACGATGCCGAAGGAGTCGTTCCTGGAAGCCGGGCTCGGGCTCGTGCAGCGCATCGAGAACCGTGTCAGCGGCATCCCCGCACTCCTCGACCAGGCCCGCGAAGACCTGGAAGAAGCCGAGCAGACCGTCGCCGACACCCAGCAGCGCCTCGGCCAGCCGTTCCGCCACACTCAGGCTCTCGCCGATGCCGAGGAAGACCTCGCCCGCGTCGAGTCCCAGCTCGCCGCGATGCAGGACGAACCGGCACGCGAGCCCGCCGCGCCAGAGTCCGAGCGGGTCGAGCTGACCGTCGAAGCAGTGCGCTCCTACGAACCGAACCTCGGGTCGCGGGAGGGTGCGGGTCGTGAGCCCGCGGCCCCGTTCGTCCCCGCGACGCCCCCTGCCGCGCCGCCGGGCAACGCCCCGCGGCTGTAGCTCAGCGACACTCCGGGCCGCGCCCGTCGATGATCGTGGCGGGGTCGGCGATGATCTGCTCGCAACGCAGGCAGCGCGCACCGCGAAAGATCACCTCCGGTTCGCCGTGGATGCCTTGCTCGGGCTCGACCTCGTAGAGGTCCGCGTGTGCGGCGAACAGGCGAGGATGATCCCTGGCGATGGCGGCATGGAACTGCGCGGGCGTGGTCGGCGGGTTGAGCTGACGCTCGACGAACAGGTCGATCACCGTCGAGTACGCATCGCGGGTGAGCCGCGCGGCGAGGAACAGATCGGGGTTCGCCGCCGAAATGCCGACGCTAGCAAGATCGTCCAGCCCGTAGTCGTCCACATCCTCGGTGACCAGGAACCGCGCGCCCCCGGCCGCAGCATCGGCAAGGATCTGCCGATCCGCGCCCTTCGTGCCTCCGAAGCGTTCCGCACCCGTGCCGGTCGGCCCGAGCAAGACGTCGAATCGCTCCCGGACACTCGACGGCGGCAACGCCCTCGGGCGCATGTGCACCTGGGCCTCCCGCTCGGCAGCCCGGCTCCAGAGGCGCGGAGGCCGCTCGGCACCCCGCCGACGACCAGCAGAGTCCGAGTGATGGGCTTAGCGATGATGTTCGCGTCCAGGAGAACGCGCGTCAGCTCACTGATCGCCGAAGAGGTCGTCACGGAGTTCATCGCGCGTCAGCTCCACGAGGTCGCCCATCGTCTTGCGCCAGTACCGCTCGAACTCCTCGTAGGGGATGCGATTGCGATTGCCGACCTTGACCGCGCGAATCTCCCCCGCCTTGATCTTCCGCGAGATGGTGGGACGAGACACGCCCATCGCGTCGGCGACCTGCTCGGGGGTCATCATGCGGCGCTTCGCCGTCAGCGTCACCGTCTCCCCATCGGCTGCCGCCTGCTGTACATACGCGGCGACCTGCTTCAGCCAAGCCGGGCGCGCCCCGGCGCTGGAGCGCACATCCTCCGGGTTGATCGTCAAGCTCGTCATGGTCATGACCCCATCCTACCCCGCCTGCACACTCTGGACAATACAAGTGTTCATACGGCATCCCCTTCTTGAGCCTTACAGTTCATGCGTCGATGCCCGCGAACGCCTCGTCGAGCGCGTCAGCCGCGACCTCGACGATGAGGTCGGGACGCTTCGCGTAGTGCCCTTCCGTGATGTCGGTGCTGCTGTGCCCGAGCAGGTCGCGTGCGACCTCGACGCCTGCCATGTCCGACACCGCCGCAGCGACCGCCTTGCGCAGACTGCGGAAGGTGAGATGCTCGGCGTCGACCCCGATAGCCAGCAGTTCCGGCTCGAACTCGCGGCGGAACATCCTGAGCAACTCGCCAACGGCGCTGGGGTCGCGCGGACGGCCGCGCTCGGACGTGAACAGCACGTCGTCTGGATTGCGTTCGGGGTCGGGAACGTGGCTCGCCACGAGTTCGCTCAGTACCTTCGCCGCGAACTTCGGCACGCGAACCCAACGCTTCTGCCGCTCCGCCTTGGGTGAGTCCTGGCGGAACAGGCCGCGGGACTTGGTGCGAACCATCGTCCCGCCGACCCAGACGAGCGCCTCCATCGTGAGGCTTCCATCCGGTTGTTCCACCGCCTCGAACCGCACGTCCTGGAACCGGATTGCAATCGGTTCCGCTGTCCGCTCTGAGGTGCCGAGCGTGATGAGGATGTAGTCGGCGAGCAGCTTGTAGTTGGGCCGTCGGCCCACTGGATACCGCTTCCGGTGCCGCTCGGGCCACACCTCGCGGATGAGGTGGAGGATGTACTTGACCTGCACCGCGTCGAGTTCGAAGTACACCGTGTCCGGCTCGTCCGCTCGTCTGGTCGCACGGATCGGGTTCGCCACGACGACCGCCCCGTACCGTGTGTTCTGGATCGACCCGGCAGCCGAGAAATGCCCCTGCTGGATCGCCCAGTCGAACATCAGCGACATCACGTTCCGAACCTTGTTCGCGGTCGTCACCGACTTCTCCCGTGCGATGTCCATAAGCAGCCCATCAGCACGGTCGGCAGTGATGTCGGCGATGGGGATGACCCCAGCGCGCGGGATGACATGCGCGCGCACCACCGAGGCGTAGCCATCGACGGTCTGCTCGCGGCGCTGACGCAGCACCCGAGGATCATCGTCGTGGTACGCCGTCTTCAGCCACGTCGTCGCCAGCTCAGCGACGGTCATGAGCTGTGTTCGTCGCGCCAGGACTCGACCGACAACGACATCAGCCGCTTCCTGCAACGCGGTCAGAGCCTCAGCCTCAGTCGCTCCGCTGCCGCTGGGACGACGCTCTTGCCCGTTGCCGTCATAGACCCGCGCCCGCGCGATGACCAGGCCGTTCGGCTCAACGGTGTAGGTCACCTTGCCAAGTTCGCCGAGCGCGCGCTTCGGCCGAGCCATCAGTCGCCCGCACTTTCCGTCGGGGCCACGATCCGCCCCGCGATGAACGCCTCTACATCCTCATCGCGGTAGCGAACGTTGTGCGACGAGAGTGCGACGAACGGCAACCCGAGACCTCGGCTGCGCGCACGCTCTGTCCGCCAGTCAGCGAGCGTCCTGATCGGGATGCCCGTGTACTCCGCAAGCTCCTGCGGAGTCCAGAGGCGGGGGCGGTCGTCGCTCATATCAATGAGGTAGGCGGCACCACCCGCAGACCTCCAGCGACCCCCGTAGGACGGCCAAGTATCGAGTAAACGGACGGGTTCTCGGACAGCCGCAGCAGCGACCCCACTCATGCTCACCATTGCACTTCCCTGTGTTTGCAGGGAAGTGTGAGCCTGCGGAACCCCCTCCGGTTCTCAGATCCTCAAGCCGAGCTGTACTTCGGCGTCTGAGATCAGACCACGCGAATGGCCCGCATCCCCTCGGATGCGGGCCATTCCGCGTCTACGGTGTCGCGGAAGCCGCTCAGCCGTAGAAGTACTTCTCGAAGACGCGCCGCGCCCGACGAGTGGCACCCAAGTAGTCCTCTTCGACCTGGGACGCAGAATGCGGCGGGTATTCGAGCAAGCGCGCGAGTCCGTCCAGCTTGCGGCGATCCGCGGGCAGCACATCGCTGGTCTGACCCGAAAGCAACGTGTTGGCAGAGCGCAGTCGGCTCGCCAGAACCCACGCCTGCCGCAGACGCTCGACGGCGCTGCTGGGAAGCAGCGAGTGTGTCGCCAGGGCGTCCAACGCGCGAAGCGTGGACGTGGTCCGCAGTTCGGGTATGGCATGGGCGTGCTGGAGTTGGAGAAGCTGGACAAGCCACTCGACGTCGCTGAGTGAGCCCGGGCCCAGCTTGAGATGCCGGGCGGGATCGACCCCCTGTGGCAGTCGTTCGTTCTCGACACGCGCCTTGATGCGCTTGATCTCACGCAGACCGGCGGCGTCCGCTGACACGGGGTATCGCACGGAGTCGGCGAGGTCGGTGAACGCGCCGATCAGCTTCACACTGCCGGCCACTCCTCGGGAGCGCAGGAGAGCTTGCGCCTCCCACGACAGCGACCATCGCCGGTAGTAGGCCGCGTAGGCATCCAGCGACCGGACGATCGGCCCGTTGCGTCCCTCCGGTCGCAGATCGGCATCCAGATCCAGTGGGAGACGCTGATCCTCGGAGTGCTGCCGCAATCCCGCCACCAGAGCGTTCGCAAGCTGGGCCGCGCGGCTCTCTTCCACACCGTTGGCACGGTAGACGTAGAGCACATCGGCATCCGACCCGAACCCGAGCTCCGCACCCCCGAAGCGCCCCATCGCGATCACGGAGAAATCGAGTGCGTCGTCCTCGGGGGGAACCACCTCGCGCCGCACGGCGCGCAGAGTGGCCTGGATGGTGACCTCCGTGATCGTCGTCAGCGCGTCCGCGATCTCCGCAATCGACAAAATGCCCAGGATGCCGCCCATCGCTGTGCGCAGCACCTCCCGGCGACGCAGAGCGCGAACCGCTCGTGCCGCGTCCTCGATCGAGGAGTGGCGCGTCTGAATGGCGCGAGCCTCCTCCTGCAGCGCCAGACCCGAGCGCGGGCGAAGGTGGTCCTCGTCATCCAGCCATGCAGCCGACTCCGGTATCCACTCGACGAGTTCACCCACGTACCGCGAACCGGAAAGGACACGCGTGAGACGTTCGGCCGCCCCCGTCGAGTCGCGGAGCATGCGCAGGAACCAGGGCGTGTCACCGAGGCGCTCGCTCAGGCGACGGAAGGAGATCAGTCCGTAGTCGGGGTCGACACCGTCGGCGAACCATCGGATCATGACGGGCATGAGGTGACGCTGGATCGTGGCCTTACGACTGAGGCCGGTCGTGAGTGCGCGGATGTGGCGCAGAGCACCCGGGGGGTCCGAGAACCCGATCGCGGCGAGCCGATCGTGAGCCTGATCCTCCGACAGGCTGCGTTCCTCGGCGGGAAGTGCCGCGACCGCCGACAGCAGCGGCCGGTAGAAGAGCCGCACGTGGATATCGCGCACTTCGCGCTTGATGGTCTCCCACTGATCGAGGAGGGCCGCGCCGGTGTCGGCCAGACCCGTTGCGCGAGCGAGCACCCGCAGCTCGTCGGGATCGGTGGGCATGAGGTGTGTGCGCGACAGCCGGCGCAACTGGAGTCGATGCTCCATCAGCCGAAGCAGCCGGTAGTCGCGTGCAAACGCGGCGGCGTCGGCGCGCCCGATGTAGCCCTCGGCGACCAGCGCATCGATTGCCGGCAGTGTCCCCCGTTGCCGAATCGCCTCGTCGCTCAGGCCATGCACGAGCTGCAGGAGTTGAACCGTGAACTCGACATCGCGGATGCCGCCGGGCCCGAGCTTGATCTGCTGAGAGACCTCGTCCGGCGGGATGTGGTATGTCACCCGCTCGCGCATCCGTTGGACGCTGTCGACGAAGTTCTCGCGCGCGGCGCTGGCCCACACCCGCGGCTGAACCTCTGCCACATACGCCTCACCCAGGGAGGGGTTGCCCGCGATCGGACGGGCCTTCAGCAGCGCCTGGAACTCCCAGCTCTTGGCCCACCGCTCGTAGTACGCCACGTGCGAATCGAGCGTCCGCACGAGCGCCCCCTGCTTGCCCTCCGGCCGGAGGTTCGGATCCACCTCCCACAGCGGAGGTTCGACCTCGACACCCGAGATACCCCGCATCGTCTGCACAGCCAGGCGAGTGCCGATATCGACGGCGCGACTCTCGGAGACGAGGGACTCGTCATCCGTTCCGGCGACGAAGATCACATCGACGTCGGAGACGTAGTTGAGCTCGCGAGCACCGCACTTGCCCATTCCGATGATCGCCAGCTGGGTAGCGTCGACCTGCTCGCGAGAGAACTGGCCCGCCGGTCCGCCCGTCGAGATCCGCGTGCGAGCGATGCACAGGGAGGCCTCCAGCGCGGCCCCTGCCGCATCGGCCAGCGCGGCCGCAACCGCTTCCAACACCGATTCGGGCGCCGTGTGCGACAGATCGAACAGTGCGATGCGCGCCACCTGGGTGCGGTACGCCACACGGAGTCTGACCCACGCCTGCTCGGAGCCGTCATCGGCAAAGCCCGCCTCGGCGCCGACAGCGTTCAGCAGCGTGTCAGTGAGCTCCGCGTCTGTCGGAAGACGGACGGCCCCGCCATCGAGCGCCGCGATCTCTCCCGGATGCCGCGCGTAGAACTCCCCGAAACCGCGCGATGCCCCGAGCAACAACCAGAGGTCCGACCAGCGTCGCTCGTCGGCCGCGGCGCCGCGCAGCGCCTCGCTGTCGCGGCGCGCCACACGGAGGAGCGCGTGCAGCGCGGCATCCGGATCAGCGGCGCGCGACGCCGGCGCACCGATATCGGCGCGGGCCCGGCCCAGAGTCTCGGCGAGCTCCGTGAGCCCGGCATCGGCCTGGGCGAGCTCGCTGAAGCCCGCACGGGCCAGATCGGTCAGTCCCGTGGTCCGTTCGGTGGATGCCATCAACGGTCCCCGAGCGGTCAGAGCATCTCGAGATTGCTCTTCAGCTCATACGGAGTCACCTGCGAGCGGTACTCCTGCCATTCGCGACGCTTGTTGAGCAGGACGTAGTTGAACACCTGCTCACCGAGCGTTTCCGCGACCAGTTCGGAGTCTTCCATGTACTCGAGCGCGTGGTCCAGGCTCGCCGGCAGCGGCGCATAGCCGAGTGCGCGTCGCTCGGAGTCGGTGAGGGACCACACGTTGTCCTCGGCCTCGGCCGGGAGCTCGTATCCCTCTTCGATCCCCTTCAGGCCTGCCGCGAGAAGGAGCGCATACGCCAGGTACGGATTGGCCGCCGAATCGAGCGCGCGATACTCGACCCGGGACGACTGGCCCTTATTGGGTTTGTACAGCGGAACGCGCACGAGCGCGGAACGGTTGTTGTGGCCCCAGCAGATGAAGCTCGGTGCCTCGTCGCCTCCCCACAGCCTCTTGTAGGAGTTCACGAACTGGTTGGTCACCGCGCTGATCTCGTTCGCATGCCGCAGGAGCCCCGCGATGAACTGTCTCCCGACTTTCGAGAGTTGGTACTGCGCGCCCTCCTCGTAGAACGCGTTGACGTCGCCCTCGAACAAGGACATGTGCGTGTGCATGCCGCTTCCGGGCTTGCCGCTCAGAGGCTTGGGCATGAAGGTCGCGTACACGCCCTGTTCGATCGCCACCTCCTTGATGACGGTGCGGAACGTCATGATGTTGTCCGCGGTCGCGAGCGCGTCGGCGTAGCGAAGGTCGATCTCGTTCTGGCCGGGGCCGCCCTCGTGGTGGCTGTACTCAACGGAGATCCCCAGATCCTCCAGCATCCGCACGGAGCGGCGTCGGAAGTCATGGGCGGTGCCGCCGGGAACATTGTCGAAGTACCCCGCGGAGTCGACCGGCTCTGGCCCCTCGGGCCCATAGGACGAGGACTTCAGGAGGTAGAACTCGATCTCGGGGTGGGTGTAGAACGTGAAACCGGCGTCCGCGGCTTTGGCCAATGTCCGCTTGAGGACGTGGCGCGGGTCGGCGACGGCAGGCTGTCCATCAGGCGTCGTGATGTCACAGAACATGCGCGCGGTCGGGTCGATCTCGCCGCGCCACGGCAACGTTTGGAACGTCGTGGGGTCGGGGTGCGCGAGCAGATCGGACTCGTAGGAACGAGTGAGTCCTTCGATCGCCGAACCGTCGAAGCCCAGCCCCTCAGTGAAGGCACCCTCGACCTCGGCGGGAGCGACAGCCACTGACTTCAGAGTGCCGATGACGTCGGTGAACCAGAGACGCACGAACTTGACGCCGCGCTCCTCGATCGTGCGAAGGACGAAGTCCCGCTGCTTGTCCATGGCTGTCCTCTCGTAGGAACGTCAGTGGGCGGCGTTGCCGCCGGTGCCCCAGGAATCCTCGCGAGCCTCGTCGTCGGCCCAGGCGCGCGACCGCTCCTTCATGATCTCGGGTGCTCGAGCTGCCTCTTCGGCCGTGTCGAACGGGCCCGCGCGGTCAACCGCGGGCGACTCGAAGCCCTTCTCCACCTGACCGGTGGTCAGGTTGTACCAGTACTTCTCGGCATCAGCGGCCACGTCTGCTCCCTCGGTGCGTTCCGTTGACTCGATCCTACTGATCGAGAGCGCGCGGATGGGTAGGCTGATCGCATGGCATCTGAGCTGACCCGAGCAGTGGGCATCGACATCGGCGGCACGGGAATCAAGGGAGGTGTCGTCGACCTCGAAGCGGGTGAACTGGTCACCGATCGCATCAAGGTTCCGACGCCCGTCGGCGCTGAGCCGCCCGCGGTCCTGGAGGCCGTCAGGCAGGTTCTCGACACACTCGAGGTCGCCGATTCCGACATCCCGCTCGGGGTCGCCTTCCCCGCGATCGTCAAGAACGGCAAGACCCTGTCAGCGGCGAACGTGTCGGACAAGTGGATCGGTTTCGAAGCGGAGAAGTTCTTCGAGGACGGGCTGGGTCGCGACATCCATTTCGCCAACGACGCGGATGTCGCCGGGGTGGCGGAGGTCCGCTACGGGGCAGCCAAGGGCGTCAGCGGACTCGTCCTGCTCACAACGCTCGGCACGGGAATCGGCTCGGCGATGATCTACAACGGCGTGCTCATTCCCAACTCCGAGCTCGGGCACCTCGCGCGGCCGGGCAAAGACAAGGATGCGGAGTACTACGCCGCCTACTCCGCGAAAGAGCGTGAGGACCTCACGTGGGAAAAGTGGGCCAAACGGCTCCAGTGGTACTACAGCCACCTGGAGTTCCTCTTCTCCCCCGACCTGTTCGTCGTCGGCGGCGGAGTGTCCAAGCATCCGGACGAGTTCCTGCCGCTGCTGACGCTGAACACGCCCATCGTTCCCGCGGTGCACCGCAACAACTCCGGCATCATCGGCGCCGCCGCGCTCTCGCTGGGCGCGATGCCTCAGCTGGCCGAGACGACCTCGGCCAGCTGAGGAACCCGGCTCGCGCGATCACGCGAGCCGGAGGGCGAATGGGCCGGCCTGTACGCCGGGTTCTGTTCGGGAGCTGACGCTCCGTCGACGGTCATCTCTCTCGGCGACGCGTTGCCGCGCCGCTCTAGCGGCCTACCCGGGGACTCGGCGAGCAGCGTCGTCATCCCCTGTCTGGCCTTGCTCCGGACGAGGTTTACCGTGCGGGTCGTGTCACCACGACTCCGGTGGTCTCTTACACCACCCTTTCACCCTTACCGGGACGGGCCCGGCGGTCTGCTTTCTGTGGCACTGTCTCGCGGATTGCTCCGGGTGGGTGTTACCCACCGCCCTGCTCTGTGGAGCCCGGACGTTCCTCGGCGCGGCCTCACCGCGACGCGACCGTCCGGCCGACCCATTCGCACCGCCGAGTCTACGCGGCGAGCATCGCCGCATGACACGCCGTGCTCCGGCTAGAGACCGGATTCCTCCGTGCGGACAAGGATGCAGCCGCACTCGGGGCACGTCACGACAGCGTCCGGTGCAGCGGTGCGCAGCGCGCTGAGGTCGCTCCCCGCGAGCACCATGTGGCAGCCTTCGCAGGTCTGTCGGCGCAGGAGCGCAGCGCCGGCGCTTCGCTGCGCGAGCTTGTCGTAGAGCCCGAGAAGGTCGGCAGGAACGGTCGCGGCAACAGCGTCCCGGTCTCGCGCCGCTGCCGCTTGGTCGGCCTGGGCCGCGGCAACGGCCGACTTCGCGGCGGCGCTGAGGTCAGCGCCTTCCTCATTGATATCCCGAAGCCGCGCTTCGAGCTGCGCGACGACTTCTTCCGCTGCTTCGGCGCGCTCCATCGCGTCAAGATCAGCGTCTTCCAAGTCGCTCTTGCGCCGCGCGAGGGCCGCAAGCTCGTGCTCCAGACTCTGCGCTTCTTTCGCGTTGGCCGAGTCCGCAAGACGCGCCGCGTCGCGCGCGATGCGGGCTTCGACGACCTTGAGGTCGTCATCCAATCGCCGCTGCTCCGCGCGGACGTCGTCGACGTCGCCGCGAGCACGGACGAGCTCCTGATTGAGCTCGGTGCGTGCCTGCATCAGCTCCGAGACTCTCGCGGCCTGCTCCGGTGAACGCGCCGCAGCGGCAGCGACGCGGATGCGTGTGTCGAGAGCGGCGATCTCAAGAAGACGACGCTGATCGTCGGGGCTCGCGTTCATGTGGGCCCTGCCGGGATCGAACCGACGACATCCACGGTGTAAACGTGGCGCTCTACCAGCTGAGCTAAAGGCCCTCGATGGGAGTCTACGGTGCAGACACGCCATCCACCGTTTCGGCGTCTGCGGCACCGTTGCCCCACCGCTCCAACCGGATGCGGGAATCGCTAGGCTGGGTCGTGGTTCGCCGTACCGACACGTGTCGAACCAGACCCTGCGGTGCTCACCCTGCAACGCACGGCCGCCAGTTCGTGGCACACCCTGCCCGTCGAAGAAAGGTTTCACGTGACCGTCAACGATCAGGATCCGTACTCGCAGGGCCCGCTCGACAGCGACCCCGAAGAGACCGCGGAATGGCAGGAGTCCCTGCAGCAGCTCGTCTCGGCCAAGGGCCACGGGCGCGGCCGGGAGATCATGCTCAGCCTGTTGCAGACCTCGCACGAGCTTCAGTTGAATGTCCCGCAGGTTCCGACCACGGACTACATCAACACCATTTCGCCGGATGCCGAGCCCGAGTTCCCCGGCGATGAGGAGCTCGAGCGGCGCTACCGTCGCTGGATCCGGTGGAACGCCGCCATCACGGTGCACCGCGCGCAGCGCCCCGGCATCAGCGTGGGCGGTCACATCTCCACCTACGCGTCGTCGGCCTCACTGTATGAGGTCGGGTTCAACCACTTCTTCCGCGGACCCGATCACCCCTCCGGCGGCGACCAGGTCTTCATCCAGGGGCACGCGTCGCCGGGAATCTATGCACGATCTTTCCTCGAGGGGCGCCTCACGGAGGCGCAGCTCGATGGGTTCCGGCAGGAGAAGTCCGCGGCACCCAACGGCCTGCCGTCGTATCCGCACCCCCGTCTCATGCCTGACTACTGGCAGTTCCCGACCGTGTCGATGGGACTCGGCCCCATCAACGCGATCTACCAGGCAATGGCGAACAAGTACCTCACCAACCGCGGGATCAAGGATGTCAGCGACAGCCATGTCTGGGCATTCCTCGGTGACGGCGAAATGGACGAGGTCGAAAGCCGGGGCCAGCTGCAGGTGGCGGCAAACGAAGGCCTCGACAACCTGACGTTCGTGATCAACGCGAACCTCCAGCGCCTCGACGGCCCGGTGCGCGGCAACGGCAAGATCATCCAGGAGCTCGAGAGCTTCTTCCGCGGCGCCGGCTGGAATGTCATCAAGGTGGTCTGGGGTAGCGGATGGGACGAGCTGCTCGCGAAGGACACCGACGGCGCCCTCGTGCACCTCATGAACACGACGCCGGATGGTGACTTCCAGACCTACCGCGCCGAAGACGGCGCCTTCATCCGCGAGCACTTCTTCGGGCGCGACGAGCGCACGGCCGCGCTCGTGAAGGACTGGTCCGATGAAGAGATCTGGGGCCGACTGCGCCGAGGCGGTCTGGATTACCGCAAGGTGTACGCCGCGTACAAGGCCGCGATCGAACACAAGGGTCAGCCGACGGTCATCATCGCCAAGACGATCAAGGGCTACGGTCTCGGTCACCACTTCGAGGGGCGCAATGCGACGCACCAGATGAAGAAGATGACGCTCGAGGACCTGAAGCACTTCCGCGACTCGATGCGCATTCCGATTTCGGATGCCCAGCTCGAAGAGAACCCCTACCTGCCGCCGTACTACAACCCCGGCCCCCAGGACGAGACGATCCAGTACATGATGGAGCGCCGTCGGGCACTGGGAGGTTTCCTCCCGCAGCGCCGCACCTCGCACACGGCGATCACCCTGCCCGGCGACGACGTGTACGCGCTGCCGAAGAAGGGATCGGGTACGCAGGAGGTCGCCACGACGATGGCGTTCGTCCGCCTGCTGAAGGATCTGCTGCGCGCCAAGGGCTTCGGCAACCGCATCGTGCCGATCATCCCGGACGAGGCGAGAACCTTCGGGATCGACGCCTTCTTCCCGACGCAGAAGATCTACAACCCCCACGGCCAGAACTACACGTCGGTCGACCGTGATCTGCTGTTGGCGTACAAAGAAAGCCCGCAGGGGCAGATCATGCACGTCGGGATCAACGAAGCCGGCGCGGTTGCCGCGTTCACGGCGACCGGAACCTCGTATGCGACGCACGGCGAGCCCCTCATCCCCGTCTACGTCTTCTATTCGATGTTCGGCTTCCAGCGCACCGGTGATGCACAGTGGGCCGCCGGCGACCAGATGGCGCGCGGCTTCGTGATCGGTGCGACGGCGGGTCGCACGACACTGACGGGCGAGGGACTGCAGCACGCGGACGGGCACTCGCAGCTTCTGGCGTCGACGAACCCCGCGACCGTGTCCTACGATCCCGCGTTCGGGTACGAGATCGCCCACATCGTGCAGTCCGGCCTGGAGCGGATGTACGGAGGCCACCACCCGGACCCCGACGTCATGTACTACCTCACGGTCTACAACGAGCCGCTGGTCCAGCCCGCGGAGCCCGAGGGCGTCGATGTCGAGGGGATCGTGCGCGGTATTCACCGGATCGCGACTGCGGAAGGCGACGGTCCGCGCACCCAGCTTCTGGCATCGGGAGTGGGGGTGCCGTGGGCACTGGAGGCGCAGCAGCTGCTGCGCGACGACTGGGGTGTTCAGGCTGACGTATGGTCGGTCACGTCTTGGTCGGAGTTGCGTCGCGACGGCCTGGCCGCCGATGAGCACAACTTCCTGCACCCCGACCAGGAGCCGCGCACCGCCTACATCACGCAGAAGCTGCGGGACGCGCAGGGACCGGTCGTCGCGGTGAGCGACTTCATGCACGCCGTGCAAGATCAGATCCGCCCGTGGGTACCGGGCCGGTTCGCGACGTTGGGCGCGGACGGCTTCGGCTTCTCGGACACGCGTCCGGCGGCGCGTCGCTTCTTCAAGATCGACGGCCCGTCGATTGTGGTGCGCGCGCTCCAGTCGTTGGCAGAGGACGGCGCGGTCGATCGATCGCTCGCTGCCCAGGCGATCGAGAAGTATCGCCTGCACGATGTGTCCGCGGGAACGAGCGGGAACGCAGGCGGGGAGAGCTGACGCCCCGGCCATGACAGCTCACCCCACCGACAAAGCCGAGACCCTCGCGTGGCTACGACGCATCTCGGGTGATCTCGCCACGGCAACCATCCAGCGACTTGAGCAGAGTCTGCCCTGGTACTCCGAGATGCCGCCGGCGCGCAGATCGGCGGTGGGACTGGTGGCACAGGCGGGGATCACCTCATTCATCCAGTGGTACGACGACCCCGAATCGACCCCGTGGATCGCGGCGGACATCTTCGCTGCGGCACCGCGGGAGTTGTTGCGAAGCGTGAGCCTGCAACAGACGCTGCAGCTCATCCGCGTCTCTGTCACGGTCACGGAGGAGCGGATCGCGAGCAAGAGCGAGAGCCTGCGCGAAGCGATCCTGCTCTATTCCCGTGAAGTCGCCTTCGCGGCCGCAGACGTCTACGCCCGCGCGGCCGAAGCCCGCGGGCTGTGGGATGCGCGCCTGGAGGCGCTCGTGGTCGACTCGATCCTCACCGGCGAGACCGACGAGGAGCTGCCCAGCCGCATCGCGGCTCTCGGCTGGCATGGTCACGGCGAGGTCGCTGTGCTGGTGGGAACGACACCGCCGCAGTTCGATGTCGATCAGCTGCGGCGCACCGCGCGCAAGCTCGGCGTCGACGTTCTCATCGGCGTGCAGGGATCTCGGCTCGTGCTGGTGATCGGGAGGTCCGAACCTTCACCCCGCTCGGAGGAGCCGGAACCGGACCTGCCCTTCCCCGAGATCGCCCGCCGGCTCGAGCCCGGGTTCGGTCCGGGCTACCTCGTGCTCGGGCCCGCCGTGCCGGCGCTCGTGGACGCAAGCCTGAGTGCGCGCGCGGCGCTCGCAGGATTCGCGGTGGCGCGCGCCTGGCGCCACGCGCCCCGCCCCGTCGAAGCGGACGACTTGCTTCCTGAACGCGCGCTCGCCGGTGATCCTCTGGCCAAGCAGACCCTGATCGAGCGCATCTATCGTCCGCTTCAGGCGCACTCCACGGATCTGGTCACGACGCTGTGGAGTTACCTCGACAACGGCCGTTCCCTGGAAGCGACTGCCCGCGAGCTGTTCGTGCACCCCAACACGGTGCGCTACCGCCTCAAGCGGGTCTCCGAGGTCATCGGTTGGGACGCGACCGGGCCCCGCGAGGCGCTCATCCTGCAGACAGCCCTCATCCTCGGGTCCATGGGCGCAGAATCCGTGAGGCGTCGACCGGCAGCACTGCACCGTCGGGTCTCCGCGTGAGGGTGTAGACCCGCGACAAACGATGACCGGGTTTCTCGGTGATCGTCTCCAGAATGCCCTCCAGACACACTGGCAGGATGGGATGGTGATCATCGCTGTCTTCCCGGGTCAGGGCTCCCAAACACCCGGCTTCCTCGAGCCGTGGCTCGAGATCGAGGGGGTACGCCCCCGCCTCGAGCAGTTCTCGCAATGGGCGGAGGTCGACCTCATCGAGGCCGGCACCGAGGCGGACGCCGAGGCGATCAGAGACACACGGGTCGCGCAGCCGCTCATCGTGGCCGCGTCACTTCTGTCCTGGGAACTGTTGACGGCTCGTCATCCGCGCGGGTTCGACGGCGTCGCCGGGCACTCGGTCGGCGAGTTCGCCGCGCTCGCGGCTGCGGGAGTGATCGAGCCCGAGGACGCGCTTCGGCTGGTCGGCATCCGCGGGCGCGCGATGGCCGACGCAGCGTCGCTCACCGAGACCGGGATGAGCGCCGTGATCGGCGGGGACCAGTCCGCCGTCGAGGCGCGGCTGGCAGAGCTGGGCTTGACTCCCGCGAATTTCAACGGCGGAGGTCAGATCGTCGCCGCGGGCGCCGCATCCGCTCTCGCGGCGCTGGCCGCCGAGCCTCCGGCGGGCACACGCGTCATCCCCCTGTCGGTCGCCGGCGCCTTCCACACCCACTACATGGCGCCCGCTGTTGAGGTTCTGCGATCAGCTGTCTCCGCTGTGAGCGCGTCATCCCCCACGGTCACTCTGTGGACCAACCGCGACGGCTCGGTCGTCGCCGACGGAACCGAGGCACTCTCGTTCGTCGTGGACCAGATTGCCTCCCCCGTGCGATGGGATGCGTGCATGAGCGCCTTTGCCGCGGTGGGTGTGACCGGGATCATCGAGTTCGCTCCCGGCGGCACGCTTGTCGGGCTCGCAAAGCGGGCTCTGCGGGGAGTACCCTCGGTCGCGGTCAAGACTCCCGGCGACCTCGAGGCAGCTGTCGATCTGCTCGCCCCCGCAGCCACTCAAGGAGAATCCGAATGAGCGCGACGCTCCGCCAGCCGCAGGGCGCGGCCCATACCCGCATCTATGCCTATGGCGCGGCCCGAGGCGAGCGGGTCGTCCCGAACGACGAGCTGGTCGGGCCGATCGATTCGAGCGACGAGTGGATCCGTCAACGTACGGGCATCGTGACCCGGGTGCGCGCGGTCGAGACCACGACCGCGATCGATCTCGCAACGGATGCCGCCGCCGAAGCGGTCGCCTCCTCAGGCCTCCGGCCCGAGCAGATCGACGCCGTGGTCGTCGCGACGATCTCCAACCCGAGACAAACCCCGTCGGTGTCGGCGATCGTCGCAGAACGGATCGGCGCAAAGGATGCCGCCGCCTACGACCTCAACGCGGCGTGCGCCGGTTTTGCCTACGGCGTGGCGCAGGCGGACGCGCTGATCCGCGGCGGCGGAGCGCACTACGCGGTCGTGATCGGCGCGGAGAAGCTCAGTGACATCGTCGACCCGACCGACCGCTCCATCTCCTTCCTTCTCGGTGACGGTGCCGGCGCCGCCGTCGTCGGCCCCTCCGACACCCCCGGAATCGGGCCGACAGTGTGGGGTTCGGACGGCTCGAAGGCGGACGCCGTCACCATGAATCACACCCTCACCGAATTCCGCGATGGTCTCGCACCGTGGCCCACGCTCCGCCAGGAGGGACCCACCGTGTTCCGCTGGGCGGTCTGGGAGATGGTCAAGGTCGCCCGGGAGGCACTCAACGCGGCGGGAGTGGAGGCATCCGATCTCGCGGCGTTCGTGCCCCACCAGGCGAACATGCGTATCATCGACGAGTTCGCCAAACAGCTTGGTCTTCCCGACTCGGTGATCATCGGGCGCGACATCGAGACGACCGGCAACACTTCCGCCGCGTCCATCCCGCTCGCGACGCATCGCCTCTTGTCGGAGCACCCCGAACTCAGCGGTGGACTCGCCCTGCAGATCGGTTTTGGCGCGGGTCTCGTGTACGGCGCGCAGGTCGTCGTGCTCCCGTGACGCGCCGTTCCCGAACTCTAGACTGACAGGACGACCTCGCCCGAGGTCGGCACTGACCGCAACCCACCCACAACAACCCAGAGGGAGACACCCATGGCACTCACGAACGACGACGTCCTCGCAGGACTCGCCGAACTCATCACCGACGAGACGGGCATCTCGGCCGACGAGGTCGCCATGGAGAAGTCGTTCACCGACGACCTCGACATCGACTCGATCTCGATGATGACCATCGTCGTCAACGCCGAGGAGAAGTTCGGCGTGACGATCCCCGACGACGAGGTGAAGAACCTCAAGACCGTCGGCGACGCGGTCACCTACATCACGTCGAACCAGGCGTAACGTCCGTCCCCGGTGGGGGCACCGCCCCCACCGGACCGTCCCTGAGGTCTCCATGAGCAGTTCACGCATCGTCGTCACCGGTATCGGCGCCACCACGCCCATCGGCGGAACCGCGCCCGAATCCTGGTCCGCATTGCTCGCCGGCGAATCCGGCGCGCGCACCCTTGAGCACGAATGGGTCGCGCAGTACGACCTGCCCGTCACGTTCGCGGCCTCCGCACGCGTCCCTGCCGACACCGTTCTCGCCCGACCCGAAGCCAAGCGGCTCGATCCGTCCTCGCAATATGCGCTCGTCGCGGCACGCGAAGCGTGGGCGGATGCGGGTGCGCCTCAGGTGGATCCCGAGCGGCTGGGTGTCGACTTCGCCACCGGCATCGGTGGACTCTGGACGCTCCTGGACGGGTGGGACACACTTCGTGAGAAGGGTCCGCGTCGGGTCATGCCGATGTCTGTCCCGATGCTCATGCCGAACGCGCCGGCGGCCGCGATCTCGATGCATCTGGAGGCGCGAGCGTATGCACGCACCGTCGCTTCGGCCTGCGCATCCAGCACCGAGTCCATCGTCAACGCGGTCGAGCACATTCGGCTGGGCCTTGCCGATGTCGTGATCGCGGGCGGCACGGAGTCGGTGATCCACCCGATCACCCTCGCCGCCTTCTCGTCGATGCAGGCTCTCTCGCGCCGCAACGACGACCCCGCGCACGCATCCCGTCCCTACAGCATCGACCGAGACGGCTTCGTGATGGGAGAGGGTGCGGCCGCCCTCGTCTTGGAGACCGAGGAGCACGCGCGGGCGCGGGGCGCCCGGATCTACGCCATCGTCGCCGGCGGAGCCGTCACCGCCGACTCGTACCACATCACCGCTCCCGAGCCCGAGGGTCTCGGAGCGTCTCGTGCCGTACGGCAGGCGCTGGAACAGGCCGACGCCTCCACGGAGGACGTCACACACATCAATGCCCACGCCACCTCGACACCGACGGGCGACATCGCCGAGTACAAGGCGCTGCTCTCGGTGTTCGGAGACCGCGTGCACGAGATCCCGGTCTCTGCGACCAAGGCCTCGACGGGCCACCTGCTCGGAGGCACCGGGGCGCTCGAGGCGGTCTTCACGGTACTGGCGCTGCACCACCGGCTCGCTCCCCCGACGATCAACATCTCGGAGCAGGACCCGGAGATTCCCCTGCGTGTCGGCGCGGCAGTCCCGCTCGGTGAGGGCGATCACATCGCCATCAGCAACTCCTTCGGATTCGGCGGACACAACGCCGTCGCGGCGTTCCGCAGCGTCTGAGCACACGCGCAGGTCGAGGCCCTTTCGGAGAGGACCCCGCGCAGCGTCATCCGCGGGGTCCTCTCCGCCTCACCGGGTGCCAGCACGCTCTCCCAGGGCCGGGACTTCGTCGACCGGCGTCCGGTACGCGCGCAACCAGCACGCGGAGTGTGTCAGCCCACCTTGTGCAACCAGACCACGGTCGCGTCATCGCTGGCGTGACGGAACGGCTCGAGCTCGTCGTCCCACGCCGAGCCCAGAGCGACCTGAAGCTCACGCTGCATCTCTCGGATGTCGCGCACGCCGAGATCCATCGCGTACCGGATGCGGTCCTCCCCCACGACGACGTTGCCCGCGGCATCCGTCTGCGCATGATGGATGCCGAGATCAGGCGTGTGCATCCAGCGCGCACCGTCGGATGCCGCAGAGGGATCTTCGGTCACTTCGAAGCGCAGGTGCTCCCAGCCGTGCATGGCGGAGGTGATCGCCGCGCCGGTTCCGGCGGGGCCTGACCAGAAGTACTCGGCTCGACGCGCCCCAGGCAGCACGGGCTGGTCAACCCAGTCGAAACTCACCGCCCGCCCGAGCGCGCGTCCCACCGCCCACTCGAGGTGCGGGCACAACGCCCGTGGCGCGGAGTGAATCATCACCACACCGCGCGTCATTGATGTAGCCATATCGATCTCCGTTCTGAGGTGCGTCTTCCCCAACGACCTCAGGAGATCTGTGGCTGTTCTGTTGTCGCGCCCATTATCGCCCGCACGGCCGCGAATGACAAGCCTGTCATTCGCGCTGCACGCGGGATCAACGCCCGCCGCCGGGGGCTTTCCCGGGGGCGTCTCTGTCTGACAGGCTGATCCCGGGGGGCCACACACGCGACTCTCGATGCGCGGTCTTGTCGCTGCGCGCATCCGTCACAACGAAGGAGAAGTCCATGGAGGCAGCCGGACTCGTCGGCATTCTGATCATTGTCGGCATCGCCGTCGTCGCAGCCATCATCATCGCGCTGATCGGCTTGCTGCTGGCTAAGGCCTGGATCAAGGTCGCGCGCGCTGACGAGGCGCTCGTGATCTCGGGACGGAAACAGCGAGTGCAGTACACCGTGATGGATGCCGACGGCACGAGCCGGTCGGAGATGTCGGAATCGCCGGTGACGGTCATTGTCAACGGAAAGTCACTGGTCAATCCGATTACCCAGCGTCACGAGATCATCTCGCTGCGTTCTCGCCAGGTCTCGCTGAACGCGGAGGCGCAGTCGCTGGATAACGTCACGCTCAACGTGGACGGCGTCGCGATCGTCAAGATCGGCTCGGATCCGTTGTTCGTACGCCGAGCTGCCGAGCGCTTCGCCTCTCAGGACAAGGCCATCGAGCAGTTCACCACGGAGCAGCTCGAGGGCGCCCTTCGTGGCATCGTCGCGACCTTGTCGGTCGTGGAACTCATGCGGGAGCGCAAGAAGTTCTCCGACCAGATCGCTGTCGATGTCTCGCACGAGCTCGCTGAGCAGGGACTCATCCTCGATTCCTTCCAGATCAAGGGGATCACCGACGCGATGGGCTACATCCAGTCCCTCGGCGCGCCAGAGATCCAGGCGAAGCGTCAGGCCGCGGAGATCGCGCAGACGAACGCCGACCGCGCGATCAACCAGAAGATCATCGCCAACCAGGAAGCGAACCTGATCGAGCAGACGGCCCTCGACACCAACACCGCCAACGCGGACGCGGGGGTCGGCCGAGCTCGGGCTGAGGCGGAGCAAGCCGAGCAGCTCGCTCGCGCACAGGCCGAACAGGCCGTGCTGCAGCAGCAGGCCGAGAACCGGCAGGCCCAGCTGGATGCCGACGTCAAGCGTGTCGCCGACGCCCAACGCTACGAAGCCGAGACGCGAGCGCAGGCCGACCTCTACACGCGTGAGCGCGCAGCTGAAGCTGCCGCGATCGAGAAGGTCAAAGAAGCGGAGGCTCGCACCCGCATCGCCGAACAGCAGGCCGAGGCGGATCGCGCCCGCGCTGCCGGTGAGGCGGCTGCTGCCGAAGCGCGCGCAGCAGGTGAGGCCAGCGCGCTACGCGCGCTCGCGGATGCGGAGGCGACGGCACGTCGCCTCCGGGCAGAAGCCGAGGCCGATGCCATCCGCGCTGAGGGTCAGGCCCGTGCCGAGTCGATCGAGGCCGAGGCCGAGGCCATCGCCTCGAACCAGGAGGCGATTCTGTCGCAGCGCGTCCTGGATGTGCTGCCCTCGATCATGGCCGAGTTCGCGAAGGGGTACTCGGCGATCGGCAACGTCTCGATCGTCGGCGGCGGGTCCGGCGACGCCGGCGCGTCTCACGTCCTCGGCGCCGACAGCGCAACCGCCATGAAGTCGGTTTTCGACAGCGTGCAGGCGGCGACGGGGATCGACCTGGCCTCCATCATCCAGGGACAGGCAGTTGGGCGCGCGTTCGGGGCGGGCATGACGGATGCTGCTGCCTCCGAGCCTGCTCCTGCCGCCGCACCGCGGCGTGCCGCGAAGCCGGCGGGGTCTTCCTCGTAGGGCGGGTGGGACTTGTCCCTTTCGCCCCTCCGCGCCCCGCTCCGCGGGACCCGGAGCCTCCGGCGAACGGGGCCCACCCACCAGGCGCGTTCGCGACGACACCCCCACAACGAGGAAAACCCCACCCGAGGGCGGGGTCTTCCTCGTAGGGCGGGTGGGACTTGAACCCACGATCGTCGGGTTATGAGCCCGCTGCCTTGACCAGCTTGGCCACCGCCCCCTGGAGAATCAGCGTACCGGGAGTGGGCTCAGCGCGTGGTCGCCGGCCCGTCCGAAGGTGTGTCGTCGCTTGAGCTTCCGCGCGTGAAGGGCAACTCGAGACTGTCGCTGATGACCTGCGGATGGTTGCGCGCGAGGCTGATGACCCCATAGATCGCGAGGGCACCGGCCACACCGAATCCGATGAACGCCCACAGCGGCGCCGTCTCGGCCTCTTGCAACACGACGAGTCCGATCACGACGGCCACGATCGGGTCGATGACGGTCAGTCCCGCGATGACCAAGTCCGGCGGTCCCAGACTGTAAGCGGTCTGCACGAAGTACGCGCCGACGGCGACGGCGGCGATCAGCGCGACGACACACAGCAGCGTGAGCCAGTCGAAGTTCTGATCGCGGATGCGACTGAGCACGACTTTGGCCAGGGTCGCGACGAATCCGTAGAGCACTCCGGACGCGACGATGTAGAAGAGCGCCAGGCCATGCTTGCGCAGCACGACCCACAGGACGGCGAAGACGACGATCGTGACGGCGAGCAGGCCGAGAATGACCAGCAGCTGCGCCTGCGTCACCGGACGCTCGGTGGCAAAGAACGCCGCGATCGTCACGAATATGAAGATGCCTCCCACCGCCGCAACGATCGAGCGAATCGATTGTCGAGTCGGACGGTGCCCGCTGATGCGCGCATTCAGGAGCGTCGTGATCACGAGGGAGATCGCGCCCAGCGGCTGCACGAGGATCAGCGGAGCGACCGAGAGCGCAGCGAGCTGACATACGATCGCCAACCCGAGCATCACCGTGCCCGCAAGCCAGGAAGGACGACGCAGCAGATTCACCAGATGGTTGCGATCCAGGCCGTTGCCTCCGGAGCGCCCCGTGACTTTCTCAACCTTCTGGACACCCCGGTACTGGTACTGCGCACCGAAGGACATGAAGACCGCGCCGAGCAGCGCGAGCGGGATCCCTGCGAGGATCGCGGGGTCACGGAACGCCTCGGTGATCTGGTCGGTCACGTTTGCCGACACGGTCAGGAGGAGCACCTCTTGACCCTATCCCGGCGGCGGCCAGACGCCGTGTGTCTCAATAGGCTTGTCGCATGGCTGTTCTCCCGATCCGCATCATGGGCGATCCCGTCCTCCACGCCCCCGCCGCTACGGTGGACGAGATCACCGACGACATCCGCCGGCTGATCGACGACATGTTCGAGACGATGGATGCCGCACCTGGCGTGGGGCTGGCCGCACCCCAGGTCGGCGTCGGATTGCGGATCTTCACCTACAGCTACAGCGATGACGACGGCGCTCCGTGGCGAGGCGTGGTCATCAACCCTGAACTCTGGATCGCTCCCCTGGAGCCGGGTGAGCCCGATCCCGATGAGGAGTCGGAGGGCTGCCTGTCGTTCCCGGGTGAACGGTTCCCGCTGCGTCGCTCTGAGCGCGCCCGGGTGACCGGGATCGATCTCGACGGCCAGCCCGTCGGCATTGAGGTCGACGGGTGGCGCGCCCGTATCCTGCAGCACGAGTTCGACCACCTGAACGGCGTGCTGTACCTCGATCGCCTCGATGATCGCGATTGGCGGACCGCGCAGAAGATCGCCCGCAAGCAGGGCTGGGGCACGCCGGGTAACTCGTGGATGCCGGGAGTCGACGACCTCGACGCCTGACCGAAGGGCGGGTGAAGTTGAGTGGCTCCCCGGCTTGGACTCGAACCAAGAACCTATCGGTTAACAGCCGATTGCTCTGCCAATTGAGCTACCGAGGAATATGGCTGCCGCAGCGGGCAACCCCACTATCTTAGCAAAGCCGACGGGCTCTCAACGACGCAGGGTGGCATAGGGAGGTCGCGGGCGCGACACGCTCAGGACACGACGAAACGCCGGTCTGCCTCAGCGCTCGGCGTCCAGATGAGATCGTTCGTGCCATGCCCGAACGCGACGACGTGCCCACCTCGCAACACGAGGACGTTCGCGTCGAGTTCCTTGACCGCCTCGGGATCGTGCGTGGAGATCACGGCAGCCATACCGGTGTCATCACGGCGACGGGTGATCGCTTCGCGCGCCGCTTTGCGAACCTCGACGTCGAGATTCGCGAACGGCTCGTCGGCGACGAGGATCCGCGGATCGACGACGAGGGCACGAGCGAGCGCGACGCGCTGTCGCATTCCCGCGGACAGTTCGTAGGGGAATTTACCGGCAAGGCCCAGCGGCAGCATCAACTCGTCGAGCAGACCTGCGACTCGGATGGCAAGCGCCTTCTGGTTGACCCGTCGCTCCCTCGAGGTGATCGGCTCGGCGATCACCTCCGACACCGTAAGCCGGGAGGGCAGGTGCGCGCCCGCCGCTTGTGGCAGGTAGCCGGCGTAGTAGGTCAACTCGCGGATAGCCCGCCCCGGGCGTCGGACGGAGATCCCATCCACGAGAGCGTCTCCCCCGGTCACCGAGACACCATCGTGGGCACGACCGGCGAGCACGGACAGCAAGCTGGACTTTCCGGCGCCGGTCGGCCCCATGAGCGCCAAGACGGACCCGCGCGCGACGGTGAAGGTGATGCCATCGATGAGCTTGTCGGTTTCGCCGCGACCGGTGTGACTGATGGACAGGTCTGAGCACACGATCGCCGCTTCTGTGGCTCGGCGGCGAGGAGACATACCCTCATCCTGCCTTGCGCCGCCGCTGGGATCCAGTCTGGACCGCACGAATCAGCGTTCGATCTCGCCCGTCCAGCGTTGACGTTCGATATCGAGTTCACGCAGGTGGAGCCGTATCCGGCGTCCCTCGTCGGATTCCGGTGGCACCCGCTGCACTGCCCGAACGAGGTCCGCCTTCTCGGAATCGATGCCTCTCACGATGAGCCTGCGCATGAGATCGGATGCCGAGGCTGCAGCATCCGTCTCCCCCAGCGCAGGGAATGCCGCCATGAGCAGTTCCGATCCCAGTGCGCGGTAGGGCTCCCGAATCGTGTCCACGGCTGCCACCGCCCACCCGGCGCGGGTGTAGTCCGGCGCATCGACCACGGCGGCACGGACGGCGTCGAGCGCCGGATGCCGAAAGGGCGCGCCCAGGGCTCGACGCACGGTTGCGTCGTCTAGGCGGTGCCCGAACTGGAGCGCAGCCATCAGCGCATCGCGTTCGATGACGACGTCTCGGGTGCGCGGCAGAGACGCAATCGTCGGAACAAGCACCGGCGTCGCGACCGCGGGCGCACTCTCCCCCGGGGGCCGCTGAGGCGAACCTGGCGCCTCGTCTCGACCGCGACGCGGGCTCGAACCTCCCGCATCGCGGGATCTCGAGGCCCGTGAGACGGCGGCGCTCACTTCCTCGATGTCCAGGCCGATCCGCCGGGCGAGCACCCGCGTGTATCCGGGGCGCAGGGACGGGTCCCGGATGTCTGCCACGACCGGTGCCGCCGCACGAAGCGCGGCAGCACGCCCTTCGACGGTCGCGAGATCGTACTGCCCGAGACGCTGGTCGATGACGAACTCGAACATCGGCGATTTCGCCGACATGAGGGCACGGACCGCATCATCCCCACGAGCAAGCCGCAGGTCGCACGGATCCAGCCCGTCAGGAGCGACCGCAACGTACGTCTGCGCCGAGAAGCGCTTCTCGTCGGCGAACGCGCGAAGGGCCGCCTTCTGCCCGGCGGCATCCGGATCGAACGTGAACACAACCTCGCCACCGCTCGAGTCGTCACCCATCACACGCCTGAGCACAGTGATGTGCTCACTACCGAACGCCGTCCCGCAGGTGGCGATCGCCGTCGTGATCCCGGCCAGGTGACACGCCATCACGTCCGTGTAGCCCTCGACGACGACGACGCGGTGCTCCCGCGAGATGTCGCGCTTGGCGAGATCCAGACCGTACAGCACCTGCGACTTGCGATAGATCGGGGTCTCGGGAGTGTTCAGGTACTTGGGCCCCTGATCGTCCTCCAGGAGGCGCCGGGCACCGAACCCGACGACTTGGCTCGTGATATCACGGATCGGCCAGATGAGGCGGCCTCGGAACCGGTCATAGGTGCCGCGCTGCCCCTGGGAGAGCAGACCGGCCGCCGACAACTCCGCGATAGTGAAGCCCTGGGCCGTCAGGGCATCCGAGAGGTTCGACCACCCCTTCGGCGCGAAGCCCACTCCGAAGTGCGCGGCGGCGGCGGCATCGAATCCGCGTTCACCGAGGAATCGACGCCCGATGTCCGCTTCCGGGGTGGACAACTGCGCACGGAAGTACTCGGCTGCCGCAGCATTTGCCGCGTACAAGCGGCTCCGTCCGGAGTTCTCGGGAGCAGTTCCGCCCTCTTCATAGTGGAGGGTGTACCCGATTCTTCCCGCAAGACGTTCCACCGCCTCGGTGAAGCTCAGGTGATCCATCTTGCGCAGGAACGAGTACACGTCTCCCGACTCACCACAACCGAAACAGTGATAGAAGCCGACCTGCGGCCGGACATGGAAGCTCGGGCTGCGCTCATCGTGGAAGGGGCACAGTCCCTTGAGAGATCCGACGCCCGCGGACTTCAAGGCGACGCGTTCACCGATCACGTCGGCGATGTTGGTTCTCGCCTTCACCTCGTCGATGTCGGCCTGAGCAATCCGTCCTGCCATACGGTCCCTACCGAGTCCGGGTCGACGCGCCCGGTGTCCAGATGCCGAGAGAGGCGGCATCCACCTCGCCCACCAGCCGTCCGTGCCACGATATGGCGTGCTGATCGGTGAGGCTGGCGACCTGATCGACAACGGTTCGCCGCCGCTCGCGATCACTGAGGGCCCGGTCGAAGTCCTCGCGGTGGACGGCATCGAGCTCGTGAGGGTTCTCCCACAGTGCGGTCGCCAAACGCTTCAGCAGGCGTCGCTGCTCCTTGTAGAGCGCCTTTCGCCCGTCGATGCTCACCACCACAGCACCAATGATGCCCTTGAGCACCCCCATCTCGGCTTCGATGACCCGCGGAACGACCACGTGAGCGTGGAAGCGCGTGAGTTCGGGGCCGCCGGCGGCGTCGCGAGTGGCTGTCACCGCGGCACGCGCGAAGCGCCCGATGAGGTCGCTCGTGAGGTTCTTGAGTCTCGCAAGGTCGGAACGGGTGCCCGAGAATGTCGTCACCCACTCGGGCATCCGCATCAACCGGAACAGGGCATCCTCGAGTTCGTCCCGAGCGAAGTCGTACCCCACCCATGTCTGGATGGCGTGAATGAGAGCGGAGTGCTCCGCGGAATCAGCCAGTCGAGCGGGATCCAGATAGCCGTTGACGATCGCGTCCTCGAAGTCGTGCACCGAGTACGCGATGTCGTCGGAGAGGTCCATGACCTCCGCCTCGATGCAGCGGACGCGCCCGGGAGCACCCTCGCGCATCCACGCGAAAACCGCCTCGTCCTCCTCGTACACGCCGTACTTGAGTCGCCCCCCCGGATCCGGAAGCGGATGCTCCGAGGTCCACGGATACTTGCACGTCGCATCGAGGCTCGCCCGTGTGAGGTTCAGGCCGTGGCTCCGACCGGTCGCATCGATGACCTTGGGTTCCAGGCGAGACAGGATGCGCAGGGTCTGCGCGTTGCCCTCGAACCCGCCGATGTCCTCAGCCCAGTCGTTGAGCGCACGCTCTCCGTTGTGACCGAACGGAGGGTGGCCGAGGTCGTGGCTCAGACACGCGGTATCGACGACATCGGGGGCGAGCTGCAGTGCCGAGGCGAGTTCGCGGCCTACCTGGGCTACCTCCAGCGAATGGGTCAAGCGGTTTCGCGCGAAGTCGGCGGGGCTCGCCGGGCTCAGGACCTGAGTCTTCGCCGCGAGCCGGCGCAGCGCCGCCGAATGCAGCACCCGCGCACGGTCGCGCGCGAAACCGTCCCGCTGCGACCGATGCCGTTCTGCGTAGAAGCGCTCGGCATCCGCATCCGTATAGCCCGGGTGCACCGGCCGCTCGCGGTCAGCCACCGCTGTGGTCCAACTCGGCGTCCGCGAGGGCGTCGGACTCGACGCCGTCGAGCTCCGTGGACTCAAGCCATCTGTCGGGAAGCGCCGGCCGTTTCGGGCTGCCCGCGCGCCCACGCTGTCCTTCCGCGGCACGGCCCGGGTACGGCGCATCGAGATCCAGCTCCTCGAGAAGGCCATCGATCTCGTGAATCGTTGACACCGTCGCCAGCCGCGCCCGAAGGTCGCCCCCTACCGGGTAGCCCTTGAAATACCAGGCGACGTGCTTGCGGATGTCACGGCATCCGCGTCCCTCGTCCTCGAAGAATTCGACCAGGAGTTCAGCATGGCGGCGGAAGGCGCGGGCGACGAAACCGAGCGTCGCGTCGACGGGTGGAGATGCCTCGACGTCGAAGGCGCGCGCCAACTCTCCGAACAGCCAGGGTCGCCCGAGACACCCGCGGCCGACCACGACGCCGTCGCAGCCGGTTTCGGCCATCATCCGGACGGCATCGTCGGCAGCCCAGATATCCCCGTTCCCGAGCACAGGGACCGATGTCACGTGCTGCTTGAGCCGCGCGATCGCCTCCCAATCAGCCTCGCCGGAATAGAACTGAGCGGCCGTGCGGGCGTGGAGCGCGACAGCGGCGACCCCCGCATCCTCGGCGATTCGTCCCGCATCGAGGTAGGTCAGATGGTCGTCATCGATGCCTTTGCGCATCTTGACGGTGACCGGAATGGGGCCCGCGGCGGCGACCGCTCTGGTCACGATCTCGCGGAAGAGCCCGAGCTTCCAGGGGAGCGCCGCCCCGCCGCCTTTCCGGGTGACCTTGGGCACGGGGCATCCGAAGTTCATGTCGATGTGGTCGGCGCGGTCTTCCTCGACGAGAACCCGCACCGCGGCCTCGACGGTGCCCGGATCCACTCCGTACAACTGAATGGACCTCGGTGTCTCTGACTCGTGATGCGTGATGAGCCGCATGGTCGTCTCGTTTCGCTCCACGAGAGCGCGAGAGGTGATCATCTCGCTCACGTACAGCCCGGCACCGTACTCGCGACACAGGCGGCGAAACGCCGTGTTGGTGATTCCCGCCATGGGCGCCAACACCACGGGGGCATCTACCGTGATCGGTCCGATGCGCAGCGGCGCAGCGGACGTGGTGTGGAGGGCGGATGGCATCCTCCCATTGTCCCAGACCTCAACGGCACTGAACCGCTCCGGTGGTCAGGCGCGCCGCTAGCCTGAGGAGTATGACCGACGTGCAACAGGAGTCTCTCCGCGATATTCCTTTCACCACCGCAGACGGCGGTACCGCAACGCTGTCCGATTACGGCGACGGGGTCGTCATGGTCGTCAACGTCGCCTCCAAGTGCGGACTCACTCCACAGTATGAACAGCTCGAGCAGTTGCAGAAGACGTACGGTGATCGCGGGTTCACCGTCATCGGGTTCCCCTGCAACCAGTTCATGGGCCAGGAGCCGGGGACGATGGAAGAGATCCTCGACTACTGCGCAACGACCTGGGGCGTGTCGTTCCCGATCGCCGAAAAGGTCAAGGTCAACGGCTCGCACGCAGCGCCGCTCTACAAAGCGCTGAAGCGGGCGCCGGATGCCGAGGGCAAGCGCGGTCCGGTGCTGTGGAACTTCGAGAAGTTCGTGCTGACGCCGGACGGGGTCGTCCACCGCTTCCGACCCACGACCAAGCCCGACGATCCGGCCATCATCCGGGTCATCGAAGACGCGCTCACTCCCAGGTCCTGACCCGCGGGAGGTGCGGGGTCAGTCCGGGGCTGCGCCGACGAAGCGGCGCGCGAGCAGCGCTGCGATGAAGAGGAACACCGCGCCGGCGAATGTCCCCGCGCCGTTCCACGCGGGCTGAAGCGCGTCATTCGACGGAGGTATGACGGAGGTACGCACGGCCGAGAACACGAACGCGACGGAGCCGATGAACGTGAACGTGGTTCCGTGCCAGGTGCGCGCCAGCGGGTCCCACAGCTGGTGCCGACGCGCCGCGGCGAACAGCGCGAGTACCGACGACAGGAGAAAAGCGAGCGACCCCCACACGTCGGGACTCCAGCCCGCCAGATCCGAACCCGACGCGGTTGTCGCGGTGATCAGTGCGGCGACGGTGCTGAGGGTGAACAGGATCGTGCCGACCAACCGGATGACCGCCGCCCACCAGTCCGCAGCGTCCGCAGCGTGGCCACGGGTCGTCGGTGGTCGTCGTCCGCTCAACGCGAGCTCGGTCACGCTTCCCACCATGAAAAAGGCCGAACCCGCGACGAATGTCGCAGCACCCCACACTGGGCCGACCGCGCCCGCGTATGCCGGCAGCGCTCCGACGGCAAACAGCGCGGAGCCGATGAGGAACCCGGTCGATTCTCGTCGAAGGCGGCGTTGCCGACGCGTGCCCCAGATCGAGGCCAGACCGCGCTCGACCCGCGTGCGAGGACCGGTCGGAGCCGCCCTACCCTGTTCCTCAGTGATGGAAGCTGCCTGCCTCTTCCTCGGTCATGGGCACGGAAACCGGGTGTTTGTCGAAGTGCGCGATCGCGTCGCGGTAGTCATCCATCAGCAGCGACGCCTCGTCGCGGCTGAAACCCGCGCGGACGAGAATGCGCTGGACGGCCATGTCCTCACGGTGCGCGGGCATCGTGTAGGCGGGAACCTGCCATCCGCGGGTGCGCAGGCGGTCGGCCAGATCGAAGAGCGTGAACGCGTGGTCGCCCTCTGCGAGTTTCCACGAGACGGCCGGGATACCCTTCTCGGGGCTGCCGTCATTGATGATCTCGAAGTGCCCGAGCTTCGCGATTTCGTCGGCGAGGTACATCGCCGTGTCGTAGCAGGACTGCTGCACGCGGCGGTAGCCTTCTCGGCCCAGACGGACGAAGTTGTAGTACTGCGCGATGATCTGGCCACCGGGGCGTGAGAAGTTCAGGGCGAACGTCGGCATGTTGCCGCCGAGATAGTTGACCTCGAAGATGAGGTCCTTCGGAAGATCGCCGGCATCGCGCCAGACGATCCAGCCCACGCCGAGCGGTGCGAGGCCGAACTTGTGACCCGACGCGTTGATCGACTTCACCCGGGGTAGCCGGAAGTCCCACACGATGTCGGGAGCAGTGAACGGAGCGAGGAATCCACCACTGGCTCCGTCGACGTGAATCGGGATGTCGAGGCCGGTGCGCTCCTGCAGGTCGTCGAGCGCGGCGCTCACCGCTTGGACCGGCTCGAACTGTCCCGTGAAGGTGACCCCGAGGGTGGGCACGACCCCGATCGTGTTCTCGTCGACGCGGGCGATCACCTCGTCGGCGGTCATGATGAGCCGCTCCCCCGCCATGGGGATCTCACGCAGTTCGACGTCCCAGTACCGCGCGAACTTATGCCAGCACACCTGAACCGGACCGCAGATCAGGTTGGGCCGGTCGGTGGGCAGCCCTGCCGCGCGGCGACGCTCGCGCCACTTCCACAGGAGCGCCATCCCGCCGAGCATCGCCGCCTCGCTGGAACCTGTCGTCGAGGTGCCCAGGGTGTCGGCTGCCTCCGGTGAGTTCCACAGGTCGGCCAGGATATGCACGCACCGGGCCTCGATCGCCGCCGTCTGCGGGTACTCGTCCTTGTCGATCATGTTCTTGTCGAGGGTCTCGACCATGAGTTGACGGACCTCGGGCTCGAGCCAGGTCTGGCAGAAGGTCGCGAGGTTCTGGCGCGAGTTCCCGTCGAGCATGAGCTCGTCCGAGACGACCTGATACGCGTGCCGTGCCAGCTGCTCGGAGTCGGGCATCCGGTACTTCGGCAACGACGTCGCCAGCTCGCCCGAGGCGAACACCTCGTCGAACAGCTCTTCTCGAATGGTGTCGCGGCTGTGCAGCATGTCTCAGTCCCCTCGGGTCGTTATGTCGAGTCTGTCAGTGACCGGTGGCGGTTCGCATCGGTCAGAACGCGCGATGGGTCCGCACGCTCACTCGTCCTCGGGATCGTGGACGTGCGAGACCTCGGGATGCACCTTCCACGAGGGCTTGCGCATCGCGTAGAGCACGAACGGCCAGATCCCCAGGACCACGATGCCGCCGACCAGGAAGGCGACGTATCCGATGGGCCCGACCGAACTGCTCGAGGGCTCGACGAACCCGATGAGGAACGCGGCGGCGCTGGCCGCGAATCCGACCCACCCGACGACGGGAAGCCAGGGAACCCGGAATCCGCGCGGCACGTCGGCGTGAGTGCGGCGCAGCCTCATCGCCGCGAGGAACATCACCATGTACATGATCAGGTAGAGCTGCACGGCCATCGCGGAGAAGATCCAGAAGACGCTCTGCACAGACGGGACGACGGCGAACACGATCGCCAGGATCGTGACGATCACGCCCTGGACCAGCATGATCGGCGCCTGCATCCCGTAGCGGTTGGTTCCCTGCAGCGCGGGCGGCAGGTAGCCCTGCCGTCCCACCAGAAGCAGCCCCTTGCTCGGTCCGGGGATCCAGGTGACGACAGAGGCGAGGATGCCGAAGACGATCAGCAGGGACATCACGAGGGTCAGCCACGGAACCCCGAGTTGCTGGAAGAAGACGTCGAAGGCCTGTAGCACGCCCTGCGTGAGATTGATCTTGTCCGCCGGCACTCCCACCGAGATCGCCAAGGTGGGGAGGATGAACACCACGAGGATGATGATCGAGGCCAGCACGATCGCACGCGGGAAATTGCGGCGCGGCTTGTCCATCTCGTTGACGTGCACCGCGTTCATCTCCATTCCGGCGTAAGCCAGGAAGTTGCTGACGATCAGCACGATGCTCGCGAATCCGGTCCACGTCGGAAACCACTGCGCCTCGGCTACCGGCGCCAGGCTGGAGGCGCCACCTCCCGACAGGAACAGCACGGCGAACACGACCAGGGCAAGCGAGGGCACGACGGTTCCGGCGAGGAATCCGACCGTGCTGACGGACGCGAAGGCCTTGACCCCCCGGAACGCGATGAACGTCGACGCCCAATACACGACGAGAATCACCAGTCCGGTGAACAGTCCGTTGTTGGCCAGAGCGGGGTTGAAGACGTAGGCCAGCGCGGTCGCGAAGAAAGCCAGTTGCGCGGGGTACCACACGACGTTCTGGATCCACTGCTGCCAGACGGCGCTGAAGCCCATCCTGTCTCCGAAGGCCTCCTTGACCCAGACGAAGACGCCGCCCTTCCATCCGCTCGCAAGTTCGGCGGCCACCAACGCAACGGGGATCATGAACACGATCGCCGGCAGCACGTAGAGAAAGATCGACGCCCATCCGTAGACAGCCATGGCCGGCAGACCGCGCACGCTCGCCACCGCGGTGGCGATCAGGATGGCCATGGTCGTCCAGGTCATCCCGGTGGCCACGACCATCTTCGTCGGTTCCTGTCGCGTCGTCTCGCCCACGCTGGCTCCCCCGCTCGGTGCATCCGGCGCCATGCCGGGCACATGCCGGTCTACTCCTGCCAGCCACCACGCCCCCAGGGACCTTCGTCCTGCGCCTCGCCGGAACTGATGGCGGCTCACGGCGCAGTCGCACGAGATCAGGCGGTCGGCGCGCCCGGAGTGTCCACCGCCCCACCGAAGCGGCGGTCACGGCGGAGGTAGAGATCGATGGCACGCCAGAGGTCTGTCCGGGAGAAGTCGGGCCAGAGGGTGTCGAGGAAGACGTACTCGGCGTACGCCGACTCCCAGAGCAGGAAGTTGGAGGTACGCTGCTCGCCGCTGGAGCGAACGAAGAGATCGACATCCGGCATGTCGGGCTGATAGAGCCGCCGGGCGATGAGCTTTTCGCTTACCGCCGACGGGCGCAGCCGACCGGCCGCGACGTCGTCCGCGATCGATCGGACGGCATCGACGAGCTCGATTCGTCCCCCGTAGTTGACGCACATCGTCAGAGTGAGCACGCCATTGGCTGCGGTGAGTTCTTCTGCGAACTGCAGTTCCTTGATGACGCTCGACCAGAGGCGGGGTTTGCGGCCCGCCCAGCGAACCCGGACGCCCCACTCGTTCAGCTGGTCACGGCGGCGATGCAAGACGTCGCGGTTGAACCCCATGAGGAATCGCACCTCGTCGGGTGAACGTGACCAGTTCTCCGTTGAGAAGGCATATACGGACAGGTGTTTGACGCCGGCCTGGATCGCGCCGGCGACAACATCCAGGAGTGCCGCCTCGCCTGCCTTGTGGCCCTCGACGCGGGTGAGCCCCTGGCGGTTTGCCCACCGGCCGTTGCCGTCCATCACGATCGCGACGTGATTCGGGACCGAGCCTTTGGGGAAGTCGGGGGGATAGATGCCCGTCCAGTCGATCGGCCGATAGGGAACGGCGTCCCGGTGCGTGTAGGGCTTCGGGCTCATGGCGCAGGCTCCAGGTTGGGTGCGGGCAGCACCACCGTTCCGAGGTGGTCCAAGGAACGGATGCCGCGCTCAAGATGCCACTGGGTGTAGGCCGCGATCAGGCCGGATGCCGCGCCTCCCGCCGCCGCCGACGCCGCGTCGACGACTCCCCACTCCCCCGCCATGAGCGCGCGCAACACGGCGAGCGTCTCGGCGTCCACGCGTGCCGATCCTGCGGGGGCGCAATCTCGACAGACCATGCCGCCGAGCTGAGCGACGAACGAGGGATGCTCGCCAACCCGGCCGCAGCGCGCACAGGCGTCGAGGCCGGGAGCCCACCCCGACAGCGCCATGACTCGCAGGAGATAGGAGTCCAGGATGCTGCGCGACGCGTGATCCCCGCGCGCAAGCGCACGCAATCCTCCCAGCAGCAGCAGATACTGCGACGTGGTGGCCTCCGACTCGCCCAAACGATCCGCGGCCTCGACCATGGCGTGCGCAGCCGTGTATCGGTCGTAGTGCAAGGCGATGTCCGCCCCGTAGGAGCCGAGGCTGTCTGCCTGTTGCACGATGTCCAAGGAACGCCCCTGATACAGGAGGACGTCAGCGACCATGAACGGTTCGAGCCGGGCACCGAAGCGGGAGGACGTGCGACGGACTCCTTTGGCCACCGCGCGGACCTTGCCGTGGCGGCGGCTCAGGAGGGTGACGATGCGATCCGCTTCACCCAGCTTGTGGGTGCGCAAGACCACGACCTCGTCGCGATAGGTGGGCACTCATCGATTATCCCGGCATCGAGCGACAATGGACGGGTGAACGAGCCGCTCTTCGTCATCCCGCTGTGGGCTGATCTGTCCGCCGTGGCGCTGGGCGGCCTGCAGGGCGCGCTGTTCGCATCCGGATTCCGCGGCCAGAGGCGACTCGATCTGCTCGGCGTCGCGATCATCGGAATCGTCATGGGCATGGGGGGCGGGCTCATCCGCGACCTGCTCCTGGTCGTGACTCCCACGACCCTGCAGTCGAACTGGTACCTGCTCACAGCGGTCGCGGCCGCGCTGCTGGGGATGCTGCTCGCAACGGTGCTGGAGCGGGTGAGCTGGCTCATCGTGGGGCTCGACGCGCTCGTCATCGGGCTATTCGGTGCTTTCGGCACCAGCAAGGCGCTCTATCTCGGGCTGCCCGAGGTGCCGGCGATCTTCGTGGGTGTCGCGGCCGCGGTCGGTGGCGGCATCCTGCGCGATGTGCTGATGGGCCTGCCCGTCGCGATCATGCACGTCGGGTCCCTGTACGCGGTCGCAGCAGGCGCTGGATGCGTCGTCCTCACCGTCTCGTTCTCGCTCGGGGCGCCGCTGGCTGCCGCCGCGATCATTGCGGTCGCCGTGACGACAGTCATCCGGCTTCTGGCCGTCGTCTTCGATATCTCGCTTCCCGAGCAACGCGCGCTCTACCGGCGAAAGGTCGCCGTCGAGACCTCGGCAATCACCGTCATCGGCGGCGCCCGAGTAACTGAGGACGACGGCGCGGGAGCCGCCGGATGACCGGCGACCCCCGCCTGCGCTGCTGTCGTCAGACGACCGCAAGCGCTCCGGATTCTTCGCGAACGCGAATGGCGCGGTTGACGCCCGAGACGATGGCTTTCAGCGACGCCGTCGAGATGTCACCGTCGATGCCCACGCCCCACAGGCGCTCGCCCTCGACCTGCAGTTCGACGTAGGCGGCTGCTTGGGCGTCACCGCCGGCGCTGAGGGCGTGCTCGACGTAGTCGTACACCGTGACCTCAAACCCCTGCTCGCGCAGCACCTCGAGGAACGCGGCGACCGGGCCGTTGCCGTTCCCGCGCGCGGAGATCTCGCTGTCGCCGTCGCGCAGCCGCACGTCCAGGGTGACATCGCCGGTCATATCGCTCTCGGTGCGGGTGGAGAGCAACTCGAAACGGCCCCAGCGCTCGTCGGCGACGGCGCTCGGCAGGTACTCGTCGGTGAAGATCGACCAGATCTGGTCGCTCGTGACCTCGCCGCCCTCGGCATCCGTCTTGGCCTGCACGACGCCCGAGAACTCGATCTGCAGCCGACGCGGCAGATCCAGCGCGTGGTCGGTCTTCAGCAGGTAGGCGACGCCACCCTTCCCGGACTGCGAGTTGACGCGGATGACAGCCTCGTAGGAGCGACCGAGATCCTTGGGATCGATCGGCAGGTACGGGACAGCCCACACCAGCTCGTCCACAGGTACGCCGCGCGCGTCGGCGGCGGCAGCCATCGACTCGAAGCCCTTCTTGATCGCATCCTGGTGGGAACCGCTGAAGGCGGTGAACACGAGATCGCCCGCCCACGGGCTGCGCTCGTGAACCGGCAGCTGGTTGCAGTACTCGACAGTGCGCTTGACGTGGTCGATGTCGCTGAAGTCGATCTGGGGGTCGACTCCCTGCGTCAGCAGGTTGATGCCCAGTGCGACCAGGTCGACGTTGCCGGTGCGCTCGCCGTTGCCGAACAGGCACCCTTCGATGCGATCGGCGCCCGCCATGTACCCGAGCTCGGCGGCGGCGATCGCGGTGCCGCGGTCGTTGTGCGGGTGCAGCGAAATGATGACGTTCTCGCGGTGGTTGAGGTGGCGGCTCATCCATTCGATCGAGTCCGCGTAGACGTTGGGGGTTGCCATCTCGACCGTCGCGGGCAGGTTGATGATCACCTTGCGCTCGGGCGTGGGCTCGAAGACCTCGAGGACCTGGTTGCACACATCGACGGCGAACTCGAGTTCGGTACCGGTGTAACTCTCGGGCGAGTACTCGTAGAACACCTCGGTGCCGGGGACCGTCGCCTCGAACTTCTTGCACAGGCGCGCGCCCTCGAGGGCGATGTCGATGATGCCCTGCTTGTCGGTGCGGAACACGACGTCGCGCTGCAGGATGCTCGTGGAGTTGTACAGGTGCACGATCGCCCGCTTCGCGCCGCGGATCGACTCGTACGTGCGCTCGATGAGGTGTTCACGCGCCTGGGTCAGCACCTGGATGGTGACATCGTCGGGGATGACATCGTCTTCGATCAGATGGCGCACGAAGTCGAAGTCGGTCTGGCTCGCGGAGGGGAAGCCGACCTCGATCTCCTTGTAGCCCATCTTGACGAGCAGATCGAACATGATCCGCTTGCGCTCGGGGCTCATCGGGTCGATGAGGGCCTGGTTCCCATCACGCAGATCGACAGCGCACCACCGCGGCGCCTGCGTGATCGTCGCGTCGGGCCACGTGCGGTCGGGGACCGAGACGCGGATCTGCTCGTGATACGGCACGTACTTGTGCGTCGGCATCCCCGACGGCTGCTGGGTGTTCTTCATGGTGTCGCTTCTTCCTGGCTCTGTCTTCTGGCTCGAGGTGAACGGGCCGACACGAAGCTCCGCGACGAGGAAGGCCCTAGATGGCCCCGCCGCGGCAGCTAAGAAGAAGCGAGAGTGCACGCATACCACGATGCTACCAGGAATTGGCGCAGTCGCCCTGAGACGATCTCTTGCACCCGGACACTGCAAGGGTATGGGGATCATCACACGCGTCACCACGGCGGCTGTCGGGGCCGCTTCCGTCATCGCCGTCATGGTGGGGTGCGCCGCAACGCCGGGCGCAGACTCGCTGTCGGCGGCGCCGGTCACACCCCCCTCAGGCGAGGTGGTGGGCACGGGCACTGTGCTGGATGTGGCCGGCGATGTTCAGTTGTGCCTCGGCCCCGTCGCCGAGTCGTACCCACCACAGTGCAGTGGTCTCCCGCTGGAGGGCTGGAGCTGGAGCGATGTGGCCGGCGTCGAAGAGTCGGGTGATACCCGGTGGGGCACATACGCCGTCTTCGGCACCTTCGATGGCGAAGTGTTCGCCGTGACCCAACCGCCGATCATGCTCGCGCTGTACGACCCGATCAGACCGGACGACCCGACAGGCGGGGTTCCCGGCGACACGGCTCCGGCGCGTCTGGACGAGATCTCGACGCAGCTTCCGGCAGTGCTTGGCGATCTGCTGCTTGCCACCTGGACCAGCGACGGCTATCTCTGGGCTGAGGTGATCTGGGACGACGGAACCCTTCAGGAAGCAGCGGATGCCGACTTCGGCGACGGCGTCGTCATCGTCCAGTCCGCCCTGAAACCGCTGGGCTGAGCGCGAGCCCGATAGTCAGAAGCCGAGGCGGCCGAGCTGCTTGGGGTCTCGTTGCCAGTCCTTGGCGACCTTGACGTGCAGTGACAGGAACACGCGGGATCCCAGGAGCGGTTCGATCTGCTCGCGCGCCGTGGCACCGACGCGCGCGAGTCGCGAACCCTTCTTCCCGATGATGATCGCCTTCTGACTGTCGCGTTCGACCACGATGTCGGCGTACACGTCGATCAGATCCGAGTCCTCACGAGGTTCGACCTCCTGAACCACGACGGCGATGGAGTGCGGCAACTCGTCGCGCACGCCATCGAGCGCAGCCTCGCGGATGATCTCGGCGATGCGGTCGTCATCCGACTCGTCGGTCACGATGCCATCCGGGTAGAGCGCGGGGCCCTCGGGGAGCAGCCGCAGGATCTCGTCGGCGAGTGTTCCCAACTGATCATCCATCACTGCGGACAGCGGGATGACGGCCGCCCAGTCCTCACGGAGAGCATCCACCTCGAGAAGGCGCTCCGTGATCTGGTCGCGGGAGGCGGCATCCGTCTTGGTCACCACGGCGATCTTGCTCGCCGACGCGTACCCGTCCAGCGAGTCGGCGATGCGACGATCCCCCGGTCCGACCTTCTCCGTGGCGGGAGCGCAGAACGCAATGACATCGACGTCGCCGAGCACCTCCTCGACCAGGTCGTTCAGACGCTGGCCCAGCAGGGTGCGCGGTCGGTGCAGTCCGGGGGTATCGACGATCACGATCTGGCCGCCGGGGCGATTGAGGATGCCGCGGATGGCGCGCCTCGTTGTCTGTGGCTTGTCGCTCGTGATGGCGATCTTCTGGCCGACGAGCGCGTTCATGAGGGTCGACTTCCCGACGTTGGGACGCCCGACGAAGGTCACGAAACCGGAGCGGAACTCGTTATCGCTCACGACCGCGCCTTCCGTTCCGGCATGTCGGGGGTCGCGCCATCATCGTCATCGGTCTCGTGGCCTCCTGCATCCGCGGGCGACGGGATCCGTTCGACGAACACGGTGCTGATGCCGCGCCCCTTGCCGCGCGAGGCGCCGCCGGTGATGCGCAAACCCTCCACCTCGGTGACTGCCCCCGGCTGCGGAACCTTGCCGAGCTGCTTTCCGAGCAGTCCGCCGATCGAGTCGACCTCGTCATCTTCGAGGTCGATCTCGAACAGCTCTCCGACCTCCGCGAGGCCCAGTCGCGCGCTCACGCGGTACCGGCCCTCCGCCACCTCCGCGATCTCATTGGCCCGCGGGTCGAACTCGTCTGCGATCTCACCGACCAGTTCTTCGATGAGGTCTTCCAGCGTGACAAGTCCCGACACGCCGCCGTACTCATCCACCACCATGCACACGTGTACGGCCTCGCGCTTCATCTGCTGCAGCAGCGTCTCAGCGCGCATCGACTCGGGCACGAAGACCGCCGGGCGAGCGAGCTGCGAGATCGCTGCCGCGCGCCATCCGGCTTCGTCGCGGTACGCGAACTGGACCAGATCCTTCAGGTACAGGATGCCGATCACGTCGTCGGCTTCGTCATCGACGATCGGTACGCGCGAAACACCCTTGTCGAGGAACAACTCCATCGCGTCCTTTGTCGTGGTGTCGGCTTCGACGGTGACCATCTCGGTCCGCGGCACCATGACCGCGCGAACATACGTGTCCGTGAAGTCGAAGACAGAGTGGATCAGTTCGCGATCGTCCTCTTCGATGAGGTCCTGAGACGCTGCCTCGTCGACCATGCTGAGCAGTTGCTCTTCGGATGCGAACGAAGAGCCGCGCGCGACGCCGGGCGTGACGCGGTCGCCGAGGGCCACGAGTCCATGCGCGAGCGGACCGAGCACGATGCGCATGGCGCGGATAACGGGAGCCGCGCCACGCAACAGGCTCCTCGCATGCAGTCGCCCCACGGTGCGAGGGCTTGCCCCGACGACGACGAACGAGATGCCCGTCATGATGATGGCCGCGGCCAGCATCGCCCACCAGATGCTGTCGAACAGGATGGTCAGGGCAACCGTGACCAGTACCGCCGCCGTCGTCTCAGACAGGACGCGCATGAATCCCGCGGCGTTGGCGTGCGCGGGGGGATCGTCGGCGATCCCCCGCAGGAAGGCGGCGTTGCGGCCGGTGTGGCTCATCTCGTCGAGGTCGGACCTGGATGTCACGCCGAGCGCGGCATCCACTGCCGCCATCAGACCGCCGAACGCAACGAGGAGTGCGGCGGCCGCCAAGAGAAGCGCGGCGGTCACGGTCGAAGGCGGCGGCGCTCGGCCGCGTGGAATCGTGCGATGAGGTCACGCTGCAGCGCGAACATCTCCCGTTCCTCCGCCGGCTCGGCATGATCGAAACCCAGCAGATGGAGCAGGCCGTGCGTCGTGAGCAGGATCAGTTCGTCCATCGTCGAGTGGCCAGCGGCCTGAGCCTGACTCTCAGCGACCTGGGGGCAGAGCACGATATCGCCCAACAGGCCCTCCGGTGTCGGGGCGTCCTCCGTCCCGGGCCGCAACTCGTCCATCGGAAAGCTCAGCACGTCCGTGGGCCCGGGTTCATCCATCCATTGGACGTGCAGCGACTCCATCGCTCCCTCGTCGACGAGGAGGATCGCCAGGTCGGCATCCGGACTGACGAACAGCTCGGCGAGATTGTTCTCCGTCAGCCGCAGCAGCACGGTCTCATCAACGTCGATACCTGATTCGTTCGTGATCTCGATCGTCATCGACGCCCTCGCTTCGGGAGATGGTCGCGGGGGCCGGCCGGGCGGGAGGCGCCCCGGCGCTCGGCCCGGCTGCTGAGCTCGCTGGCCTCGTCACGCTCGCGTTTGGCCGACAGTCGCCGCTCGTCATACTCGGAGTAGGCATCGACGATCTTGCCGACAAGGGAGTGCCGCACGACGTCGTCGCTCGTGAGGTACGCGAAGTGGATGTCATCGATCGCGCTGAGCACCTTCGTAACCAGGCGCAGGCCCGAGGCGCCCTGCGGCAGGTCGATCTGCGTGATGTCGCCGGTGACGACCATCTTGGTGTTGAACCCGAGCCGGGTCAGGAACATCTTCATCTGCTCGGGAGTCGTGTTCTGCGCCTCGTCGAGCACGACGAACGAATCGTTCAGTGTCCGACCGCGCATGTACGCCAACGGGGCGACCTCGATCGTCCCGGTCGCCATGAGTTTCGGGACGATCTCGGGGTCTATCATCTCGTTGAGCGCGTCGTAGAGCGGGCGAAGGTACGGATCGATCTTGTCAGTCAGGGTGCCCGGCAAGAACCCGAGTCTCTCCCCCGCTTCGACCGCGGGTCGGGTCAGGATGATGCGGCTGACCTCCTTGCGCTGCAGAGCCTGCACAGCCTTAGCCATCGCGAGGTAGGTCTTGCCCGTTCCGGCGGGACCGATACCGAACGTGATCGTCGTGTGCTCGATCGCGTCGACATACGACTTCTGTCCGAGGGTCTTGGGCCTGATGACCCGGCCCCGGCTGGAGAGGATCGCTTCCCCGAGCACTTCGGACGGACGAGGATTGCCTTCGCTGCGCAGAATCCGGTTCGAGCTGGACACGTCCGCCGGCGCCAGGTCCTGCCCGGTGCGGGTCATTGTGAGGAGTTCTTCCACGAGGTCGCGTGCTGCTGCGACGGCGGCCGCCTCGCCCACAAGAGTGATCTCGTTGCCGCGCACGTGGACATCGACATCCGGATGCTCACGCTCGACGACACGCAACAGGCGGTCCTGCGGACCGAGGAGTTGCACCATCGCCACGCCGTCGGCGAACAGCCGCTCCGTGACGAGGCCATCCGGGTGCGCATTGCTGCCGGGTTCAGCCACCGAGACTGCCTTCTGCGAGGCCGCCACCGAGCACATGGGCGTGCACATGGAAGACCGTCTGACCAGCGCCCGCTCCGGTGTTGAACACCAGCCGGAAGTCGCCGTCGCCGTAGTCGATGGCAACGCGCTTGGCGATAGCGACCATCTCAGCCAGGAGCGCGGGGTCGCCTGCCGCCAGTTCCGTCACATCGCGGTAGTCGCCGGACTTGGGGATCACGAGCAGGTGCAGCGGCGCCTGCGGGGCGATATCCCGGATGACGAACACGTTCTCGGTCTCGGCGAGGATCTCCGCGGGGATCTCGCCGCGCAGAATGCGAGTGAAGACTGAGGGTTCGGTCATGGCCTCAGTCTACCGACGCCCTCTACCACCGGCGGAGGTGAGCGCTCAGCACCGCGAGTGCAGCGGGACCGGCCGTCGAGGTGCGCAGCACATGCTCGCCGAGCCGCACCGGTGTTGCGCCCGCGGCTTCGAGGTCTCGCAGTTCTGCCGGGTCGATCCCTCCTTCCGGTCCCACCACAAGCAGGATGTCGCGAGGGTCGTCCGCGTCTGCATCCCACTCGGCGAGGCGGATGGTCGCGGTCGGTTCGAGCACCAGCATCCGGCTCGCGGCAGCGCGCTCACACAGGCGAGAGGTCGTGGCCGGTTCGTTGACCACGGGCAACCACGCGCGATGAGCTTGCTTTCCCGCCTCTCTGGTGATCTGACGCCACCGAAGAACGCCCTTGTCACGCTTGGCGCCATCCCAGCGTGACACGCTTCTGGCCGCCTGCCACGGGGTGATCGCATCGATGCCGAGCTCCGTCGCCGCCTGCACGGCGAGCTCGTCGCGATCGCCCTTTGCCAGCGCTTGGACCAGCTCGACGCGCACGGCAGGGGGGCTCACCACGACGCGACGAGACACACGCACGACGACTTCACGCGGCGCAACGGTTTCGCACAGCGCCTCGAGCCACACTCCTGCGCCGTCGCCCAGCGTGACGGCCTCGCCGACCCGCACGCGTCGCACGGTCGCTGCGTGGTGGGCTTCCGCACCTGTCAACGTCACGGTCTCGCCGGCATCGGCATCCAGCGGTTCGTCGACGACGAAGTGAAGGGGCACGGTCAGCCGTTCCGGAACCGATCGCGCAGCTTCGAGAACAGTCCCTGGTGGAACTCGGCAAGTCGCGGAGCGGGTGCTTTCGTCCGCTTCGCGAACTCCTCGATCAGGCCCCGTTCCTTCGCATCGAGCTTCGTTGGCGTGACGACGTGAACTCCCACGCGCAGATCGCCGCGCTGGCTCCCGCGCAGCGGGGTGATTCCGCGGCCCTTGATCGTCAACACGTCGCCGGATTGCACTCCGGGCCGCACCTCCAGATCGACGGGCCCGTCGAGCCCGTCGATGGTGGTCGTCGCGCCGAGGATGGCATCGGGCATCGAGACTTCCAGCGTTGCGAGCAGGTCGTCGCCCTCGCGGCTGAACACCGGATGTGTCGCAACGGACACCTCGATGTAGAGGTCACCGTGAGCGCCACCGCCCGGCCCCACTTCACCCGAGCCCGGCAGTTGCAGACGCAGCCCCGTATCCACACCGGCGGGGATGTCGATCGACACGGTGCGGCGCGCCCGTACCCGCCCCTGCCCCTGGCACGTGGCACACGGATACGGGATCGTGGTGCCGTAGCCCTGACAGGTGCCGCACGGCTGCGACGTGACGACGTTGCCGAGCAGGCTTCGGACGGTCCGTTGAATGTGCCCCGTGCCGTGGCAGATGTCGCAGCGCACGGGCGACGTCCCCGGCTGAGTGCACGCCCCCTGGCACGTCTCGCACAGGACCGCCGTATCGACATCGATATCGCGGTGGACACCGAAGACGACGTCCTTGAGGTCGAGGTCGACGCGGACCAACGCGTCCTGCCCCCGCTCCTTGCGCGAGCGCGGCCTGCCGCCCCTGGCCGCACCTCCCCCGCCGAAGAAGCTCTCGAAGATGTCGTTGAACCCACCGAAGTCGCCGGCGGCGCCGAACCCACCGTTCGTCCCGCCACCCATGTCGTAGCGCTGCCGTTGCTGCGGGTCGCTCAGGACATCGTAGGCGTGCGTGACGAGCTTGAACCGCTCCGCGGCTTCCTCACCCGGGTTCACGTCCGGGTGAAGCTCCCGAGCAAGGCGCCGGTACGCCTTCTTGATCTCTTCGGGCGACGCATCGCGCGATACGCCAAGGACCTCGTAGTGGTCAGCCACGGTCACCTTTCTGCATCCCGCTGGTGGCAGCGGGTATCTCGTGCGGGGCTCATCGCCCCTTCTCGTCTTCCGCCAGCAGCCGCGTCAAGTAGCGCGCGACGGCGCGCACCGCCGCAAGGTTGCTCGGGTAGTCCATGCGAGTCGGCCCCATCAGTCCCACGCGCGCGCGGGCGCCCGTCGCATCGTAATCGCTCGCGATGACGGATGCCTCGGAGAGTCCGAATGCTTCGTTTTCCCGCCCGATACTGGCGGCCAGGCCGTTGTCGTCGGCGACCATCTCCCCCATGAGACGCAGAATCGTCACCTGTTCTTCAATGGCCTCGAGCAACGGGTAGATGCTCCCGCGGAAATCGCTCTCGCGCAGGGCGAGGTTCGCGGCTCCGGCCATCACGAGCCGGTCCTGTCGGAACTCGTCCAGTTCCTCCTGCACCACTCGCAGAATCTCGGTGACGGCCGATTGGTGCGGGGTGCGCGCGTCCGCGTCAGTCTGCTCCTCGACGCGCTTGGCGCCTTGCCGCACACTTCGACCGACCAGGAGCGTCGAAACCTCCGCGCGTACCCGGGCGAGATCTGTCTCGTCGAGAGCTCCACTGAGCAGAGCGAGTCGCTGGGACACCCGCCCGGTATCGGTCACCACGATCACAAGGATGCGAGAGGGGTCGAGCGCGACCAGTTCCACGTGGGTGATCGTGGCCTTCGAGAACGACGGATACTGCACGATCGCGACTTGACCCGTCAGCTGAGTCAGGGCGCGGACGGTGCGCGCCAGTGCGTCATCCAGATCACCAGGCCCGTCGAGGAAAGTCGCGATCGCCGCCCGCTGCGCCGGCGAGAGGGGGCGGATCTCGGCCAGATGGTCGACGAACACCCGGTAGCCCTTGTCGGTGGGCACGCGACCGGATGAGGTGTGCGGGGCGGCGATCAACTCCTCGTCTTCGAGGAGGGCCATGTCGTTGCGGATCGTTGCCGCCGATACGCCGAACGCGTGACGTTCGACGATGGCTTTGCTCCCGACGGGCTCGCGGGTGTCGACGTAGTCCTGCACGATCGCCCGGAGCACCTGCAGTCCTCGTTCGCTGACCATGTCGCCTCCTTCCGCATCCGGCGTCGACCGAATCGACCGTGGTGTTGGCACTCACATCCTCGGAGTGCCAATTCTAGCGGATGCCTTCCCCTCGCGGCCCGGGTCACACCGTGAGCGCGCGCACAACGGCGTCGGCGAGCAGCCGCCCGCGCCGGGTCAGGATGATCCGTCCGCGCACGGCTTCTTTGCCGTCCGCCAGGCCATCGGCGACCAGGCCGGCGACGGCGGGACGATTCTCGCGCGGCAGCTCGGAGACCGGCAGACCCTCGACGGTGCGCACACGCAGCATCACCCGTTCCAGAAGGCGGGCAGCTTCATCCGGCACCTCACGTCCCGCTCCTGGCGACTCCCCTGACCAGAGGCGCTGAGCATACGCGGCCGGGTGGCGGACGTTCCAGAACCGGACACCGCCGATATGGCTGTGCGCGCCCGGTCCGAAACCCCACCAGTCGTGACCTCGCCAGTAGGCGAGGTTGTGCCGGGATCGAGCCTCGTGTCCGCGAGACCAGTTCGATACCTCGTACCAGTCATACCCCGCGGACGCGAACGCGTCGTCTGCGTATTCGTACATCGCGGCCTGGAGGTCGTCGTCGGGAGCTGGGAGTTCACCGCGGCGGATGCGACGTTCAAGCGCCGTGCCCTCTTCGACGATCAGGGCGTACGCGGAGATGTGGTCGGTCTCCAGCGCGAGCGCCGCATCCACGCTCTGCCGCCACTGGTCGAGCGACTCTCCCGGCGTGCCATAGATAAGGTCGACGCTCACAGCGAGCCCGCTCTCCCGCGCCGCGCGGACCGCGGCCGCGACGTTCTCGCGCCGGTGAGTGCGATCGAGCGTTGCGAGCACCTCGCTCACATCGGATTGCATGCCCACTGACAGGCGCGTCACGCCTCCGCGCGCCAGCTCTGTCGCGACCGCGGGGTGCACGGTGTCGGGGTTGGCCTCCACGGTCACCTCGGCATCCGGGTCCAGACCGAACCGATCCCGCAACGCCCCCAGGATGCGGGTGAGGTCGCGTGCCGGGAGGAGGGTCGGTGTTCCGCCGCCGAAGAAGACGGTGCTCAGCGAACGCCGATGAGGCTCGAGGACACGGGCCGCGAGGTCGATCTCGCGCAGCACACTGTCGGCATAGTCCTCACGGCGCTCCCCGCGCAGCTCGTCGGCCGTATAGGTGTTGAAGTCGCAGTAGCCGCACCGTACGCGGCAGAACGGGATGTGGACGTACGCCGACAGCGGGGTCGCGGCATCGATGGAAACACCCGGAAGCGATCCATCACGGGGAACGGGATCGCCCAACGGAAGCGCCGCCCCCATCAGGTCACGAACAGGGGCGACACCGCTGTGAGGTAGGCGCGGAACAGGCGACGCCGCCGACCGCGAACCAGTCGGGGCACTATCCGGTACAGCGTCGAGACCGGGCGGTCGAAGGCACGGACCGTGAACCACACCTCGTCGTTGTCGCGCCATTCGAGCAGGAACAACTCCTCCCCGCTGACAACTGAGCCGCCGACGGTCCCCAGCGCGAAAGCTGTGCGGCGGGGCTCTTCGACCGCGAGGATGACGCGCAACTCGGCATCCGCCCGGTAGCCGCTGAGGCGACCTGCCACGTTCACGGTCGCACCGGCACTGACGTACGGCGTACCCTCCGCGTCGAACCGCTGCTCCGCGTCCCGCCGGGAGGGAGCGATCGGTGCGCCCTCGGAATCGTAGGAGACCCCGGCATAGCCGGCGCCCGATGCGGGATGGATGTCGGTGAGCGTGAGTCCCGCGCCACGCAGCGGCGCCCACGAGAGCAGGGCTTCGCTTGCTGAGGCGAACCGCGTCTCACCACTGCCGATCCGCCAGGACTCTTCAGCGGGGATGCTCTTCTCCGGCGGGTACTGCATGAGGTCGGGTGCCTGCGTGGCACCGACGGCGGCGTAGTCGACGGTCTCGTCCCGGAAGGTTCCGCGGCGCATGGCGTTCAGACTACTTGTCTTTGCCCTCGACGTCGCCCGAGAGCGCCGCGATGAACGCCTCCTGGGGGACCTCGACGCGGCCGACCATCTTCATGCGCTTCTTGCCCTCCTTCTGCTTCTCGAGGAGCTTCCGCTTGCGGGTGATGTCACCGCCGTAGCACTTGGCGAGCACGTCCTTGCGAATCGCACGGATGTTCTCGCGGGCGATGATCCGCGCGCCGATCGCGGCCTGGATGGGCACTTCGAACTGCTGACGCGGGATGAGCTTGCGGAGGCGCTCGGTCATCATGGTGCCGTAGCCGTAGGCCTTGTCACGGTGCACGATCGAGCTGAAGGCATCCACCTTCTCGCCCTGCAACAGGATGTCGACCTTCACGAGGTCCGCCGTCTGTGAGCCCGCGGGTTCGTAGTCGAGGCTCGCGTAGCCCTGCGTCTTGGACTTGAGCTGGTCGAAGAAGTCGAAGACGATCTCGCCGAGCGGCATGTTGTAGCGCAACTCGACGCGGTCCTCGCTCAGGTAGTCCATGCCCAGCAGCGACCCACGGCGGGACTGGCACAACTCCATGACGGTGCCGACGTAGTCCTTGGGCAGCAGGATGCCGACCTTCACGACCGGTTCCGAGACCTCGGCCACCCGTCCATCCGGGTACTCGCTGGGGTTGGTGACAGTGACGGTCTCTCCCGTGTCGGTCGTGACCTCGTAGGTCACCGACGGTGCGGTCGTGATGAGGTCGAGGTCGAACTCCCGCGAGAGGCGCTCGGTGATGATCTCGAGGTGCAGCAGGCCCAGGAACCCGCACCGGAAGCCGAACCCGAGGGCGACGGAGGTCTCGGGCTCGTACTGCAGCGAGGCGTCCGAGAGCTTGAGCTTGTCGAGCGCTTCGCGCAGGTCGCCGTAGTCGCTGCCATCGATGGGATAGATCCCCGAGAACACCATGGGCTTGGGATCCGTGTACCCGGCGAGGGCCTCGGCGGCGGGCTTTCGCTGATTCGTGATGGTGTCGCCCACCTTCGACTGGCGCACATCCTTCACGCCGGTGATGAGATAGCCGACCTCGCCGACGCCCAGCCCCTTCGTCGGCACCGGCTCGGGGCTCGACACGCCGATCTCGAGCAGGTCGTGCGTGGCCTTCGTCGACATCATCTGGATCCGCTCACGCGGCTCGAGCTTTCCGTCGACCATCCGGACGTAGGTGACGACGCCGCGGTAGGCGTCGTAGACGGAGTCGAAGATCATCGCACGGGCGGGAGCGTCGGCATTCCCCGTCGGCGCCGGGATCTGAGCGACGATCCGGTCGAGCAGCTCCTCGACGCCCTGGCCCGTCTTGCCGCTCACGCGCAGCACATCCGCGGGGTCGCCGCCGATGAGGTTCGCAAGCTCGGCGGCGTACTTCTCGGGATCGGCGGCTGGCAGGTCGATCTTGTTGAGCACGGGGATGATGTGCAGATCGTTCTCGAGCGCGAGGTACAGGTTCGCGAGGGTCTGGGCCTCGATGCCCTGTGCGGCATCCACGAGGAGGATCGCCCCCTCACACGCGGCGAGGGACCGGGAGACCTCATACGTGAAGTCGACGTGCCCGGGCGTGTCGATCATGTTGAGCGCGAACGTTCCGGACTCGGTCTGCCACGGCATCCGCACAGCCTGGCTCTTGATCGTGATGCCGCGCTCGCGCTCGATGTCCATCCGGTCCAGGTACTGCGCGCGCATGTCGCGATCCGAGACGACGCCGGTGATCTGCAGCATGCGGTCGGCCAGGGTCGACTTGCCGTGGTCGATGTGCGCGATGATGCAGAAGTTGCGGATCTGCTCGGGCGGCGTGGCGGCCGGCTGCAGCGGCGTGAGGGCGCGTGGGGACATATCCGCACGATTCTACCGGCGGCCAGGCCCTGGGCCCTGCGCGCGTCTCACGCACATCCGGGTGCCCGCCGCGGTTAGCCTGGCGGCATGGTGGTCGCGGTCGTCCTCGTGCACGGCATCCGCACGTCCCGGACGATGTGGCGGGCGCAGCTGGACTACCTCCAGCAGCGCGGCAACCCCGCCGTCGCTGTCGACCTGCCCGGCCACGGCGGTCGGATGGGCGAGACCTTCACGATCGACGAGGCCTTCGCGACGATCGATCGGGCTGTCCAGGATGCCGCCGCCGAACACGGCACCGTCCTGCTGGTGGGCCACTCGATGGGCGGCCTGCTGTCGGTCGAGTACGCGGGTCGGGAGATACCGCCGCCGATCCAGGGACTGGTCGCGGCATCCTGCACCGCGATTCCGCGGGGCCCCGCGCTGCGCACCTACCGTTTGCTCGCGCGCGGCCTCGACTCCTTCCCCGACCGCGGCGCGTGGCTGAGCAATCGTGTGCTCGATGCCACCCTCCCGCCCGAGACCCGGGCCGACTTCGGCGCGGGTGGCTATGCCCTCGACGCACAGGACGTGGCGCTGCGGAGCCTCTCGGTGCTCGACCTGCTCGTGGCGCTCGAGCGCATTCGGGTGCCGCTGTGGTTCGTCAACGGCCAATTCGATCAGCTGCGTGTCAATGAGCGGCTGTTCCGGCGGCTGGTTCCGGATGCCGAGCTCATCGTCGTTCCCCGCACCAGCCACCTCGTGACCGCGATGCGCCCGCGTGTCTTCAACGCAGTCCTCAACCTCGCGCTCACGACGATCGAGCAGACCTGATAGACTCGTCTACTGGCTTGTGTGTGGGTTCTACCCTCACGATCGCTGGTGGACGCCCCTCTCTCGTCGCCGGCAGTCCATCCATTCACTCGAACGAAAGAACGTCTCCACGTGGCGAACATCAAGTCGCAGATCAAGCGCAACAAGACCAACGAGAAGGCGCACGAGCGCAACAAGGCCGTCAAGAGCCAGCTGAAGACCGAGGTGCGCCGCACCCGCGAGGCCATCGCCGCCGGCGACAAGGCCGCCGCCGAGAAGGCTCTGGCCACGGCGACCAAGAAGCTCGACAAGGCTGTCAGCAAGGGCGTCATCCACGCGAACCAGGCAGCCAACCGCAAGTCGGCCATCGCCAAGCAGGTCGCCGCTCTCTGAGCTCAGGTATCACGCAAAGCCCGCCCTCCGAGGCGGGCTTTGTCGTTTCCGGATCGTCAGCTGCCGAACTCGCTGCGCGTCGCGACGACCGTCACGAGGCGCTCGAGCGCGAAGATGGGGTCCCGTGAGGCGCCCTTGACCTCGGCATCCGCTCGCGCCGCGGCCTGTATCGCGCGCCCCAGGGATTCCTCGTTCCAACCTGCGAGATCCCGGCGAGCACGGTCGACCTGCCAGTCCTTGACACCGATCCGGGCGGCGATCGCCGCGGAGGACTCGCGAAGCCCCGCGACCCGGGCCATCGTCCGCAGCTTGGATGCGATTGCTGCGACCAGCGGCACGGGATCGGCTCCGCTGGCCAACGCGTGTCGAAGCGTGATCAGCGCCTCACCGTACCGTCCGGCGATCGCGGTGTCGGCGACTGCGAACGCCGTCGTTTCGACTCGACCGCCGTAGTAGCGCCGGACGACATCGTCGGTCACATCCCCGTCGACGTCGGCGATGAGCTGCTGGCAGGCTGCGGCCAGCTCCGTGAGGTCGTCGGAGAACGCCGAGACGAGCGCACGAAGAGCCGCTGGCGCGATGCGCGTGTTCGCGGCCGAGAACTCGGTAGCGGCGAAGTCGTATCGGTCGCTGTCGCGCTTGATGGCGGGGCACGCGATCTCAACGGCATCCGTCGTGCCGCTGCGGACCGCATCGAGCAGCTTCTTGCCTCGAACGCTCGCACCGGTATGGCGCAGCACAACGGTCGCCCCTTCCTGGGGCGCCTCGAGGTAGGCGAGGGCCTCGGTGAGGAAAGGGTCGGACGCCTTTTCGACACCGAAGACACGCACAAGCCGCGGTTCGCCGAACAGCGACGGCGAGGTGACAGTCAGCAGCGTTCCCGCGACGTAGTCATCGGCGCGCAGGTCGGTGATCTCTACGGCCGGATCCTCGGCGCGGACATAGTCCCGCAGTCCGGCAATCGCGCGCTCGGCGCACACGTCCTCCGGTCCCGACACCAACACGATCGAGGCGGGTCGCGGATCGCGCCATGGTACCTGCCGAATCGCCGACTTCGAGGAACTCGATCGACGGGGTGCGGCCATGCCAGAAGCCTAACCGCCGCCCGCGACAGGTGCCCGCTCCCGCCACAGGGCGAGGGCGTCGCCCTCGCCGACGACGGCGACGATCCCGTCTTGGTCGGTGCGCCCCACTGCGCTGCCCTGCAGCATCCCCAGCGTCGTCGCTGTCGGGTGCCCGTAAGTGTTCTCCGCCCCCACCCCGATCAACGCAACGCGGGGAGCGATCTGGTCGTACAGCCCGGGATCCTGGTCTGCGCTGCCATGGTGGGACACCTTGACGACCTCGACGATGTCCCGGACGCTCGTGCGCAGTATCCGCTGGGGATCGGCAGAAAGATCGCCGAGGAACAGGGAGCGGGGGACCCCGCCGCCCTCGATGCTCACGGTCACCGACGAGTCGTTCCCCGCGGGGAAGAGCGCGCCCGCGCGCGGCCACAGCACGCTCCATCGCGCGGCACCGAGCAGTCCCGACATCCCCTCCTCCGCCGGAACCACCTGGGCGCCCGCCTCGCCGAACTCCGCGAGCAGCCGTTCATCCGCGCGCCCGTCGGTCGGACCATGGAGCACGCTTCCGACCCGCCCGATCACCGCCTCACTTCCCCCGACGTGATCCTTGTCGAAGTGCGTAAGGACGAGCAGGTCGACCCGGGAGATGCCGACCCTATCGAGGCACGCGCTCACGAGCGCTGGATCCGGCCCCGTGTCGATGAGCGCGATCGCGCTGTCACTGCGCACAAGCACCGCATCCCCCTGACCCACATCGCACATCAGAATCGACCAGTCCGCGGGGATCCCCCACCGCTGACTGATCGTGGTGGCCAGCGCCCCGCAGCCCCAGACCGTCACGACCCCTACCAGCAGGATCGACGACACTCGCCGGATGCGGTCGCGCTGCCGGCCGCCTCCCGGCAGCGCGACTGCGAGAACGACGAGTCCGCCCGTGAGCGCGAGCAAGGCGGCGCCGAGAAGGCCGTCCACCCAAGGAATGCGAGCGAACGGCAGCGCACTCGTGGTGTCAGCGATTCCGGCGATCCAGGCTGCCGGAAGCCATGCGATCGCCGCCAGACCGCTCTGCACCACGGGGATGGGCGCGGCCATGCAGGCGGCAAGTCCCAGCACCGTCGCCGCGGGAGCTGCCGGCGCCGCGAGCAGGTTAGCCGGTACTCCCCACACCGGGAGGGACGGATCGATCAGCACGAGCAGCGGACCGCAGGCCAATTGCGCGGAAAGCGGCACCGACAAGGCCAGTGCCAGCGTCGCCGGCATGACACGCGTCAAGCCAGATGCGAGGGGGCGCGCGAGCGTGAGCAGCGCTGCGGTGGCCGCCACCGACAGCGCGAACCCGAGCGAGCCCGACAACCAGGGATCCACGAGCAGGAGCAGCACGACGGCTGCGCTCAGCACCGCGACGCCGGCGCCTGCACGTCCCAGCAAGACCGCAAGCATCGCGATGCCGGCCATCATCGCCGCGCGTACGACGCTCGGCTCGGGCGTGACGAGGATGACGAACCCCACGAGCGCCCCGACCCCGGCGACCACGCGGATGCCTCGCCCCGCTCGCAACCCGGCCGCGACAACGAAGGCTATGCCCACGACGAGCGCGCAATTGGCGCCAGAGACCGCCGTGAGGTGGGAAAGCGAGGATGCCTTCATGTCGGCATCCGTCTGGGCACTCACGGCGGAGGTATCCCCCACGGCAAGTCCTGGTACCAGTTCGCCCCCGGCGCCGGGAAGGCCCGCCGCCGCATGCACGAGGGACTGCCGCAGATCGGCAGTGACACGCCACACACCGGCGGGCGGCGCGATGACCTCAGCCTCGTGGGCGACGAGCTGGACGACGGCGCGATCGCCCGGATACGCAGGCCGACTGGTTCCGGTGACGAAAACCAACGCGCCCGCATCGAGTTCCCTGCTTACCTGCTCGCTCGACACCCTCACGGTGGCATCGGTCCATCCGGTGGTCGATCCTGCGTCGGGGCCGATGAGGCGAATCACCGCGTCGAAGGCGCGCTGACCGCCGCCGCGTGGCTCCACCTTGCCGGTGACCCTCGCCTCCACCTCGACCACCCGGGAACCACTTCCGAAGGCCTCCAGCGCTCTCTCCCGCGCCGGCTGCGCCAGGCTGATATGGACCCCGACAGCGGCCCCCGCCGCCAATGCGACGGTCATGACCGCCACGATGCCGGTGACCGAACGGGCGGGCGTCCGCGTCCCATCGCCTGCCTCCCGAATCCCCCCGCGCGCTTCCGGCATCGCCCCGCCCCGCCGCGAGCGGATGACGAGCATCCCTGCCCCCGCACCAGCCGCCACCGCCAGCACCCCGACCGCCGCCGGCGCCGCCGCGGGTGCATTCACCAGGGCGAGCGCGACAGCCCAGCTCACCGCGGCCGCCGGCACGAGACGAGCGGAACGCCAGCGGCGCTCAGGACCCGGCATCGCCCGCCCCGCTCACACCGTCACGAGCTCGCGCAGAGACTCGAGCATCTTCGGGCCGATCCCCGGCACCGACAACAGGTCTTCGACACTCGAGAACCGACCGTTCGTCTCGCGCCACTCGATGATCCGCGCGGCGATCGCGGGACCGACTCGAGGAAGCGTGTCCAGGGCTCCCTCGTCCGCGGTGTTGAGATTCACACGGCCGTCAGCCGCGATGCCGGCCGTGCCGCTCTCGATGGCATCCCCGACACGCGGGACGACGAGCTGCTCCCCATCGGAAACCTGGCGGGCAAGGTTCACGCCCGACGCCTCGGCGTCATCGGCGAACCCGCCCGCGGCGGCTACCGCATCCACGACCCGCGCATCCGGATGCAGCACGTAGAGTCCGGGCGCACGTACCGCGCCGGACACGTGTACGTAGAGCGACGCTGATGCCGAACTCGAGGCGATGGTCACCGGAGCCGGCGTCAGCGATGCTGACGCGCCCGTGCTGCGCACCATGCCCACGATCACGGCGACGGCGAGCGCGCCGAGCGCCAGCACGATCACCGCACCAGTGCCCCACCGCCGACGATCATGACCCTGCGCATCAGCCATGCCGCAACGCTAGGGTCGCCTCACGATCCGACCGCCCGCGCATCCCAGGTGCCGGAAGACACGAGTTGAACGGTTCCCTGGGGAGGAACGCTCAGTGAGTGCTGAAGCTCACGACCTTCGGGGTGCGAACGATGGCGCGCGTGATCTCGCGGCCGGCGAGAGAACGCACCACCCGCTCGTCCGCGCGGGCCAGCGCCTCAAGTTCGGCACCATCGATCTTCGCCGAGACCTCGAGGGTCGCCCGCACCTTCCCGTCGATCTGAACGACAGCCGTGACGGTGTCTTCGACCAGCAGCGTCGGATCGGCTTGCCGCCAGCCGACAAGACCGACGAACGGCTCGTAACCGAGCGCTTCCCACATCTCCTCCGCGGTGTGGGGCGCGAAGAGGTCGAGGACCATCGCCACCGCTTCGGTCGCTTCACGAACCGCCGGGTCCGCGGGGCCCGCGCCGGTGTCGATCGTCTTGCGGATCGCGTTCACGAGCTCCATGAGGCGAGCGACGACGACATTGAACTTCGTCTGTTCGATCAGCCCCGGAGCTTCCGCCCACAGGCGATGCGTGATGCGCCGGAGCGCGACGTCACCCTCCGCCCACACGACGTCCGGTTCGCTCGTGACGTCCTGTGCGACCCGCCACGCTCGCGACAGGAACTTCTGGGCCCCCGTCGTCGAAACGTCATTCCAGTCCTTGTCGTCTTCCACGGGTCCTGCGAAGGCGAGCGCGACACGCAGCGCGTCCGCACCGTGCGTCGCGAGCTCCTCGTGGAAGAGCACGAGGTTGCCCTTGCTCTTGGACATCTTCGATCCGCCCAGGATCACCATGCCTTGATTGATCAGGCTCGAGAACGGCTCCGTGAAGTCGACGAGCCCCATATCGAACAGGACCTTGGTGATGAACCGCGCATACAGGAGGTGCAAGATCGCGTGCTCGACGCCGCCGATGTAGAAGTCGACGGGAGCCCAGCGCTGCGCTTCGGCCGGATCGAATGCCACGGTGTCGTTGCCCGGCGAGAGGAAGCGCAGGAAATACCACGAGCTGTCGACGAACGTGTCCATCGTGTCAGGGTCACGAAGCGCGGCGTCGCCGGTCTCGGGGTCCGTGGTGGCCATCCACTCGGAGGCCGCGCCCAGCGGCGAGGTGCCCTTCGGCGCCAGGTCGAGTCCGTGCGCGTCGGGAAGGCGCACCGGCAGCTCCTCTTCGGGAACGGGAACGATGCGACCATCCTGCGTGTGGATCATCGGAATCGGCGTGCCCCAGAACCGCTGGCGCGAAATGAGCCAGTCGCGGAGGCGGTACGACTTGGATGCGCGTCCCGTTCCTGCCGCCTCGAGTTCTTCGACGATCCGCGCGATGGCGTTGCGCTTGCTCAGGCCGTCGAGGGATCCGGAGTTGATCATCCGCCCCTCGCCGGTCAGTGCGATCCCCGTCGTGGCAGGGTCGATCGACTCGAGGTCGTCGGCACCCTCGGGGAGCTGGCCGTCGGGTCCGATCACGGGGATCGCGCCGGTTGCGGGCGCCGTCGTGTCCACGACGACCCGGATCGGCAGGTCGAAGGCCCGCGCGAAATCGAGGTCGCGCTGGTCGTGCGCGGGCACCGCCATGACCGCACCGTGACCGTAGTCGGCGAGGACGTAGTCGGCAGCCCAGATCGGCAGCCGCTCGCCGTTGACGGGGTTGATGGCGTAGCGATCAAGGAAGACCCCGGTCTTGGGACGATCGGTGTTCTGCCGTTCGATCTCGGTCTGCTTCTGAACGGCTTCGAGGTACTCCTGGAACTGTGCCTGGACATCCGACGTCGAGCCGGATACCAGCTCTGCCGCGAGGTCGCTGTCAGGGGCCACGACCATGAATGTCGCGCCGTGGAGGGTATCGGGACGTGTCGAGAAGACCGTGACCTTCTCGGTGCGACCTTCGATCTCGAAGTCGATATCCGCTCCCACCGAGCGGCCGATCCAGTTGCGCTGCATCTGGATCACCTTGTGTGGCCAGAACCCCTCGAGCTGGTTCAGGTCATCCAGCAGCCGGTCGGCATAGTCAGTGATGCGGAAGTACCACTGCGTGAGCTTCTTCTTGACGACCTCCGCGCCGCACCGTTCGCAATGCCCGTCGACGACCTGCTCGTTCGCGAGCACGGTCTGATCGACTGGACACCAGTTGACCGGACTCTCTTTGCGGTAGGCCAGCCCCCGCTCGAACAGGCGCTGGAAGAGCCACTGATTCCACTGGTAGTACTCGGGGTCGCTGGTGTGCAGCACCCGGTTCCAGTCGAAGGAGACACCGTACGCGCGGAATCCGGCCTTCTGCTGCGCGATGTTGTCGTAGGTCCACTCGCGCGGGTCGGCGCCGCGCTTGATCGCGGCGTTCTCGGCGGGAAGGCCGAACGAGTCCCATCCGATCGGGTTGAGCACGTTGTAGCCGCGGTGCCGCCACGCGCGCGCAACGATGTCGGAGTAGAGGTAGTTCTCGGCATGACCCATGTGCAGGTCGCCCGAAGGGTACGGGAACATCGCGAGAACGTACTTGCGGGGACGAGCGTCCTCGGCGCCGCCGGCACGGAACGGATCGGCCGCCGCCCAACGCTCCTGCCACTTGGCCTGAATCGCCTGCGGGTCGTACCCGCCTTCGGGGCCGTGGGCGGCAACGGTGTCAGTAGGGACCATTTGACTCACGTAACGGATACCAATCGGGACGCAGGGGGAGGGCGCAAAAGCGCACTGTCCAGGCTACCGGATGCCTGGTTTCACGAGTCCTGGTCGGGCTGCGCCCAGCCCCGCGGGACGACTGCGCCGATCGCGGCGAGGGGACCCCTCGCCTTCACGACGACTTCGGCGACCTCCGCACGCGGGTGCGAGAGCCACGTGATCCCGCCGCCCGCGCCGACGTATGCCCGATCACGCTCGACCACCACGGACCGGATCACCATCGCCAGATCGAGGTCTCCCTGCGGCGAGATCCAGCCGAAGCATCCGGCGAAGACACCGCGAGGTGCGCTCTCGAGCCGGTGCAGAATCGTCATCGCCGAGAGCTTCGGCGCGCCCGTCATACTGCCCGCGGGAAACGTTGCCGCGAGCAGTTGATCCAGACGGAGCCCCGGGTTCAGGTCTCCGGCGATGGTGCTGACGAGCTGATGGACAGCCGGATAGGACTCCACCGCGAACAGGCGCTCGACCGTCACGGTTCCCGTCTGGCAGACGCGCGACAGGTCGTTGCGCATCAGGTCCACGATCATGACGTTCTCGGCGCGTTCCTTCACATCGGAGCGCAGATCCTCGACAAGGTCGGCATCCTTACGGGCATCCGCGGACCGCGGCCGGGTGCCCTTGATCGGATGCGTACGCACCCGCCCCCCGTTGACCTCGAGGAACTGCTCGGGACTCGCGCTCAACAGCGCCCGCCCTCCGATGCGGACGAAGCCGCCGTGATGGGCGCTGACGCCGCGCCGAAGGCGCCGGTAGGCCACGGACGCGTCGATCTGACCCGGAACCTCGAATCGAGTCGTCAGGCACAGCTGATACGCGTTGCCCTGGCGGATCTGCTCACGGCACGCCCCGATGAGAGCGGCATACTCCGACGCCTCGTGACGAGCGGCTGCGCTGACCGGCGTCGGGTCGGGTACCGCGGCGGGCATCGGCAGTCGGCGCAGCTGGTCCGCGATCTCGCTCGCATCCCCAGTCACCGCGCCGCACTCGCCACCCGAGCGGACCGTGACCATCGAGCGCTCATGGTCGAACTCGACGACCGCGAGCACACGCATCCACCGGTCTTCGCCCTCGACGCCCGCCCAGACGGGCGCGCCGGCGCGCTGCGCCCCAGGTTCGTAGCCGAACCAGCCCACCCACCCGCCGGGGTGCGGTCCTCGCGGAGCCGCCCGGCCGTCGGGGTGCGCACCGGCGGATCCGACATCGATCTCGCCGATCGCCTCGGATGCCACGGGTTCGCCGATACCGATCCAGCTGCGGCCGCCTGCTGCGTCGGGGCCGGCATCCAGCCAGAACACGTTCGGATACCGCTGCGCCCACCCGCAGAACACGCGCTCCGGGTCGAGCCAGTCCATCAGCGCAATGGTCGACGGCGGCGTGGTCACGCACTCAGGCTAAACGGTGGCGACGGCTCTACGCTTCAAGGATGAACGAGTGGCTGACGTGGCTGCTGGATACGGTGCAGGCTGTCGATCCGGTGCTGCGCACGCTCCTGGCCGGCCTCGCGATCATGCTCGAGACGAGCGTCTTGGTCGGACTGGTCGTCCCCGGCGACACGATCGTGATCATTGCGGGGACGGCCGTGGCCACCCCGTGGGAGGCCGTGGCTCTGGGCGTTACTGTCGTGATCGGAGCGCTGATCGGCGAGAGTATCGGCTTCTGGCTCGGCCGCTTCCTCGGCCCGCGCATTCGCTACTCACGCGTAGGCGCGCGGATCGGGGAACGGAACTGGATCCGCGCGGAGTTGTACGTCAATCGACGTGGCGGCGTCGCGATCTTCCTGAGCCGGTTCCTGCCCGTGCTGCACTCGCTGGTTCCCCTCACCGTGGGGATGACGGGGTACTCGTACCGCCGATTCCTGGCCTGGACGGCACCCGCCTGCATCCTGTGGGCGGCGATCTACGTGTCGGTCGCGTCGGCCGCGGCGGGAACATACCGCGACCTCGCCGACAGCGCTCACTACGCCGGCTACATCTTCGTTGCCGCGATCGCCGCGTTCATCCTGGCGATCTTCCTCGGCAAGAAGATCCTGCACCGGCTCGAGCAGCGGCACATGGAGTCGGATGACGATGGCACGCGCAGCGGGGAGCGCGACCGGAACTCGACTGCCGAGGGCATGACAGACTGAACGGGTGCCCGGACCGGAGGAAACTACCGCGCCCCCCAAGATCCTGTGGCTCGCACGACTTGAGCGACGCTTCCACACCTGGCGAGAGCGTCGCGCCCGCGCCCGCGGGCTCACCCCGACCGTGACCCCGTTTCCCGGGTACGGCGGTGACGGGTGGATCCGCGTGCTCGGACGAGTGCTCATCGTTCCCCCGCGAAAGCCGCGCGGCGGCGGCGAGTACGCATCCGTGCGCGGTTGGCGCAGCTTCCTCGCCGTTCCCGTGGGATTCGCCCGCGTCGAGGTCACGGTGGCGGGAACGACCCACACCGTGACCGCGGATCGGGGAGGTGTCGTGGATGTCGTCCTGGACGCCTCCCTGCCCACGGGGTGGCAGACCTTCACAATGACCGTCGAGGGCAGCGAACCGGTGGAGTCGCGGGTCTTCGTCGTGGCCCCGGATGCGCGTTTCGGGATCGTCTCAGATGTCGACGACACCGTCATGGTGACGGCGCTGCCACGACCCTTGCTCGCGGCCTGGAACTCCTTCGTCGTCGACGAACATGCCCGGCAGCCGGTCCCGGGCATGGCGGTTCTTCTCGAAAGGCTCGCGCGTGAACATCCCGGGAGCCCAGTGGTGTACCTCTCGACCGGCGCGTGGAATGTCGCGCCCACGCTCGTGCGGTTCATGCGCCGCCATCTCTTTCCGCCTGGCGCGCTCCTGCTTACGGACTGGGGCCCGACCCACGACCGGTGGTTTCGCAGTGGTCGCGCCCACAAAGAGCGCAGTCTGCAGCGTCTTGCAGAGGAGTTCCCGGACATCCGCTGGTTGCTCGTCGGCGACGACGGCCAACACGATGACGCGATCTACACGGCGTTTGCAAGCGACAATCCGGGGCACGTGGCAGCGGTCGCGATCCGCCGCCTCTCCCCCGCCGAGGCGGTGCTCGCGGGAGGTCGTACCGCCGTGAACGACCACTCCGCCGCACAAGTGCCGTGGGTGACCGCATCCGACGGAGCGGGCCTTCTCGACCGTCTTCAGTCCGCTGGGGTGACCCCCGCGTAGGCTGGCCGCGTGTGCGGACGATTCGTGGTGGCAAGCGTCGGAACCGAGCTGGTCGGGATGCTGCGCGTCGACCTTGTCGGCGACGATCTGCCGGGCCCCTCGTTCAATGTCGCACCGACGGATCGAGCCGCGATCGTGCTGGACTCTGCGAAGTCGGAACCACCGATCCGCCGCCTCGAGTCCGCTCGCTGGGGGCTCGTGCCGGGGTGGGCGAAGGACCTCTCGATCGGAGCGCGAGCGTTCAATGCCCGGTCCGAAGAGCTCGAGGACAAGCCCATGTTCCGCGGCGCTCTCGAGAAGCGCCGCGCGATCGTCCCCGTGACCGGCTACTACGAGTGGCACCGCACGGAGACGGGTAAGACGCCCTACTTCATTCACCCGGAGTCGGGCGAGCCGCTCCTGTTCGCGGGCCTGTACGAATGGTGGAAGGATCCGTCGAAGCCCGGCGACTCCCCCGACCGATGGGTGCTGTCCTTCGCGATCCTCACCCGTGCCGCCTCCGATGGGCTGGGCTCGATCCACGACCGAATGCCGGTGTTCATGGATCCCGACCACGCCGACGCGTGGCTGGACCCCAGCGTCGATCACCCGGGAGACATCCTGGACGCCGCTGTCGACGCGGCCGCTGTCGTCGCCGACACCCTCGAGGCCTATCCGGTCGGGGCGGCAGTGGGCAACGTCCGAAACAACTCGCCCGAGCTCATCGAGCGCGTCCCGGGCCCGCCGCTGCCCTGACACGGCCCGACGCCGCGGCGGGGCTCAGCCCGCCGGCGCACATGAGCCACACGGTACGAGACCTCGGCCCGCCGCTGCCGTCTCCAGACGGAGTGTCATCACGCGCACAGCCGCCTCGTCCAGGCGCTCCGCGGGAAGCTCGCCGGACTCGACGGCCGCGACAATCCCCGCGGTCAGCCTCGGCACAGTCTGCGCCGTGGTTCCCAGCACCGACAGCACCATGTCGTTCCCGGCCGAAAGGGCGGCCACGGCATTGGACACGGGATCCTGATACTCGCGCAGCCCCGACGCCTCCAGCATCCCGAGATCGTCCGTAATCGCGACGCCGGCGAACCCGAGCTCCTCCCGCGCGATGCGGTGCCACTCACTCGACAAGGTCGCGGGGGCGGCGTCGACCGCGGTATAGGCAAGGTGCCCGAACATCAGAAGCGGAGCGCCGGCGTCGAACCCCGCCGCGAAGGGCACGGCATCCGTCTGGAGCCACTGGTCATAGGTCTCGTCCGTCGACGGGATGCCGCGGTGCGAGTCGCCGGGCGCCGCGCCGTGACCCGGAAAGTGCTTGAGCGTCGAGAGCGCCTCGGGTTCCTCGCCCACCACGGCGGCGGCGACGTGGGACGCCCCGCTCTCGGGCGTCGTGCCGAGGGCGCGTCGATAGATGAACATGCCGGTGTCGTCGGTGATGTCGGCCACTATGCCGAAGTTCACGGAGATACCCGCTCTCTGCACGAGCGCACCGCGGCCCGCGAACGCGAGTTCGGTGGCCTCTGGTGGCTCGTTCTTCAGCGTCACCGACGAGGGGAAGTCATCCCAGGGCAGCCGTGAGACATCGCCACCCTCCTGATCGATGCCCAGCAGCGGCGGTGCGGCCGCATTCACCGTCAGCGCCGCCGTGACCTCCCGCAAGCGGTCCTCCGTCGGCGGGATGTTCGCACCCATCAGGATGAATCCCCCAGCACCCGTGCTGGTCATGTACTCGCGCAACGCGGCGGGGTCGGTCGTCGGGATGTGCCCCATGATGACGCTCGCCGCGCGTTCACTGAGGCTCATGCCGGCGACAGCGGCGGCCGCTCGCGAGGCAAGACTCGTGGGCTCGCCCCCCGTGACGATTACTTCGCCTGCCGGCGCGGAGACCCCGGCGAGGTCGGGTGCGTCCGTGGCCGCATCCGCGGACGGCGCTGCCGTGAGCGCACCGATCGCGAGCGCGCAGACCGCTCCGGCCGTCACCGTGGTGCGGATGGCCGACGCAGCAGGACCTCGCCGGCGGACGCTCCCTCGCCGCGCGACGAGGCTGCGACTTTCCGAACTCACGAGTTCACGGTACCCGGTCCCGCGCGCACTACCCTGGTCCACATGGGTTCGAGCCGAAAAGATCGCGCGATCGCGCGCCGGACCTTCCTCGGCTTTGCTGCGGCGTTCACCACAGCCGGCGTCGTCGGCACGATCACCACCGACAATGCGAAGGCCCGAGCGGCCTTCGACGACGCTCTCTCCGCCTGGACGTCGGCCGGCGAGGCTATGGATGCCTCCGCCGCGTCCTTCAGCGCCGCTCAGTCGGATGCCGTCACCGTGGCAGCGGAAGCGTCGCGGGTCCTCGAGGTCACCGACCCGGAGATGATCGACGACTCGGCAACCCTCGACACGCTGCGCGCGTCACTGGATGCCCTGGTCGCTGCGGGCCTGCTCACGATCGTGTCTCCGGGTGAGGTGACCGCCTCGCCCTCCGAACCGGAACCGCGCTCGACGCCCGCCGCTCCTGAGGGCCGGGAAGCGCAGTTGGCACAGGCGCAGGCCCTGTCCGCGCAAGCCACCCGCCTCGCCGACGCAGCCGCGGGGACGGAGCGGTCCGTCACCGAGCTGGAATCCGCCGCGGATACCACTCGCGGCCGGATCGAGGCCGTCGTTGCCGCCGCGGCTGCACACGGCGCAGCGGCCGAGGTGCCGGAGCTTGCTACTCAAGAGACGAAGGATGCGTACGCGACGGCGCTCGGAGCGCTCGCGGACCCGGCAGCCGGGTCCGCATCCGACCGCATCAGCGCCTACCAGTCGGCGTGGACGGCCGTCGAAGATTCCCACGCGGCGGCCGAGGCCGCCCAGTCCCGCGGCGGCGGGTCCACGGACGATGACATCCAGCCGACCTATGTGAACGGCATCCTGATCGTCAACAAGACCTACCGGCTTCCGAGTTGGTACGGGAACGGACTCACGGGTGACACGCTGGCAGCGTTCGAACGCATGCGGGCCGAAGCCGCCTCACTCGGCCACAACCTCTGGATCGCGAGCGGGTTCCGCTCCTATTCGACCCAGGTCTCGGTGTACAACAGCTACGCGTCCCGCGACGGTTCGGCCGCCGCAGACCGCTACTCCGCGCGACCCGGACACAGCGAGCACCAGTCGGGGCTCGCGTTCGATCTGAACACGATCACCGAGTCCTTCGGGTACACGCCCGAGGGACAGTGGGTCGCGGCCAACGCGCATCGGTTCGGCTTCATCGTGCGGTACCCCCAGGGCAAAGAGGGGGTCACCGGCTATATCTGGGAACCCTGGCACCTGCGCTATCTCGGGGTCGACGTGGCCACGGCCGTGTACAACAGCGGGCTCTCGCTGGAGGAGTACCTCGGCATCACGTCGTCGTACGACTGATCTGCGACAGCCCGACCTGCGGCTCGGTCATCGACACCCTCTCGGGGGCAGTACGATCTCGCTCGTGTCCATCTCATCCAACGCGATCACGGCACCCCGCCGATCGTTCTTCGACGACCTGCAGCTGTTGATCGTCATCCTCCTCGGCGTCGTCTCGGTGGCGACGGCGTACGTCTCTTTCCCAGCGGCCCTGTACGGCGGTCAGCAGGCGTCGGCCTACTCGAGGGGCGGCATGGTCGGACACGGATGCCGAGGCCGAGGCGCTACTGGCCGAGGGCGATGAAGCCAATCAGTACAGCGATCGACTGACGCTGAACACCGTGCTGATGGCCATCTCGCTGTTCCTTCTTGGTATCGCCGCCGTCATCCGCAACCGCCGCGCGCAGTGGATTCTCATCGGCGTCAGTAGCGGGATCTTCATTCTCGGCGTCGTCCTGACGGCCATCATCCCGTTCACGTGGTTCTAGCGCGCTAGAGGTGCCCGCCGAGAACGAGCTTGACCCTCACACGGTGTCAGCCCGTACGGTCGGCTCATGTACTCGATCGGCGACCTCTCACAGCTCGGTGGCGTCACGCCGCGCATGCTCAGGCACTACCACGCGCTTGGCATCCTCATTCCCGCCGAGGTCGACGACAGCGGATACCGCCGCTACGACGAGACCCAGCTCGCCGACCTCCTCCGGGTCGTCGCGCTCAAAGGCCTCGGGTTTCCGCTCGGCGACATCAAGCGGATCACGGAGGGCGACGTGAGTCCTGCCGAACTCCGCGGGATGCTGCTGCTGCGGCGCGCCGAACTCGAGTCAGAACGCGACGAGGCCGACGCCAGGCTGCGGCGCATCGAAACCCACATCCAACGGTTGGAGAATTCCATGACGCACGAGACCTCGCAGCTGGACATCACCACGAGATCAATCCCCGGCGCGCACCTGGCGGTGGCATCCGGAGTCAGCCCCACGTTCGACCCTGCCGACATCAGTCCGGTCATCCAGCCGCTATACCCTCGACTGTTCGAGGCGCTGCAGGCAGCCGGTGTCGCCGCGGGCGGGCCGTCGATCGCGTACTACGACGATACGGACGATGGCGCGATCAGCGTCCACGTCGGCGTCCCGGTCCCTCGTGCCGTCACACACGTCCCGGGGGTCGACATCGTCGACCTTCCTGGTATCGAGCTGGCTGCTGTCGCCATCCATCACGGAGACATGGAGACGGTCGATGTCGACACCACTCCAGCCGTGTTCGAGTGGCTACGCGCCAACGCGTTCCGCACCACGGGCTATTCGCGCGAGGTCTACCTCGAATGGCCCGACGACATCTCACTGGCACGGACCGAGATGCAGTTCCCCATCGAGCCGGATAGGCGAGCCTGAAGGGTACTCCCCCATGATCACAACCCTTCGTATCGTGAGCATCTCGGTTCCGGTCAGCGATCAGGACGAGGCGCTGCGGTTCTACACCGACGTCCTGGGCTTCGAGCTCCGGGGCGACGCAGAGGCGTGGCCCGGCGCCCGAGCCGTGGAGATCGGGCTCCCCGGTACCGGTATCACGATCGTGCTCCTGCCGCACGGGAGCGAGATTCCGATGGCGATTCGAATGGAAACGGACGATGTTCAGTCGGCGCACGCGCAGATCGTTGATGCAGGGGTGAGGCTCCACAACGACGATGTCCTTCACCTGGACGGCTCGCCGCCGATGTTCCACTTCGAAGACCCCGATGGAAATGGACTCGTGTTTCTCCAGCGAGAACGAAGCGAACAATGACGCGACTCAGATGACATGTCTGTCGCGACTCATCACATGGTGGACCTGAGGGGACTCGAACCCCTGACCCCCTGCATGCCATGCAGGTGCGCTACCAGCTGCGCCACAGGCCCGGATGCTGCCCCGAGAGGCAACTAGAACAGATTACTACATCGGCGGACGGCTGCCGAACCGAGGCAGCATCCGCTCACTCGGCAATGGTCTGGGTCGTCCGGTCGATGGGAACGACGGGGCAGTCCTTCCACAGGCGTTCCAGCCCGTAGAAAGCACGCTCCTGCTCGTGAAACACGTGGACGACCAGGTCACCGAAGTCAAGCAGGATCCAGCGGGACTCCTGACGCCCCTCACGCCGGAGGCGCTTGTAGCCGGCTTCGAGAAGCTTCTCCTCCACCTCGTCGGCGATTGCGGCGACGTTTCGCTCGCTGCGTCCGGTCACCAGCAAGAAGATGTCGACGAGCGGCAGCGGGTCGGACACGTCCAGCGCAACGAGGTCCTCGCCGCCGATGGCCTCCGCGGCAGCCGCCGCCACCGCGAGCATGTGCCTCGATTCGCCTGAAGCCGTCACGCGCTCAGGCCTTCATTGACGACGCAGCAGCTCACCGGACGACGCGTCATGAGAAGACCCCCGTCGCGAAGGCGAGGATAAGCACCCCGACGAGCGCGAGAGCCAACACTCCCGCGGTGATGGCCAACGCGAGCATGAGCCTCGAGCCCTTCTCGGGCGCGGGCGGCTTGATGATCTCCGCCGTGGTCTTGACGGTGCTGATCGCGGCGCTCGCGGCGATGGGCGTCGGTGACGAGTGTTGCGGCAGCTCACCGTCGGCGAAGGTCGCGTCGATGTCGAGTCCTTCGGAGGCGCCCGGCATCTGCCCGGTCGTCGCGAAGAGGTCCGGCAACGCCAAACTGCCGGTCACGAGCACCTCTCCTGTCGCGTTGACCGGCGCCGTGATGCCTTGGGGCGGCGAGTCGGTCACGATGAGAGAACTGCCCGTGCCGGTGGATCCGGCGCTCGGGCGGGCGATCAGCTGATCGAAGCTGGGCCGCGGGTCGGGCTCGGTCGCGATGCCGGCCAGCAGCGCTGCACCGAGCTGCGGACTGACCGTTCCGCGCTCGGTGGAATCCTCCACAGCCAGGCCTGCCGCCGCTTGCGAGATCGGATGCTCCTCCGGCGGTGCCGAGACGAACGGCGCTCGGTGGTCCCCGTCGCGCTCGCTGACAGCAACCGCATCCGTGTTTCCCGTGCGCTCTCGCGCGCGCCGACGGGTCAGCGGAGCAGAGTCGCCGACTGACACGGTCGACTCGGGCGATGTCGCATGCGGTGCCGCAGCGGCGGGACCCTCGGGAGCGACCTCAGGCTCCGGAGCGGTCGCTGCGGAGGGCTCCTGTTCGGTCGCGCCGTCGGCAGGTTCCGGGATATGCGGTGAATCTGCGGCATCCGTCGGTCCACCGGCGCCCGGTGCTGCCGCGTCCGACTCCGGCGCGGGTGCGGCGGGCATGACGGGCGTGCCTTCTGGCGTCAGAATCGGCGTCGCGCCCGTGCTACGGAGCTCCCGAAGCTGCCGACGTGTCAACGGCTGGTTCGGTTGCTGCTCATTGGTCATTCGTTGCTCCGATACAGATGGTGCTTCGCAATGTATTGGACGACTCCGTCAGGGACCAGGTACCACACGGGGTGTCCCCCACGAACCCGGTCGCGACAGTCCGTCGACGAGATCGCCAGTGCGGGGATCTCCAACTGGCTCACATCCTCGACGGGCAATCCGTCGGTGTTCAGAACATGGCCCGGGCGGGAGACCGCGACAAAATGCGCCAACTCCCACAGTTCATCATGGTTTCTCCAACTCAGGATCTGTGCGATCGCGTCAGCGCCCGTGATGAAGTACAAGTCGGCGCCAGGATTGAGACGTTGCAGATCCCGCAGCGTGTCGATCGTGTACGTCGGACCGTCTCGATCGATGTCGACGCGGCTCACCGAGAAACTCGGGTTCGATGCCGTCGCGATCACCGTCATGAGATAGCGGTGCTCGGATTCGGTGACCTCTTGCTTCTGCCAGGGTTGACCAGTCGGGACGAACACGACCTCGTCGAGTCCGAATGAATCGGCAACCTCGCTTGCCGCGACCAGGTGTCCGTGGTGGATGGGATCGAAGGTTCCACCCATCACCCCGATGCGGCGTGCGCGTGCTGCCGACATCGGATGCCTAGTGGCCGTGCCCCGATCGCTGCAGCTCAGCCGCGTGCGTCTTGGCGTACGCCTCCGCCTTGTGCGCGTGACGGTTGGCAACGTTACGGTACGACGCTGTCACCAGTGCCAGGAGCCCGAAGACGGCAAGCGCGATGATCCCGAAGATGACGGTCTCCAATGCCACGTTGCCGTGGTGCTCCGACTCTTCTGCGGCGAAGGTGAGAAGCGAGACGAGGGTCATAGGAACTCCGTTCGTGGCTGCGGCGACAAGTGCGCTCATCCAGCTTAGCTGTCAGCCGCGGACCTGACCCGCACCGCGCACCAGCCACTTCGTGCTCGTGAGTTCAGGCAGACCCATGGGCCCCCGCGCGTGCAGCTTCTGCGTCGAGATACCGACTTCGGCCCCGAATCCGAATTCACCGCCGTCCGTGAACCGCGTCGACGAGTTGACCATCACGACCGCGGAATCCACTTCCGCGAGGAACCTCTCCGCAGCTGCCGCGTCCTCCGTGATGATCGATTCCGTGTGCTGCGACGAGTAGGTGCGGATGTGCTCGATCGCGTCATCGAGATCGTCGACGACACGGATCGCGATGTCCAGGCTCAAGTACTCGGTCGCCCAGTCCTGGGGTGTCGCGGGCACGACCCCCTCCGCCCGAGCCGAGACCTCTGCATCGCCGTGAACAGTCACGCCCGCCGCGCGCAGGGAGGAGACGAGGGCGGGGATGAGGCGATCGGCTGCGCCACGATGCACCAGTATCGTCTCGACGGCGTTGCACACGCTCGGGCGTTGCACCTTCGCGTTGACAACAATGTCGATGGCCCAGTCCGCTCGCGCGCTCTCATCGAGCACGATATGCACGATGCCGGCACCGGTTTCAATGACGGGGACGGTCGACTCGGTCACGACTGTCTCGATGAGTTGCGCGCTCCCGCGGGGCACGAGCACGTCGATCAACCCGCGCGCCTGCATCATCGCTCGCGCACCCTCACGCCCGAAATCGTCGACGGTCTGAATGGCGTCGGGATCCACCCCGACGCTCTCCAGCGCCGCCCGCATGCTCGAGATCAGCGCTCGGTTGCTCTGCTCAGCGGCTGAGCCCCCGCGCAGGACGACCGCATTGCCTGACCGAAGCGCGAGGGCAGCGATATCGACGGTCACGTTCGGGCGCGCTTCATAAATCGAACCGACGACCCCGAACGGCACAGCCACCTTCGTCAGAGACAGGCCGTTCTCGAGCCGCCGCTGTTCGATGACACGCCCGACGGGGTCAGGAAGCTCGGCCACATCTCGCACTGCGTCGGCAAGCGCCGCCACACGCGACGGGTCCAGCCGGAGTCGATCCTGGAGTGCGGCCGAGAGCCCGGACTCCCTTCCGCGCTCGAGATCTCCCGCATTGGCGGCGACGATTGCCTCGGAATCGGCCTCGAGCCGAGCGGCGACGGCGCGCAGCATCTCGCTCTTGCGCTCCGACGAGAGAAGGCCGAGCGTCCGCGCGGCACGCTTGGCCAGCGCCATGCGCTCGCGCGCGCCCGTGACGGCATCCGTGGGCGAAACAAGGGTCGTTGCCATGGACGCCAGCCTACCGATCGACGCTGATGGGACCTGTCAAAGCGGAGGGCACCGGATCGGGGTGTGGAGCGAACCACGTGCCGATCCGTTCGCCCAGCAACGCGTCGTCGACCCGATCGGCGCTGGTCACCAGGACGCCCACACCCGCCGCCGCCGCAAGCCGTGCCGCCGAGACCTTCGTCGCAGCGCCGCCGGTGCCCACGCTGTTGACGACCACCGAGCCGAACTGAAAGCCGTGGAGGTCATCGCCCGGTTCGACGCGATCGATCGGCATTGCACCCGGCTCCCCCGGCGGCCGCGTGTAGAGGGCTTCGATGTCGCTGAGCAGGACGAGAGCATCGGCTCCCACGAGCTGCGCCACCAAGGCGGCGAGCCTGTCGTTGTCGCCAAAGCGGATCTCGTGCGTCGCGACGGTGTCGTTCTCGTTCACGATCGGCAGGATCCGTAACCCCAGAAGTCGCTCCATCGCTCGCCGCGCGTTCGACCTGTGCGTCGCATTCTCGAGATCACCGGCTGTCAGCAGAACCTGCCCCGCCAGGATGCCGAACCGATCCAGGCTGGTCTGATATCGCCACATGAGGACGTTCTGCCCGACCGCTGCCGATGCCTGCTGCGTCGCGAGGTCGTCGGGTCGCCCCTCCAGATTCAGTAGCGGGAGCGCGGTGGCTATCGCCCCCGAGGAGACGAGAACGACCTCGGTGCCTCGACCGTGCGCCGCGGCGATGGCGGCGACGATCGCGTCGATGCGCCACGCGTGTTCCCCGCTGATGGACGACGAACCGACCTTCACGACAAGGCGCCGGCAGGCGCGGAGGCCCTCACGCTCGGTCACAGTCACTGCTCGTCGTCCTCCCGATCATTCCTCGCAGCGATGCGCTCTGCCTCGAGCTCCTCCCGGGCCTCGGCCTTCGCATCCATCCGCTCGTGGTACTGCTCGCGGCGCTGCGCCGTCGTGCGGCGGGCGTTCTGGTCCAGGCGCGGATCTGTGCCACGCGGCGCCGTCATCAACTCCGATACCGAACTGAGCGAGGGCTGCCAGTCGAACACGACGCCGTCCTCCTCGCCGATGACAACCGTGGCGCCCGGAGTAGCTCCGAGACGGTACAGCTCATCCTCGACGCCGAGCTTCTCGAGCCGATCCGCCAGATACCCGACTGCTTCATCATTCTGGAAGTCGGTCTGCTGCACCCACCGGACTGGCTTCGCGCCGAGGATCCGGTACACGGGACCGTAGGTTCCCCCTTCGACACGCACGGAGAAGTCCTGCTCGGCACCGCGCGGACGGATGATGACGCGTTCGGGGCGCGGCGCATCCGCTTCGGCTGCGCGATGCTCGGCGACGATCGACGCGAGAGCGAAACTCAGCTCGCGCAAGCCGGAACGACTCACTGTGGAAATCTCGAAGACGCGGAACCCGCGGGACTCGAGTTCGGGACGCACCAGATCCGCAAGGTCCTTCGCCTCCGGCACGTCGACTTTGTTCAGTGCGATCACCTGCGGACGCTCGAGCAGCGGACGCTGCCCGTCAGGAACGGGGTACGCCGCCAGTTCGGCGAGGATGACGTCGAGATCGCTGATCGGATCCCTCCCGGGATCAAGCGTCGCACAGTCCAGCACGTGAACGAGAGCGGTGCAGCGTTCCACGTGTCGGAGGAACTCGAGACCGAGCCCGCGGCCGCTGCTGGCGCCCTCGATCAGTCCAGGAACGTCCGCGACGGTGAACCGCACATCACCGGCCTCGACCACACCCAGGTTCGGGTGGAGCGTCGTGAAAGGGTAGTCCGCGATCTTGGGTCGAGCCGCCGAGATCGCGGCGATCAGGCTGGACTTGCCCGCGGACGGGTAACCGACGAGCGCGACATCGGCGACAGTCTTCAGTTCGAGGACGACGTCGCCCTCCCAGCCGGGTGTGCCCAGCAGCGCGAAGCCAGGAGCCTTGCGCTTGGGCGAGGCGAGCGCGGCGTTTCCCAGACCACCCAGACCCCCCGGGGCGACGACGTAGCGCATGCCCGGCTCGATCAGATCGACCAGCACCTCCCCCGAGGTGTCCTTCACGACGGTGCCGAGGGGAACCGGCAGCTCCACCGACTCCCCGGCGGCGCCTGACCGATTGTCGCCCATGCCGAACCCCCCGTTCCCGCCGGAACGGTGGGGCGAGTGATGGTACGACAGCAGCGTCGTGACTTGGGGATCGGCGACGAGGACGATGTCGCCCCCGTGCCCACCATTGCCGCCGTCGGGACCGGCGAGGGGCTTGAACTTCTCGCGGCGCACCGAGACGCATCCGTTGCCGCCCTTACCCGCGCGCAGATGCAGGGTGACGCGGTCCACAAAGGTGACCATGCGTGATCTCCTGACTTCGGGTACGGGGATGAGCCGGATGACGGGAAGGGGCGAGCCGAAGCCCGCCCCTTCCGAAAACTGATATCAGCTGCAGATCACTCCGCGGCGGCCACCACGTTCACGACCTTGCGGCCGCCCTTGGTGCCGAACTCGACCGCACCGGCGGAGAGCGCGAACAGCGTGTCGTCGCCACCGCGGCCGACGTTGGCGCCGGGGTGGAAGTGGGTGCCGCGCTGACGGACGAGGATCTCGCCCGCGTTCACGACCTGGCCGCCGAATCGCTTGACGCCCAGTCGCTGTGCGTTGGAGTCACGACCGTTACGGGTAGAGCTTGCGCCCTTCTTGTGTGCCATTGCTGCGCCTCTTCCTGGGTCTTACTTGATGCCGGTGACCTTGACGCGCGTGAGGTCCTGGCGGTGCCCCTCACGCTTCTTGTAGCCGGTCTTGTTCTTGAACTTCTGGATGACGATCTTCGGCCCGCGCTCCTCGCCGAGGACCTCGGCCGTCACGCTGACCTTGGAGAGCTTCGCAGCGTCGGTCGTGACGGTGTCGCCGTCCACGAGCAGCACGGCCGGAAGCTCGACCTTGTCGCCGATCTGGGCAGCGAGACGGTCGAGGACGACGATCGAGCCGACCGAGACCTTTTCCTGACGGCCACCGGCGCGCACTACTGCGTAAACCACTTCACACCTGTTTCTTCTGGGAGCACAGCGCTCCGGTCTGTCTGAGGGGCCATCCGTGGGGATGTCCACTGCGGTGCGGAACCGAGGCCCTGACGTGCCGCCGTCCGGAACGCGGCACACGACGCACCAAAGGAATACTTTACCCGATTCGACACCGTCCTCGCAAAGCGGTCTGGCGCGCCGCGATCCCCGCCGTCGGGACCACCTAAAATCGGCGCGTGGCGATTCTCATCGACGATCCGCGCTGGCCGGCGCACGGGCGTCTCTGGTCGCACCTGATCAGCGATAGCGACATCGCCGAACTGCACGAGTTCGCCGCCGTGAATGATATCCCGCGACGCGGCTTCGATCGCGACCACTACGACGTTCCCGCGGAGGCCCACGCCCGGCTGGTTGCCGCCGGAGCGCGACCCGTGGACGGCCACACGCTCGTGCGTGCGCTCATCTCCTCCGGCTTGCGTGTGACGGCTCGAGAGCGACGCGGCGACCGACAGCCCTAACCGGTCAGGACTCGTCGTCAGACGTCGTCGGCGTCGCCGAGACCGGGGTTCCGGTCAGCGCGGCCGTCGTCACGCGCCGCCGGCCGCGCCCCTGACCCGGAGCCTTGGGCTCAGGAAGGGCGTTGAGCACCGAATCCAGAAGCAGTTCCTTCTCGGACTTCGGCTTCTCGGCGGCCTCCGCCTTCTTCTTGCGACGCTTGGGCTTCTCCGGCGCCGGTTCGCTCGCCTCCTCGACGACGGCGACAACAGCCTCCTCCACGGCGGCAGCATCGACCGGCGCGTGAATCGTGGATGCCGCGATCTGCGCCAGCGCCGATTTCACACCCTCAGTGATGACGTGTGTTCCGTTCCCGCCCGCCGACGACGACGTCGAGCCGGTGCCCGCAGATCCCCGGGACCGGCGCTGAGAGCCGTTTCCTCCCGACGAAGCCCGGTGCTTCACGACGGGGTCGTGATGCACGATGATCCCCCGACCGGCGCACACCTCGCAGGGCTCACTGAAGGTCTCCAGGAGACCGAGGCCGAGCTTCTTGCGGGTCATCTGCACCAAGCCGAGAGAGGTGACCTCGGCGACCTGGTGCTTCGTGCGGTCTCGGCTGAGACACTCAACCAGTCGTCGCAGCACGAGATCACGGTTGGACTCGAGGACCATGTCGATGAAGTCGACGACGATGATGCCGCCGATGTCGCGCAGGCGGAGCTGACGGACGATCTCCTCGGCCGCTTCGAGGTTGTTCTTGGTGACGGTCTCTTCGAGGTTTCCGCCGGATCCCACGAATTTTCCGGTGTTGACGTCGATGACGGTCATCGCCTCGGTCCGGTCGATGACGAGCGAGCCCCCCGACGGCAGCCAGACCTTGCGGTCGAGCGCCTTCTCGATCTGCTCCGTGATCCGGAACTCGTCGAACGGATCGTTCTCACCCTCGTAGGCCGACACACGCTCCAGCAGGTCAGGAGCAACGCCCTCGAGGTACCGCGAGATCGTGTGGAGAGCGTCCTCGCCCTGGATCAGCATCCGGGAGAAGTCCTCGTTGAACACGTCGCGGACGATCTTGACGAGAAGGTCGGGTTCTGAGTGCAGGAGCGCCGGCGCCCCCGTGGTCTCCACCTGGCGGTTGATGTGCTCCCACTGCGCTGTCAGCCGCTGGACATCGCGTGTCAGCTGGTCTTCTGTCGCGCCCTCGGCTGCCGTGCGGACGATCACTCCCGACGATTCGGGGAGCACTTCCTTGAGGATCTTCTTGAGACGCGCACGCTCAGTATCGGGGAGCTTGCGCGAGATCCCATTCATCGCGCCACCGGGCACGTAGACCAGATAGCGACCCGGGAGCGAGATCTGGCTCGTCAGACGAGCACCCTTGTGTCCCACCGGGTCCTTCGTGACCTGGACGAGCACCTTGTCGCCGGATTTCAGCGCGAGTTCGATACGGCGAGGCTGGTTTCCGGTCTCGACCGAATCCCAGTCGACCTCGCCGGAGTAGAGCACCGCGTTGCGGCCCCGGCCGATGTCCACGAAGGCTGCCTCCATGCTCGGCAGCACGTTCTGCACGCGCCCGAGGTAGACGTTGCCGATGAGGGAGGCGTCTTGACTACGAGCGACGTAGTGCTCCACGAGGACGTTGTCTTCGAGCACGCCGATTTGGACTCGCCCGTTCTTGGAACGTACGACCATGACCCGATCCACGGCCTCACGGCGAGCGAGGAACTCCGCCTCGGTGACGACGGTGCGACGCCGACCCGCCTCGCGGCCGTCCCGGCGGCGCTGCTTCTTGGCTTCGAGCCGAGTCGATCCTTTGATGCGCTGAGGCTCGGTGATCACTTCGGCCTGCCGCTGCCGCGACCCGGTCGATCTGTTCTCGTCGCGAGGCTCTCCCCCGCCGCGACGACGGTTTCGCCGCCTCGAGGAGCCGCCCTGTTCGGGTTCGTCCTGCTCGTCCTCGGGAAGCGCCGGGAGCGGCGCGATCTCTGGTGCGTAGAAGACAAGCGCCGTCGAGACCGCGGAGACGAAGTTCTCGGGTAGCAACCCGAGGCTCACCGCAGTCGGCGGCCCCTCCGGCTTCTCGGGCTCGCCGGCGGCGGGCTCTTCTTGGGCGTCAGCGGAGGGCTGCTCGTCGGTGTCCGCGGGGGGCTGCTCCTCCGTGTCGGCCACGGCCTGCTCGTCGGCGTCCAGCGCCGATTCCGCCGGGTCCTCGGCAACAGGTGCGCTGTCTTCGGCCAGAGGTGCGCTCTCGGCATCACCTGCGGTCTCCGGTGCTCCAGCCTCTGCCGCGACCGGCGCCGGTTCCGCCCGATCGGCGGGGGACGCATCCGTCTCGCTCGCTCCGTCGGCGTCCGACACGGGAGCCGACTCGCCTTCCGGCAGGTGCGGGAGCGTACTCAGCTCCTCTCGTGCTCCTGTCTCGTCCAGGTCGATCGTGTTCTGTGCATCGTTCTCATCGCCCATGTCGGCGTACTCCTTGTCGGGCGACCCCGCGCGTGGCCCGACGAAATCTCCGCGACCAGCAGGTCGCTCATCAACTCGGTGTGCAGCGGGCTCGACGCTCGCGCTGCGACGGGCAGCCATTGCCCGGAAGTCTGTGACGACATGTCCCGCGGCGCGGCCGCGGACTCGTCCCGGCAATTATCGCACTATCCGACCGCAAACACCCCATCGGCTCGCACACTCCGCAACGACCGACGGCGGGGTCGAGGGCGGCTGCCTCCTCCGCCGGCGTGCGAGCCGCCCCACACGGGGAACTCCCGGGCAGACGGATGCCAGAATCGAGACATGCTCGACGCACCCACTCGCCGCCCTGTCGGCCTTGCCATCTGGCTCATCGCTGCAGGCGCGATCGGCTGGTACGCCGCCTTCGCGCTGACGGTCGAGCGGTTCCATCTGCTTGCAGACCCGGATGCGACCGCATCGTGCGACTTCAGCATCCTCGTTCAGTGCACGGCCAACCTTCAGTCGTGGCAGGGCAGCGTTTTCGGGTTCCCGAACCCGATCCTGGGTCTGGCCGGGTGGATGGCGCCCATCGTCGTGGGCGCTGCGCTGCTGGCCGGGGCCCGCTTCGCCCGATGGTTCTGGACGCTCTTCTGGGCGGGACTGCTGTTCGCCTTCGGGTTCGTGATCTGGCTCATCAGCCAGAGCCTGTTCGAACTCGGCACCCTGTGCCCCTGGTGCATGGTCACGTGGAGCGTGACGATCCCCACCTTCTACGCGGTGACGGTGCACGTGATGCGGCTGGGCGTGTTCGGACGCTCTCCCGGCCTGCTCCGAGTCTCAGGCCAGCTCATGACGTGGGTACCGCTGGCCACGATCGTCAGCTACGGCATCATCATCATCGTGGCCCAGCTGGCCCCGACGCGCGCCCTCACCAACATCTTCGGTCTTTGACCTCAGCACTCGAGGTCGTGCGCAGAGAGTGCCGGCTGTGTGGGTGAGCGTCATACCGCGCTTGGCGGTTCTCAGCCGAACCAGATCTCCAGTTCACGCGCGGCCGACTCGGGGCTGTCGGAGCCGTGCACGAGGTTCTGCTGCACTGCCAGACCCCAGTCGCGACCGAAGTCACCGCGGATGGTTCCTGGTGCAGCGGTTGTGGGGTCGGTCGTGCCTGCGAGGGAGCGGAAGCCCTCGATGACGCGGTTGCCCGCGAGGCGAATGGCCACAGAGGGGCCCGACATCATGAACTCGAGAAGCGGCTCGTAGAAGGGCTTTCCGGCGTGCTCGGCGTAGTGCTGCTCAAGCCGATCGCGATCGGGCTCCACGAGGCGGATGTCGACAAGCGCGTACCCTTTCGCCTCGATGCGGGCGAGGATCGAGCCGGTGAGCCCCCTCGCGACACCGTCGGGCTTGACCAGGACGAGGGTCTCTTCGGTCGACATCGTCATTCTCCGTTCTGAGGTTCCGGGGGTGCCGCGAGTCGGGCGTTGCGGGCGTCCAAAGCCGCCCCCTTGATCGTCGCATACGCCCACATGCCGCCGAAAATGAGTGCGACAACGAACAGCGTCGGCACGAGGAACCCTCCGAGCAGCACGACGAACTGCAACAGCCACCCCACGACGACGGCCCACGAGTGCCGCAACAGGCCAGAGGTGACGATCATGAGGAGCGCCAGGACAGACCCGCCGACGATTCCCCACCATGGCTCGATGCCCTCGGGGAGGACGCGAAGGCCGTACACGACGAGTCCACCGAGGAATACGATGATCGATTCGAAGCCGAGAACCACCGAGCCCAGGGACTCGCGGGCGCCGCGGCGTCGGCGTGGTCGCGGGGCGGATGCCGGCTCTGCAGTGGTCATGCCTGTGCTCCACCCTTCCACGCGTTCTCGGCCGAGAGGGTGATGGCCTCGCCGGCCAGGACGACGGAGCCGGTGATGATCACCGCGCGCCGCTGTGCCTGCACAGCCCAGGCCCGCGCCGCCTCCGCAGCCGCCTCGAGCTCCGGGAAAACCGCCACCGGCATACCGCGTGCCTCAATCAGATCGGCAAGAGCGTCGGCATCCGTCGCCCTGTCCGAGTCCGGCGCCGTCACGAAGATCTCCGTCGCCACCTCGCTGAGTTCCGCGATGATCCCGTCGGCGTCCTTATCGGACAGCACACCCACCACGAGTCCCCACTCGTCGAAGTCGAACGCTTCGCCCAGCGCCTGCGCGAGCGCACGGGCTCCGTGGGGGTTGTGCGCGGCATCCACCAGCACCGTGGGACTCGTGCCCACGAGCTGGAGTCGTCCGGGAGAGGTGACGCTCGCAAGCCCCTCTACCAGCACGTCCGGAGCGATCGGCTGACGCCCGCCCCCGATGAGCGCCTCGACCGCGGCGATGGCAAGCGCCGCGTTGAATGCCTGGTGAGCGCCATACAGCGGGAGGTAGAGATCGGCGTACTCGGCAGCGAGTCCGCGCACCGAGATGAGCTGCCCGCCGACGGCCAGAGCCGACCGCTGCAACGCGAACTGCTCCCCCTCGATCGCGAAGGACGCGTCGCGCCGCCCGGCCTGCCCGCGCAGGATCGCTTCAGCGGGCGACGCCTGACGGGCCGACACGACCGCGGCATCCTGCTTGATGATCCCGGCTTTCACAGTGGCGATCTGCTCAATCGTGTCGCCCAGGCGCGAGGCATGGTCCAGATCGATCGGGGCGAACACGGCGACGTCCCCGTCGGCGGTGTTGGTCGAGTCCCACAGTCCGCCCATGCCGACCTCGAGGACCAGGACATCGACGGGCGCGTCGGCGCATACGACGAAGGCCAGGACGGTGAGCAGCTCGAAGAAGGTGAGCTCGGCATCGCCGGCTCCGGTGAGTTCGGCATCCACGAGGTCGACGAACGGGGCGATCTCGTCCCACGCGGCCGCGAGATCCTCGTCGGCGACGGGCTCACCATCGATGAGGATGCGCTCGGTGAACCGCTCCAGGTGCGGGCTCGTGAACAGGCCGGTCCGCAGCCCGTGGGCCCGGACGAGACTCTCGATGATGCGGCTGGTCGAGGTCTTGCCGTTGGTGCCGGTGACGTGGATGACGCGGTAGGTGCGCTGGGGGTTATCGAGGTAGTCCAGGAGCTTCTGGGTGCGCTCGATGCGCGGCTGCACCCACTGCTCGCCCTGGCGGGCCAGCAGGATGTCGTACACGGCGTCCGCGCGCTCGCGGTCGTTCATTCGGCCCCTCCCACGCGCTCGACGACGACCATGAACGATCCACGGTTCGCGTAGGTTCCCGCCGCGACGTTCGCTCCGTGCCCGCGCGCGGCAACGGCCGAGAACGTGTTCACGCCGCCTGCCTCGCCGGGGTCGAGCTCGCCCGCGATCAGCACCCGCGCGTCGACGGCGAGGGTCTCCCCCGCCACGTCGGCAGCCTCGAACGCGGACTGGACCGCGCGGCCGTCATCCGGGTCCTGGAACAGCAGGCGCAGACGGATGCGGTCGCTGACCTCGAAACCTGCCGACTTGCGGGTGTCCTGCACGGCGCGAATGACATCACGCGCGAGCCCCTCGGCCTCCAGCTCGGGTGTCGTGGTCGTGTCGAGCAGCACGAATCCTCCCGCGCCCAGCAGCGCGATCGCGGTGCCCTCTGCCACTCCCCCAGCCTCGAGCGTCAGCTCGTACTCGCCGGGCTCCAGTGCGACGCCGTCGACGACGACCACGCCGTCCTGCTCGCTCCACAGGCCTGCCTTCGCGCCGGCGATCACGTGCTGCACCTGCTTGCCCAGGCGCGGACCGGCCGCCCGCGCGTTGACCGCGAGCCGCTGGCTGATGCCGTAGGACTCCGCGAGGCCGTCGGTGAGTTCGACGAGCTCGACGCTCTTGACGTTGAGTTCATCGCGCAGGATCGCCTCGAACTGGCTCAGGGCCGCGGCACCCGTCACCGCGACCGTCAGCCGCGGCAGCGGGAGGCGCACGCGCTTGCCCTCCTTCTTGCGCAGGGCGTTGGCAACGCTCGAGACCTCGCGGACGGCATCCATCGCGGTGCGGATGTCGGCGGCGGGGGCGAAGGATGCCGCTTCCGGCCAGTCCTGCAGATGCACACTGCGGCCCCCGGTGAGCCCCTGCCAGACGCGCTCGGCAACCAGCGGGATCAGCGGTGCGGCCACGCGGGTGAGCGTCTCGAGCACCGTGTAGAGGGTGTCGAACGCCTCGCGGCTGGCCGGATCGTCCGTGACGCCCAGCCAGAACCGGTCGCGGGAGCGCCGGATGTACCAGTTGGTGAGCGCCTCGGCGAAGTCGCGCAGCTTCTCGGCCGCGCTCGTGGAGTCGAGCACGTCGAGGTCGGCCGCCACCCCGGTCACCAGATCGCCGAGCAGCGCGAGGATGTAACGGTCGAGCACGTCGGTCGAGTCGGTGCGCCAGGATGCCTCGTATCCGGCGCCGTCGGGCCCGGATGCCGCGTTGGCGTAGGTCGCGAAGAAGTACCACGCGTTCCATAACGGCAGCAGGAACTCGCGGACCCCGGCGCGGATGCCCTCTTCGGTGACGACGAGGTTGCCGCCGCGCAGCACCGAGCTGGACATGAGGAACCACCGCATCGCGTCGGAACCGTCGCGATCGAACACCTCCGACACGTCGGGGTAGTTGCGCAGCGACTTCGACATCTTCTGGCCGTCGGAGCCCAGCACAATGCCGTGGCACGAGACGCCCGTGAAGGCCGGCCGGTCGAACAGCGCCCCTGAGAGCACGTGCATGACGTAGAACCAGCCGCGGGTCTGGCCGATGTACTCGACGATGAAGTCGGCTGGGGCGTGCTCGTCGAACCACTCCTGGTTCTCGAAGGGGTAGTGCACCTGCGCGTAGGGCATCGACCCGGAGTCGAACCACACGTCGAAGACGTCCTCGATGCGCCGCATCGTCGAACGCCCCGTCGGGTCGTCGGGGTTGGGCCTCGTGAGATCGTCGATGTACGGGCGGTGCAGGTCGACCTCGCCCGCCTCGTTGCGCGGTAGCGTGCCGAAGTCCCGCTCGAGTTCTTCCAGCGACCCGTACGCGTCAACGCGCGGGTATTCGGGGTCATCGCTCTTCCAGATCGGGATCGGCGAGCCCCAGTACCTGTTGCGGCTGATCGACCAGTCTCGCGCCCCTTCGAGCCACTTGCCGAACTGACCGTGCTTGACGTTCTCGGGAGCCCACGTGATCTGCTCGTTGAGCTCGAGCAGCCGGTCCTTGATCTCGGTCACCCGCACGAACCAGCTCGAGACCGCCTTGTAGATCAGGGGGTTCCGGCACCGCCAGCAGTGCGGGTAGGAGTGCTCGTAGCTGGCTTCGCGCAGCATCCGTCCCCGCTCGCGCAGCAGCCGGATGAGGGGACGGTTGGCATCCATCCACAGCTCGCCGGCGACATCCGTGACCTGCGGCAGGAACCTGCCGCCCTCGTCGAGGGACAGGATCGTCGGGATGCCGGCGGCCTCGGCGACCCGCTGGTCGTCCTCACCGTAGGCCGGCGCCTGGTGGACGATGCCGGTGCCGTCGGTGGTGGTGACGTAGTCGTCGACGAGGATCTGCCACGCGTGTCCGGTGCCCCAGGTCTCGGCATCCGCGTAGTAGTCGAACAGGCGGTCGTACGCGACCCCGGCAAGCTCTGCGCCCAGGATGCTGCGCGAGACCGCCGCCCGGGCATCCTCGGCGCTCTCGTACCCGAGGTCCTTCGCGTACCCGGCGAGCAGGTCTTCGGCCAGTAGGTACTCGTGCGCGGTCGCCTCGAGCGCGTCGTCCGCCTCGCCCGCGGGGGTTCGGTGCACGTCGGCGGCGCCGTTCGGGCCGCCGGGCACGACGACGTAACGGATGCCGGGACCGACCGCGAGCGCGAGGTTCGTCGGCAGGGTCCAGGGGGTCGTCGTCCACGCGAGCGCTCGGACGGCGGTGAGCCCGAGCGCCTCGGCCTTCGCGCCCACGAGGGGGAAGGTGACGGTGACCGAGGGGTCCTGGCGCATCTTGTAGACGTCGTCGTCCATGCGCAGCTCGTGGCTCGACAGCGGGGTCTCGTCACGCCAGCAGTACGGGAGGACGCGGTAGCCCTCGTATGCGAGGCCCTTGTCGTAGAGGGTCTTGAAGGCCCAGAGGACCGACTCCATGTATCCGGTGTCGAGGGTCTTGTACCCGCGCTCGAAGTCGACCCAGCGCGCCTGGCGGGTGACGTAGTCCTCCCACTCGCGCGTGTAGGTGAGGACCGACTCCCGGGCCTTCGCGTTGAAGGCGGCGATCCCCATCTGCTCGATCTCGGCCTTCTCCGTGATGCCGAGCTGCTTCATCGCCTCGAGCTCGGCGGGCAGGCCGTGCGTGTCCCAGCCGAACACCCGGTCGACCTTCTTGCCGCGCATCGTCTGGAACCGCGGGAACAGGTCCTTGGCGTAGCCGGTCAGCAGGTGGCCGTAGTGCGGCAGGCCGTTAGCGAACGGGGGGCCGTCGTAGAAGACCCACTCGGGCGCGCCCTCACGCTGCTCGATGGACGCGCGGAAGGTGTCGTCGCGCTGCCAGAAGTCGAGGATCTCGCGCTCGATGGCGGGGAACCGCGGGCTCGGGGAGACGTCGGCGGCGGGCCCGAAGGCCGAGGGGCGGGGGTAGGTCATGGTCTCTCGCAGGGGTCACGGATACGTCTGCCGGGACGATCCTCGCGGACCGCGGTACCACCCTGCGTGCCGTACCGGTCTGCGTCCGGTTCGGCCCCTCTCACTGCGGCTGTGACGGGCCTGCCCCGCTCGGTTCTACTGAGCCCCTCGCGGGACCGTTCTTCCGAGAGCTCCCCGGTGATGGCCGGATCGATGCTGCTGGCACGATTCTACCCGCGCCCAGGCCCCGCCGTGCGCCCGCCCATGCCCCAGTCCCCGCCCTCGACCCGCGTCCGCCATCCCCACCCGCCGCGCCCACCCGCACAGCCACGCAGATCCGCACAACGACGCACGGATGCCGCCCATTCATCCGTCCTTGTGCGGATCGCCGTCGCCGAGCAAACGTGTCGCACCCGCACGTCCCGGCATCCGCGCACCTGCACGTCCTGGCATCCGCGCACCCGCCCGTACAACCACGGACATCCGCACACCGACGCACGAATGCCGCGCATTCATCGGTCCCTGTGCAGATCGGCGGCACAGAGCAGACGCCGTGCGTAGGCTGCTCGCCCGGATGGCGACGGATGCCGCGTGGACGAGAATGGACGGATGAGTGCCACCCTCGTCGCCAAGCAGCTCGCGGGCGGACACGACCATCGCGTGCTCTTCAGCGCGCTCGACCTTGTCGTCGCGCCGGGCGATGTCGTCGGGGTCGTCGGCGCCAACGGCGCGGGAAAGTCGACGCTGCTGCGCATCCTGGCCGGGATCGACGAGCCGCTCGAGGGCAACGTCATCCGCACGCCGGCCGACGCGTTCATCGGATGGCTGCCACAGGAGCACGAGCGGATCCCCGGCGAGACGGTCGCGGACTACGTCGGGCGGCGCACGGGCGCGGCCCAGGCGACGCGGGAGATGGATGCGGCAGCCGCCGCGCTCGCCGGCTCCACGGATGCCCAATCCTCGGATGCCGGTCCCGCCGCGGACCCCGGCGACGTGTATGCGGCGGCGCTCGAACGGTGGCTTGCGAGCGGAGCGGCCGATCTCGACGAGCGCCTCCCCGCCACGCTCGCCGAACTCGGACTCGAGCTGTCGATCGACGTGCCGATGACCGCGCTTTCGGGAGGGCAGGCCGCGCGCGTCGCGCTCGCTGCCCTGCTGCTCTCGCGCTTCGATGTCGTGCTGCTCGACGAGCCCACCAACGATCTCGACCTCGACGGGCTGGCCCGGCTCGAGGGGTTTCTGCGCGGATATCGCGGCGCGGTCGTCCTCGTCAGCCACGACCGGGAGTTCCTCTCGGCGATCGTGACGCGCGTCGTCGAGCTGGACCTCGCGCAGGGCACCAACCGCGTCTACGGCGGCGGGTACGACGCGTTCCTCGAGGAGCGCGCGACCGTGCGGCGCCACGCGCGGGAAGAGTACGAGGAGTTCGCCGAGAAGAAGGCGGACCTCGTCAGCCGCGCGCGCACCCAGCGGGAGTGGTCGAGTCAGGGCGTGCGCAATGCGATGCGCAAGGCGCCCGACAACGACAAGATTCGGCGGAAGGCCTCGACGGAGTCCAGCGAGAAGCAGGCGCAGAAGGTACGGCAGATGGAGAGCCGGATCGCGCGCCTCGTCGAGGTCGAGGAGCCGCGCAAGGAGTGGCAGCTGCAGTTCACGATCGGGCAGGCGCCGCGGTCGAGCTCGGTCGTCTCGACGGCATCCGCCGCCGTGGTGCGGCAGGGCGACTTCACGCTCGGTCCGGTATCGGTGCAGATCGACGCGGGCGACCGGATCGGGATCACGGGACCCAACGGCGCGGGCAAGTCGACGCTGCTGCGCCTGCTGCTGGGGCGCGTGCAGCCGGATGCCGGGAGCGCGAGTCTCGGCGCGAGCGTCGCGATCGGTGAGATCGATCAGGCGCGGAGGACTCTCGCCGGCAGCCGGGACCTGGCTACGGCGTTCGAAGCGCAGGTGCCGGAATGGACCGCCGCTGACGTGCGCACCCTGCTCGCGAAGTTCGGCCTCAAGGCCGACCACGTCGGTCGCGCCGTCGATGAGCTTTCTCCCGGGGAGCGCACCCGCGCCGGGCTGGCGCTGTTACAGGCCCGGGGCGTGAACGTCCTCGTGCTCGACGAACCGACCAACCACCTCGACCTCGTCGCGATCGAGCAGCTCGAACAGGCGCTCGACAGCTACGACGGCACCCTGCTGCTGGTCACCCACGATCGCCGGATGCTCGACACGGTGCGCCTCACCCGTCACTGGCATGTCGAGGCCGGCATAGTGACCGAGGCCTGACCGTGGACCTGGTCACGCCGCGGCTGCGGATGCGCGAACTGGAGGCATCCGACGCCCCCGCCCTGCACGTGGCGCTCGGCGACCCGATCGCGATGGCCGCCTACGAGCACGGCTTCTCGCTCGAGGAGACGAACGAGTGGATCGCGAAGCAGCGGCACCGCTACGCGACGGAGGGGTACGGCCTGTGGGCACTCCTGCGCGCGGATACCGAAGAACTGATCGGTGACTGCGGGATCACGACCCAGCCCGTGGGAGATAGGACCGTCATCGAAGTCGGGTACCACCTCGCGCGAGGCCACTGGGGACACGGGTATGCGACGGAGGCGGCCCGCGCCTGCGTGGACTGGGCGTTCGCACACCTGGACACCGACAGCGTCTATGCGCGGGTGCGCGACACGAACCTCCGGTCTATGAACGTCGCCATCCGACTGGGGATGACCGTGCGCGAGCGTTTCGTCGTCCGCTACCGGGGCATTGATATGCCGCATCTGGCATTCGCTGTCGACAGGGCGGGCTGGCCCGCGGCATCCGTGGCATAACCCGAGCCCTAGGCATCCGCCCCCGAAGTCGCCACCGGCGGCGCCGCACAACAACCGTGATCCGCGCAACAACCGACGGATGCGGCGCGGCGGGGGGTCGTCGTGCAGATCACGGGCGTTGTGCGAGGTGCAGGCCCTGCGCAACGGCGCGCATGATCGTGTCCTGCACGTGCGGCCAGTCGTGCATGATGTGCGCATAAGAGAACCGCAACACGTGGTAGCCGCGCAGTACGAGCTCGGCGTCGTGCGCGATGTCGCTCGTTCGCTGCGCACCGACGTGCGTCCCACCGTCGATCTGAATCACCAGCCGCTCGCCGATCAGGAAATCGACCCGGTGCCCACAGATCCATGCCTGCGGCAGAATACGGATGCCGAGCCACCGCAGTCGGTCACGAAACAGGGTCTCCAGACCCGAGTCCGACCAGCCCACCGCGCTCGTCAACAGGGCGCGGGCGGCGGGCGGAAGGTGGAGGCGGCTGAGCCCCTCTCGGGAAACGAGGCCTTGCCGAAGCGCGGACTCCCAGATCGCCAGCGCCGATTCACGAGCCATGCACGTCGCAGCGAGCACGAGCGCGTTTTCGATCGAGTCCTCGAGGGCATCCGGATGCCGCGGCACGACGGGGCGACGCCAATGGACGACGACGCCCCTCGTGTCATACGCAGAGGAGTCCGCCCGTGCCGCCACGTGCGCAACCTCCTCGTCGGATGGCACCCAGAGCCCGCGCCGACGCGCGAGCGTGACGCACGTGAGCACCACGCCGCGACGTGAGGCATCGACCAGTTCCGCATCCGCATCCGCCAACGCGACCCAATTGCGGCGCACACGCACCAGCCACCCAGCCGCGATCGCCCGGTCGATGCGGTAGCGGCTGTGTCCGCGCTCGACGAGCGTGGTGCACCGCGCCACTCCCCCGGCATCCGTCACCGTACGCGCGAGCGCAAGAAGCGGATCAGTAGTGGCCACCCCTCCAGGCTCCGGTCGCGACGGTCCGCACGGCATCCCGACCGCCCCACGCCGCACAACTCGCCTCCATCAGAGCCTGGGGAGGAGACATCCGCCCCGCCGTCCCCCGGCTATCGCGAACCCGGGCCCCGCCCTCGCACGGAGATCTGCACAACAACAGCCCGATACGGTCAAACCATCCGTCATTGTGCGGATGCTCGTCACTGCGCGGCGGCAAGCGGAGACGCGCCGAGGAAACAACGGCACTGTCGCGCTGGGTGCGGATGCCCACCGTCCGCCCAACCGCGCGGAGATCTGCACAACAACAGCCCGATGCGCGCAAGCCATCCGTCGTCGTGCGGATGCCCGTCGTTGCGCGAGCGGTGACGTCCCTGG
>NZ_JBYIPB010000030.1:0-1518 GCF_057706855.1 Microbacterium sp. bgisy207
CACAGAGATGATGGATTCGGCTCCGGCGCCGGCGTGACCCGAAATTACACGGACGCCGTTCGCGGCTGTCTTTTTGTGGATCTGTCCGTCGACGCCGGGGTCGCTGCGGGCCGGGCGGGCACATGACTTGATAGGAGCCTGACCGGGTAGTCGTCTCACCTTTGTGCTGTCTGCACTCACCCGACCCGCGGTGACGTTCATCACCGTTGGAAGGGAATCCCGTCAATGACGAGCATGACACTCGACCCGCCGCTCACCAACCTGCTACCACCAGACGCCGAGCTGGTTGCCGGGGTCGACACGCACAAGAACACGCATCACGTCGCGATCCTCGATCTCGTCGGCAGACCCGTCGCGGACCGAGAGTTCCGCGCCGACGGTCGCGGATACGCGCAGATCGTCACGTTCCTCCACGCCCACGGCGATGTCGTCCGCGTCGGGGTGGAGGGAACGGGGTCGTATGGGGCTGGTCTCGCACGCGCGCTGACCGCGGCGGGGCTAACCGTCGTCGAAGTCGCAAGGCAGGACCGGCAAGCCCGCCGTCGTCGCGGCAAGTCCGACCCGCTCGACGCCCGCCAGGCAGCGGTCGCTGTCCTCGCGGGGACGGACACCGCGATCCCGAAGTCCGGTGATGGCGCGGTCGAGTCGATGCGGATCCTCCTCGCAGAGCGCCGCTCAGCGGCCAAGGCCAGGGCGCAAGTGATGAACCAGATCCATGCGCTACTGATCACAGCCCCCGAGCTCGTGCGACAGGCGTTCCGGGCGCTCAGTGGGCAGCGTCTGGTGAACACGCTCGCCAAAACCCGTCCCGGGACAATCATGTCCCCCGATCCTGAGGTCGTCGCCCGGCAGACACTGCGACGGTTCGCGGTCCGGCACCTCACCATGCAAGCCGAGATCGACCTCATCGAACAACAGCTGGAGGTGCTCGTCCGGCAGGTCAATCCGACGCTGCTGTCGCTGAGCGGCGTCGGTCCCGTCACCGCGGCGACGCTCCTCGTCGCCGCGGGCGACAACCCCGAGCGGCTCGGCACCCGCGCGAGCTTCGCCGCTCTCGCCGGCGTCGCCCCGATCCCCGCCTCCTCCGGGCAACGCACCCGGCACCGGCTCTCCCGCGGCGGTAACCGCCACGCGAACGCCGCGTTGCACAGGATCGTGCTCTTACGCATGCGGCACCGCGAGCCTCGCACGATGGCCTACTTCGAGAGGCGTCGTTCGGAGCAACTCACCGACCGTGACATCATGCGCTGCCTCAAACGCCACGTCGCGAACGAGATCTATGCCGCTCTGCTTAACCCCGCCACCGACAATCCCATCGGACGCGAACTCCGAGCACGCCGACAGGCGGTCGGTATCCCGATCAGCGTTCTCGCCGCCACTCTCGACGTCCCCTACCAGCGGCTCCGACGACTCGAGATCGGCACCCGCGCCGACCCTGAACTCGAAGCCCGAGCGACCGCCGTCCTGGAACAGATCAGCCCACCACTGGCCGCTTGACAGCAATAGGAGCATCCACTC
>NZ_JBYIPB010000031.1:0-1449 GCF_057706855.1 Microbacterium sp. bgisy207
GGGGGTGTCAGATGGTCTGTGTGAGTGGGGTTCACCTCGAAGGAGAACATCATGGAGACCATGGCTATCAGTCCGGAGCGCGAGGAGCGCAGGCGTCGGCAGAAGGAGCTCGCTGATCAGTTGAAGTCGTCGGGTGCGATGGATGAGATCTTCGCGAAGATCGATGCCGGCACCCCGCTGACGGGCGATCAGGGGCTGCTCGGTGGCATGCTGAAGGCCGCGCTGGAGCGGGGCCTGGACGCGGAGCTGACCGAGCACGTCGGGTACGAGCGTGGTGATGCGGAAGCGTCGCTGTATCCGAACTCCCGCAACGGCACGACGCCGAAGACGGTGTCGACCGAGATCGGTGAGATCGACCTATCGGTCCCGCGGGATCGGAACGGGTCGTTCACCCCGATGCTCGTCCCGAAGGGGCAGCGCCGGCTGGATGGGCTGGACGGGATGATCATCTCGCTCTATGCCGGCGGGATGACCATCCGCGATATCCAGCATCATCTCGCGAACACGATCGGCACCGAGCTCAGCCATGAGACGATCTCGAAGATCACCGACCAGGTCGCCGACGAGGTCCTCGCGTGGCAGACCCGCCCATTGGAAGCGTTGTATCCGGTGATCTATCTCGACGCGATCATCGTGAAGATCCGTGACGGCGGTCACGTGCGCAACAAGGCCGCGCATATCGCCGTCGGGGTCGACATGGACGGGATCAAGCACGTCCTGGGTATCTGGGTGCAGGCCACCGAAGGCGCGAAGTTCTGGGCATCGGTCTGCGCCGAGCTTGCCAACCGTGGCATCCGCGACGTGCTGATCGTCTGCACCGACGGGCTCACCGGATTTCCCGAGGCGGTCGCGGCGACGTGGCCGCAAGCGACCGTGCAGACCTGCGTGGTCCACCTGATCCGCGCGGCGATGCGGTTCGTGAACTACAAAGACCGCAAAGCCGTCGCCGCCGCGCTGAAACCGATTTACACCGCGGTGAACGAGGACGCCGCGCTCGAAGCGCTCGAGGCGTTCAGCGACTCCGAGCTCGGCCGCCGCTACCCCTCGGCGGTGAAGACGTTCCAGGACGCCTGGGACCGGTTCACCCCGTTCCTGGCGTTCCCGCCCGAGCTGCGCCGCGTGATCTACACCACCAACGCGATCGAGTCGCTGAACTACCAGCTGCGGAAAGTGACGAAATCGCGGGGTCACTTTCCCAACGACGCCGCCGCGGTCAAGCTGCTCTGGCTGGCGATCTGCGACATCGAAGACAAGCGCGCCCGAGAACGCGAGAAGGAACGCGGGCGCCCCTCCAGCCAGCGAAAAGCTTCCGGCCGACTCATCGAGGGCAACGTGACCACGAACTGGAAACAAGCCCTCGAACAACTCGCACTCGCCTACCCCGACCGCATCACCCCCTACCTCTAACCACCAACACCAACCCGCTTACACAGAAGACTTGACAAGCCC
>NZ_JBYIPB010000032.1:0-1386 GCF_057706855.1 Microbacterium sp. bgisy207
TCGGGTCTGTCCGATAAACGGTGTGTGGGATCCGGCGGTTTTCATTCGTGAGTGGTTTTCTCGAACCGTCCGGCGAAGGTGATCGCGAACGCGTTCAGCGCGGGCTTCCACCTCATCACCCAGCGTGCCCTTCCGCCGCCAGTCGGGTCAAGCGACCGCGTCACGAGGTAGAGACATTTCAGCGCGGCGGCCTCGTTGGGAAAGTGCCCCCGAGCTCTCACGGCGCGCCGATAGCGAGCGTTGATTGACTCGATCGCGTTGGTCGTGCAGATCACCCGCCGGATCTCGACGTCATACTCGAGGAACGGCACGAACTCCGCCCAGCTGTTCTTCCAGAGCTGCACGATCGCCGGATACCGTCCGCCCCACTCGGCGGCGAACTCCTCGAACCGATCCTTCGCCGCCTGCTCCGACGGGGCCGTGTAGACGGGTTTGAGGGAACGGACGATCGCGTCGCGGTGCTGCCGGCCGGCGTAGCGGAACGAGTTGCGGATCAGATGGACGATGCACTGCTGGACGACCGTTTGCTCCCAAGTGGTGTTGATCGCCTCCGGGAGACCCTTCAGCCCGTCGCAGACCGCGATGAGCACGTCCTCGACACCCCGGTTCTTCAGCTCGGTGAACACCTGCAGCCAGAACCTCGCACCCTCCTGGCCGTCACCGGCCCAGATGCCGAGGATGTCGCGTTCCCCGTTCACGGTGACGCCCATCACGACATAGAACGGGGTGTTCCTCACCTGCCCGTCACGGACCTTCACCACGATCGCGTCGACGAAGATCACCGGGTAGAGCGCATCCAACGGCCTGCTCGACCATTCGGCGAGTTCCCCGGCGACCTTCTCGGTGATCCGGCTGATCGTGTCCTTGGAGACCTTCGCCCCATAGACCTCATCGAAATGCGCCGCGATCTCACCCGTCGTCAGCCCTCGCGCGGTCAACGAGAGCACGATCTGATCGACCCCGTCCAGTCGGCGCTTCCTTTTCGGGACGATCACCGGTTCGAACGAGCCGTCACGGTCTCTGGGCACCTCGATCTCGACGGGCCCGATCTCGGTGAGCACCGTCTTGACCCGCGTCCCGTTACGCATGTTCTCGCCGATCGGGGTCCCGCCGTGCTCGTGGCCGAGGTGCTCGGTCAACTCGGCATTCAGCGCGGTCTCGAGCACGTTCTTCGTGAGCTGGCTGAGCAGGCTGCCCGGCCCCGTCAGGCTCACGCCCTGCTCCTTCGCCTGCGCGAGCAAGCGTTCTGCGAGTTCTTTCTGATCGATGATCTCCCCGGTCACGGGATCAATCATCTCGTCGTCAACAACGACAGTGGTCGTGTCAGCCACGGCCATCTCCTTTCGGATCAGGCCGGACCCCACACACCGTTATTCAGACAGTCCC
>NZ_JBYIPB010000033.1:0-1382 GCF_057706855.1 Microbacterium sp. bgisy207
TGAAGCGCCCCGGGTTCGGTGGAGGCTCTCAACTCACGGAGGATGAGAGTCATGGCAGCACCGAAGAAGTACCCGGACGAGTTGCGTGAGCGCGCGACGCGGCTCGCGGTTGAGGCACGACAAGACCCCGCACGAAAGGCCGGTGCGCTGCAGCGCATCGGCGAGCAGCTCGGGATCAACCCGGAGACGCTGCGCGGCTGGGTGAAGCAGGTCGAGATCGACGCCGGGCAGGCGCCCGGGGTGACGACCGCGGAGGCGCAGCGGATCAAGGAGCTTGAGGCCGAGGTGCGGGAGCTGCGGCGAGCGAATGAGATCCTGAAGACGGCATCGGCGTTTTTCGCCGCGGCGGAGCTCGACCGCAAGCTGAAGTAGCCGAGGTGCCGACTGCGGTGCTCGTCGAGTACATCGACGGGCACCGCGACCGGTTCGGGGTCGAGCCGATCTGCCAGGTCCTGCGTGACGCGGACGTCCAGATCGCCCCGAGCACCTATTACGCCGCAAAGAGCAGACCGCCGTCTGCCCGGGCCGTCAGGGACGCGGAGCTGACCGAGGACATCCGGGTGGTCCACAAGGCGAACCTCGGCGTCTACGGCGCCCGGAAAGTCCACGCGGCCCTGAACCGGGAGGGCGTCGAGGTCGCCCGCTGCACCGTCGAGCGGCTGATGCGCGCCGCGGGCATCCAGGGCATCCGGCGCGACAAGACCCGCAAGACCACCTTCGGGGACGGTGCGGAGACCGACCGGCCCGCCGACCTCGTGAAGCGCGCGTTCACCGCGACCGCGCCGAACCAGCTCTGGGTCGCGGACCTGACATACATCCGCACCCACGCCGGGTGGACCTACGCCGCATTCGTCCTCGACGTGTTCTCTCGCCGTGTCGTCGGCTGGCAGGTGTCCACAAGCTTGCGCACCGATCTCGCCCTCGACGCGCTCGACATGGGCCTCTGGGAGCGCCGCAGAGCGGGGCAGGACATCACCGGGCTGATCCATCACAGCGATGCCGGAGTTCAGTATCGAGCGATTCGCTACACCGAGCGCCTCGCCGAAGCCGACGCCGTCGCGTCGGTCGGAACGGTCGGGGACAGCTACGACAACGCGATGGCCGAGGCGCTGAACTCGCTGTTCAAGGCCGAGTGCATCCGCAACCCGATGATGCGCCCCAAGGGCGGGTGGGCGTCGATCCGCGACGTCGAGATCGCGGTCGCCGAATACGTCGACTGGTACAACCACCGGCGCCTGCACGGCGAGATCGGGCACATCCCGCCCGCCGAGCTCGAGGCCGCCCACTGGGCATCCCACGAGCCCGTCAGCTACGTTGGAGAACAGGTTCCCGTCGGAGCCGGTTCCAGGTAACCGAGCCTCTACGAAACCCAGGGCGCTTCA
>NZ_JBYIPB010000034.1:0-1371 GCF_057706855.1 Microbacterium sp. bgisy207
TAGTTCTCGGGCTCGAGTGTCACGTCGTGAACGTGGTGAGCCATCGTGCGATGGTCAGTGAGTACCGATCAAAGTCACTCACAGAAAGACACAAACACACGATGGCTCTAGACCAGTCTGCCCTGCTTGACCTGCTTGCGGAACTGAAACTCACCGATGTCACCGACCGGATCCGGGTCGCGACCGAGACGCTCTACCAGGAGCTGATCGATGCCGAGGCGACCGCGGTGATCGGCGCCGGCCCGTTCGAACGCACCGCCGCCCGAACCACCCAGCGCAACGGCTCCCGTCCGAGGACCCTGTCGACCACGGCTGGGGATCTGGAGCTGCGGATCCCGAAGCTGCGGCAGGGGACGTTCTTCCCGTCGCTGCTGGAGCGGCGCCGCCGGGTCGATCAGGCGCTGTTCGCGGTGGTGGTGGAGGCCTACCTGCACGGCGTCTCGACCCGGAAGGTCGACGACCTGGTCAAGGCGCTCGGCGCGGACACCGGGATCTCGAAGTCCGAGGTGTCGAGAATCTGCGCCGATCTGGATGCTGAGGTCGCCGCGTTCCGCGATCGTGACCTGGCGCCGGTGGCCTACCCGTATGTGTTCCTGGACGCCACGTACTGCAAAGCGCGGGTGAACCACCGGGTCGTCTCCCAAGCGATCGTCGTCGCCGTTGGGGTCGCCGCTGACGGCCGCCGGGAGGTCCTCGGCTTCGACGTCGGCGACACCGAGAGTGAGCCGTTCTGGACCAGCTTCCTGCGCTCACTCAAGGCCCGTGGGCTGGCCGGCACGAAGCTGGTGATCTCTGACGCGCACACCGGGCTGAAGAAGGCAATCAGCACCGTGCTGCAGGGCGCTGCCTGGCAACGCTGCCGGGTGCACTTCATGCGCAACGTGCTGTCCGTGGTCCCGAAAGGCAGCCAGGACATGGTCGCCAGCGTGATCCGCACGATCTTCGCGCAACCCGACGCCAAGCATGTCATCGCCCAGTTCGACGAGGTCGCCCGCATGCTTGAGCGGTCCCACCCCAAGGTTGCCGCCATGCTCTGCGACGCCAAAGAGGACCTGCTGGCCTTCACCGGGTTCCCGCAAAAGCACTGGCGGCAGATCTGGTCCACCAACCCGCTGGAACGCGTCAACAAAGAGATCAAACGCCGCACCGACGTCGTCGGGGTGTTCCCCAACCCAGCCGCGCTGCTGCGCCTGGCCCGCGCGGTCCTGGTCGAGCAGCACGACGAGTGGGAAGCCGGCGACCGCCGCTACTTCTCCGAGCACTCCATGCGTGAACTCGACACCATGAACAGCGACCAAGTCGAGGAGGTGGTCATCCCCGAGCTCAGCGCGGCATAATCAACACAGCTGACCGCACGGTGTCGAGAAACTC
>NZ_JBYIPB010000035.1:0-1105 GCF_057706855.1 Microbacterium sp. bgisy207
TGTACTGCCCAGGCAGGTTGTTTGAGATCCGGCTGATGGGCGGGAGCTTCCCGATCGCAGTGTGGGGCCTGTGGTGATTGTAGAAGTGCAGCCAGGCGGGCAGGGCTGCGCGGCGGGCTGATTCGCTGTTGTAGTGCTTCACGTAGGCCCAACCGTCGGCCATAGTGCGATGGAATCGCTCGATCTTCCCGTTCGTCTGCGGACGGTAAGGACGTGTGCGCTTGGGTGTGATGGCGAGCTCGGCGCAGACGCGTCGCCAGGCGTGGGAGCGGTAGGCGGGGCCGTTGTCCGAGAGGACCCGTTCGACGCGGACGCCGCGGTCGGCGAACCAGGACACGGCCCGTTGCAGGACGCCGATCGCGGTCTCGGCGCGTTCGTCGTCGTGGATCTCGGCGTAAGCGACGCGGGAGTGGTCGTCGATGACGGTGTGGACGTAGGCGGTGCCGGTGACCATGTCGCCGGCGATGCCTCGCTTTCCGGTGCGCTTGGCCGTGACTGCTCGGTTGCGGTCGCCTTGGGACCGTCCGACGTAGCGCCAGCCGCCGCCGTCGGGGATGTTGCCGAGCTTCTTCACGTCGACATGGATCAGCGCGCCGGGCTTGTCGTGCTCGTACCGGCGGGCGGGTTCCCCGGTCTTCACATCGACATGCGAGAGCCGGTTCAGTCGACACCGTTTCAGCACCGCGTGGACGGTCGAGGCCGGCATCCCGACGCGGTCGGCGATCTGGACCGGCCCCAGGCGCTTGCGGATCCGCAGGTGCACGATCTTCTTCACACGGTGCGTCGGGGTCTTGTTCGGATGCGCATGCGGGCGCGAGGACCGGTCGGCCATCCCCGCTTCACCGAGCTCGACGTAGCGTCGCGCCCATTTCGCGGCGGTGGGCCAGGAGACACGGAAGTAGTCCGCCGCCGCGGCGACCGTCCACTCCTCGTCGACGATCTTCTGTGCAAGACGGAGCCTTTGGCGCGGGGTGAGCGCCGCGTTAGCGTGAGACACGAGAACCTCCTGGTTCAGAGCGGATGCGGTAGCAGCTCCACTCTGCCGGGAGGTTCTCGTCACATCAGGGAAGCCAGATCAAACAACCTCCCTGGGCAGTACAGCTAG
>NZ_JBYIPB010000036.1:0-769 GCF_057706855.1 Microbacterium sp. bgisy207
CTAGGGCGTGTTGATCAAGAGGTTCCGCTCCTCGGTGGGTGAGTCTTGAACGGTGACGCGACAGGAGATCTCTGACGAGGTGTGGGCCGTGATGGAGCCGTTGATGCCGACGGTGACCGGTCGGTCGCGGCCGTGGACGGATCACCGGCTCGCTATCGAGGGGATGGCGTGGAAGTACCGGACCGGTGCGCCGTGGCGTGACGTTCCGGAACGGTTCGGGAAGTGGAACTCGATCTACAAGCGGTTCAACCGGTGGGCCGGGGACGGCACCTGGCAGAAGCTGCTCACCGAGGTGCAGAAGCAGGCCGACGCCGCTGGGGAAATCGACTGGGTCGTCTCGATCGACTCCACGATCGCGCGCGTGCATCAGCACGGCGCGACCCTCGCCCGGGACACAGGGGGCTGTGCCGAATCACAAGAATCCGTGGTCCGAGCCGCCTGATCACGGGATCGGACGCTCCCGCGGCGGGCTGACGACCAAACTGCACCTGGTCTGCGACGGCCGCGGCCGGCCGCTGAGCATGATGATCACCGCCGGGAACATCAACGACACCACGATGATGAGCGCGGTGCTGGAGAACATCCGCGTTCCCCGCGACGGGAAGGGCCGCCCCCGCACCCGCCCCGACCGGGTGCTCGCCGACAAGGGGTACCCCTCAAGGGCGAACCGCGCCTGGCTCCGCGACCGGAGGATCGCGGCGACCATCCCCGAGCGGGACGACCAGATCGCGCACCGCCGCAAGAAGCCGGGCCGGCCGATCGCTTTCGG
>NZ_JBYIPB010000037.1:0-545 GCF_057706855.1 Microbacterium sp. bgisy207
CTAGGGCGTGTTGATCAAGAAGGTGCGGGGTGGCCAGCCGCCGCGAGTTGCGCGGGAGAATGGGCGTGTGAAGATCCAGGTGCTGCATATCGAGGATTGCCCGAATTGGCAGGAGGCGGGCGATCGAGTACGGCTGGTGCTCGACTCGATCGGACGGGGCGATGTTCCGGTGGAGTTCGTGTTGATCCGCACCGAGGCTGAGGCGGTGAGCTCTGGTTTCGCGGGCTCGCCCACGATTCTTCTGGACGGTCAGGACTTGTTCCCGTCCCAGGGGAACACTGCCGACTTGGCGTGCAGGGTCTATCTGACCGAGCGCGGCTTTGCGGGTGCGCCGACGGTGGGACAGCTTGAGCGCACGCTGCAGGAGCGCGAAGCGCTCAGCGGAGATCGGTCTTGATCCAGATCAGCGCCGCGGCGAGGCTGACGGCGGCTCGGTAGTTGCGGGCGAGTTTGTCCGAGCGCATCGCGATGCCGCGCCACTGCTTGAGACGGTTGAAGCAGCGTTCTACGACGTTGCGTCCCTTGTAGCGTTCCTTCTGCTTGTC
>NZ_JBYIPB010000038.1:0-524 GCF_057706855.1 Microbacterium sp. bgisy207
ACGGCTCACCGCAACGGTGGCAGTCGATGTACACGAGACGTCTGTGGATCAGCGATCTCATCGTGCTCGTCTGGGTAGTTTTCGGAACACAGATCTTCTGGTTCGGCACGGGGAACGCTGCACTAGCCTTCGCGCGCGACGGAAGGTTGACAGCCATCTCCTACTGGTTCGCCTCGGCGCTCCTCGTGGCGCTCTGGTGGTGGGCACTGTCGCTCGCGGATTCCCGCAGTTACCGTGTTATTGGCACGGGGTCGAGCGAATACATCCGAGTGATTGACTCCAGCATCCGCCTGTTCGGCATGATTGCGATCGTCGCATTCTTGTTCCAGGTCGATATCGCGCGCGGCTACCTGCTTATCAGCTTGCCGCTTGGCATCATCATGCTCGTTCTTGTCCGGTGGCTCTGGCGACACTGGCTCTTCGCAAAGCGATACAACGGGCAGTACATGTCGCGTGTGCTCCTCGTCGGGTCAGAAAGCTCGGTTGCTCAGATCGCCTCTGAGCTGCAGCGCGCCCCGCGGGCT